>MNYK01000153.1 GCA_001873115.1 Desulfobacterales bacterium CG2_30_60_27 | reverse complement strand
TGGCATTTAAGCGTTGCCGGGCTGCGGTTCCGCTGGCTAGTACATGGTTTCATTAAAACATTTACACTTATGTCATTTCGAGTGAAACGAGAAATCTTGCCATGTCAATGAGCTAAAAAGATTTCTCCCTGCGGTCGAAATGACAGTCTTTCAATGAAACGCTCTACTAGTTACATTTCTTGTTGACTCCCGCCCCGACCATACCCCTTAACGGGCAAAAACCGAGGCATACAGCCGCCTGACCGCCCCGACCGCCAGTCGGCGGGGATGAAAACTCACCGGCCGCAACCTGGCCGGCACCTTGAAACCGGTTACCCGGGCCGCAACCGGGTCCAGCAGGGGATAGACAATCCCGGCCGGATCAGCGCCCGCAAGATTGCGCCGTCGGCACTCCCGCCACAGCAGGCTCTGCTCCAAGTCCACACCCAAAACTTGCAGCATGGCGGTATCCATGGCCACCGCGTTGGCGCTGGCCGCCAGCACCCCCAACTGAACCGGCTCGCCGTTGATCGGACCATCTCGATGCAGGGCGATGATGCCGTCCAACAGGGAAACCGTGGCCGGGAAAAGCGCCAGCAGATCGACCAGGATGGCGGCGAACTCCTCCTCCCGCTCACCGTGGCGCATGTGCAGCCAGGGCTTGCGCCAGCCCAGCACGGCGCCGAAATAATTCTTCACCGCCAGGCTGACCAGGAGCTGGCAGTGGGCCTTGCACTTGGGCAGGTTGACCAGGAGATCGCACTCCAGCGCGGCCCGCGCCACCCGCACCCGCACGCCACTGGCCAGTTGATGGTCAACGCCTGCCTGGAAGTCCACCAGGGTCACGGGCAAACCGGCCAAGGCATCGGCGATACCCACCGCCTTCATCACCCCGCGGGCCCGACCAAAGGCCGGCGAATCGCCCACCGCCACCTGCGCCCCGTTGTCCAGCAAATATCCCGCTACCGCGGCAATGAACTCGCCATGGGTACAGGGCAGGCCATCCCGCCGTTTGGCTGCAATCAGATTGGGCTTGAGCAGCACCCGGCTGGACCGGACCGCCGGCAGGGCCAGGGTGCGCCACAGGAGGTCGATCTTCTCCTTCAAAACCGAACGGTCGTAAGTCTCCTGCCGCAGCAGACCCACCGCAACCGTTGCGCTTTCTCCTCTAGCTTTCAGCATTGAGCTTTCAGCTTTCAGCTTTTTCCTTTCGCCCAGTTGAGCAAACCGCCGGCCAGAAGAATCTCTCGATGCCGCTCCGACACCTCCAGCCGCGCCTTAAAGGAAAATGAACCCACCCGGACCTCCACCTCTTCCGCCCCGCTCGCCAGGGCCTGGCGAATGCCGGGCAGACTTACGGCCGCGCCCTGCGCCACGCGCTCATAGTCAGCCGGATCGGCAAAGACCAGGGGCAGGATGCCGAAATTGATGAGGTTGGCCTTGTGGATGCGGGCAAAGCTCTTCACCAGTTTCACCTCCACGCCCAGATAGCGCGGGGCCAGGGCGGCGTGCTCGCGGGAAGAGCCCTGGCCATAGTTGTCGCCGCCCACCACCAGGCCACTTTTGGCAGACCTGGCCCGGGCCACGAAACCCTCGTCCACCGAGTTGAAGACAAACTCGGAGATGGCCGGGATATTGGAGCGCAGGGGCAGGATCTTGGCGCCGGCCGGCATGATGTGGTCGGTGGTGATGTTGTCCGCCACCTTGAGCAAGACCGTACCCTCCCAAGTCTCGGGCAGGGGCATAAACTCAGGAAAGGCGGCGATGTTGGGCCCGCGGATGATATTCACTAGCGAACCATCGGCCAGGGGCGGTTCGATACGCTGGTCGCCTGGCAGATATTTTGCCGGCAGACTGAAGGCGGGATAGTCGCCCAGCTCGCGCGGGTCGGTGATCCTGCCGGTAACCGCCGCGGCCACCGCCGTCTCCGGCGAGCAGAGATAGACCTGGTCGTCATTGGTGCCGCTGCGGCCCGGGAAGTTGCGGGGAAAGGTACGCAGGCTGATGGTACCGGTGGCAGGGGCCTGGCCCATGCCGATGCAGCCCAGGCAACCGGTCTGCTGCACCCTGGCCCCGGCCCGCACCAGGGTAAGCATGTCGCCCATGGCAATCAGGTTTTCCAGCACCTGGCGACTGCCCGGATTAATCTCAAAGGAGACCTCGGCGGACACCGGGCGACTCTCCAGGGTCTTGGCCACCACCAGCAGATCGCGCAGCGACGAGTTGGAGCACGACCCGACCAGTACCTGAGCCACGGGTTTTCCCGCCACCTCGCGCACCGGCACCACCTTGTCCGGCGACGACGGGCAGGCGATGAGCGGCGTAAGCGCGGCCAGATCAAGTTCCATGACCTCATCGTAGGAGGCGTCGGGGTCGGCGATGATCTCGGTCCAGTCGCTTCCCCGGCCCTGGCTCTCCAGGAAGGCCAGGGTGTTGGCGTCGGACGGAAAGACCGAGGTGGTGGCGCCCAGTTCGGCGCCGAAGTTGGTGATAGATGCCCGGTCGGTGGCCGAAAGGGTGGCGACGCCAGGACCGAAGTATTCCATGATATAGCCGACCCCGCCCTTCACCGACAACCGCCTGAGCACCTCAAGAAGCACGTCACGCGCCGACACCCAGGGCGCCAGACTGCCAGTGAGCTTGATGCCGTAAATCTTCGGCATCACCAGATAGAAGGGCTTGCCGGCCATGGCCATGGCCACGTCCAAACCGCCGGCCCCCATGGCGATCATGCCCAGGCCGCCGCCGGTGGGGGTGTGGGAGTCGGAGCCCAACAGCGTCTTGCCCGGCACCCCGAAGCGTTCCAGGTGGATCTGGTGGGAGATGCCGTTGCCCGGCGGCGAGAAGTACAGGCCATAACGCCGCGCCATTGACTGCAGGAAGCGATGATCATCGGCGTTGCGAAAGTCGGACTGCACCAGGTTGTGATCCACGTAGCAGACCGACAGTTCGGTCCGCACCCTGGGGATGCCGATGGCCTCGAACTCCAGATAGGCCATGGTGCCGGTGGCATCCTGGGTAAGGGTCTGGTCGATGCGGATGCCGATCTCCTCGCCCCGCGCCATGCGGCCCTCAACCAGATGGGCCGCAAATATCTTTTCAGTGACTGTTTTTCCCATGCCATAACCTCGTGGTCGCGTTCGTGCTTATAAAATCGGCAGGATCAGACCGATCAGACTGATCTCGACCGATCCTTCAGCAAATGGCCTTGCCTCCCTTTCCATGGTATAATTGATGGTGCTATTACCACAAACCGGAATTCTTGTACACCACCTATTCCATGACCGCCGGGGCATGGTAGCCGGTTGCCCCCTGCGCGAGGGGAATTTGACACCCCGGCGCCGGAAAGTCAAAAATGTGGCGCCCGGATGGGCCGCGGCGACTCCGGGCCGCATACCCACCGCGGTCGCCTGCCGGAGAAACCTATTGAAAAAACTGCAACTTTCATTAAATTCGACTACGGGCGGTCCGATGGCACGCCCCTTGCTTTCCATAATAAACGGCAGACACCCATTTTCACCCCCAGGAGGAACACTGACCCATGGCTGATGACCCGGAAACCAAAGACACCGAAGGAGAGGGCGCGCCCAAGAAAAAATCGAAGCTCATGCTGTTCATCGGCCTGGGCGTCGGCATCGCCCTTCTGGGCGGCGGCGGTTTCTTCGCCTACACCAAATTCCTGGCCCACAAACCGGCCGTGGAGGCGGGAAATGCCCAAGAAGAAAAGGCGACCGGGGAGGAGAAAGGCAAGGCCAAGGAGGCCATGGGCGAGATGCTTGTCCTGGAACCTTTTGTGGTGAACCTGGCCGACCCCAAGGGTAAACGCTATCTCAAGATCCGCATCGAATTGGAGATAGATGGCAAGGAAACCATGGCCAAGGCCGAAAAACTGAAACCCAAGATGCGGGACACGGTGATCATGATGCTAACCAGCCTCTCCTTTGAAGAGGTCATGTCCCCCGAGGGCAAGATCCGCATCCGCGATGAACTCATGGATCGCTTCAACCAGATCATGAAACCGGAACGAATCCAGCAGATCTACTTTACGGACTTCGTCGTCCAATAGAAAAGTCGTACGGCTCGCAGCTATGAGCCTTCAGCCTTGAGCTAATATCATATGGAACAGATTCTCAGCCAGGACGAGGTTGATGCCCTCCTGAAAGGCATCTCCGGCGGCGACATCGAGGAACCCGAGGCGGCGCTCGAGGCGGAAGGGCTGGAGTATACCCCATACGACTTCAAGCGGACCGAGAAGATCGTCCAGATCAAGATGCCGGCCTTGGACGTCATCAACGATGTGTTCCTGCGCTCCATCCGCTCCTCACTGTCCAACGCCCTGCGTCGGATCGTCGATGTAACCTCGGTGCCCATGGAACTGGAACGATTCGGCGCCTTCATCCGTACCTTGCCGGTGCCGAGCTCGCTGCAGATCTTCAAGATGGACCCCTTCCGGGGCAATGCCCTGCTGGTCATGGAGCCGCAACTGGTCTTCGCCTTTGTCGAAAACTTCCTGGGCGGTTCAGGCCAGCGCAAGGCCAGGATCGAGGGCCGGGATTTCACCGCCATCGAGCAGAAACTCATCCTCCGGGTGGTCACCATTCTCCTCCAGGATCTGGAGAAGGCCTGGGCCTCCCTGCTGCCCATCAAGGTGCAATACACCCGCAGCGAGATCAATCCCCAATTCGCCAAGATCTGTCAGCCTGAAGACATCATCATCATCAACCGTTACGAGCTGGACATGGACAGGGCCGCCGGTTCCATCACCACCTGCATCCCGATCGCGAACCTCACCTCGGTGCAGCAGCGACTGGCCTCCACCTTCCAGCGGGAAAAGAGCGACGAAGACATCAAAAACCAGAACATTTTGATTGAAAATATCAAAAATTTGGAAGTGGAATTCAAGGTCATCCTCGGCCAGGTCACCATGCCGGCCGGCGACATCATGGCCCTGGAAAGGGGGGATATCCTCCAGCTTGACCAGCGCAAGGACGATCTCCTGCCCGCCTATGTGGCTGGCGCCAGGAAATACATGGGCACCCCGGGTATTCACCGGGGCAGCAAGGCCTTCCTCCTGAAGCGCAGGGTCCTGAATCCGGAACGGGATTGAACTGACCAGGGGGCGGGGGGGTACATAGATCCTATAGATTTTATAAGACCTGTAAACTTCCCCATCGTCCTTTTACACAGCCGGAAATACAGTTTCCGGATACAGACTAACCATGCCATCTGAAAGTGGAATTTTATCCTCCACGATGCAAGGAGAGCACCATGGCTGACGAACCGCAAGACGACACATGGGGAAAAACAGAGGAGGAGAAAAAAGGCGCCGCCCCGGATACGGGTGACGACTGGGCCTCGGCCATGTCGAGCCAGGAAGGCGGCGCCTCCCAGCCCGCCGCCTTTGCCGAACTAAGTACCGGTCCAACCAACAAGAGCGGCGGCCAGAATCTGGACTTCCTGCTCGACCTCCCGCTGGATGTCAGGGTGGAACTGGGCCGGACCAACCTGATCATCAACAAGATGCTGCAACTCACCCAGGGTTCGGTGGTGGAGCTGGAAAAGGCGGCCGGCGAGCCGGTGGAGATCTACGTCAACAACAAACTCCTTGGCAAGGGTGAGGTGGTGGTGGTCAACGACCGCTTCGGCGTCCGCATCACCGAGATCATCAGCCAGGCCGACCGCATCAAGAACATAGGCTGACCGAGAAACGCATTATGCGCCATTTCCGGACCCTGACAATACTCATCGCCGCCGCGCTCATGATCGGCCTGCTGTCGACCGCCTCCGGCCCGGTCGCCGAAGCGGCGGACACCCTGGCCCTGGCCGAGGAAAGCGGCTCGCTCATCGCCATGATCGGCAAGACGCTGGCCGCCCTGGCCGTGGTGCTGGGCCTCATGCTGCTGCTCCTCTTCTGGGTCAAGAAAATCGGCCTGATGAAATTAACGGGCCGGCCCGGGGCGCTGGTCAATATCCTGGAAACCCGCCTGATCGCCCCCAAGAAATACGTGACGGTTCTGCAGGTGGCTGGCGAGCGGTTTGTGGTGGGCGTTACCGATCAACGGATCAGCTTCCTCACCTCCCTGAAAAACGACGACGCGACGGACGCCCCCTCCCGGACCGAGGCAGCGCCGCCCGCGGCCCCCTTTGCCACCTTCCTGAAAACGGCCGCCGGCCGGCTCACCGGCAAACAGAGCCAGCCAGGGGAGCAGGACACGCCATGAAAATCAGCCGGTTATTCCGCCAGACCACCCCGCTCGCCCGGCGGCCGGTCGGCCGGCCGATCCTGGCCGGGCTGGTCGCGGTACTGGTGGCCGGTCTGCTGACCGCCGAGGCCCACGCCCTGACCCTGCCCACCCTGCAGATCGGTCTGGCCGAGGCGGACAATCCCCAAAAGATGTCTACGCTCATCGAGATCCTGCTGCTCTTTACCGTGCTCTCCGTGGCGCCGGCCATCCTGCTCATGACGACCTGCTTCACCCGCCTGCTGGTGACCTTTTCCTTTCTCAAGCAGGCCATGGGCACCCAGCAGCAACCGCCGGCCCAGGTACTGGTTGGCCTCTCCCTTTTCCTCACCCTGTTCATCATGGCGCCGGTCTTTACCAAGATCAACGACATTGCCATCAAACCCTATATGGCCGAGCAGATCTCCGCTGAACAGGCCTTCAACGAGGGCATCAAACCGCTGCGCGCCTTCATGTTCGCCCAGACCCGGGAAAAGGATCTCGCCCTCTTTCTAAACCTGGCGCACCAGGCCAAGCCCCAGAACCGGGACGAGGTCTCCACCGTGGTTCTGGTGCCCGCCTTCATGATCAGCGAACTGAAGACCGCCTTTCAGATCGGCTTTGTCCTCTTCCTGCCCTTTCTGGTGGTGGACATGGTGGTGTCCAGCGTCCTGCTCTCCATGGGCATGATGATGCTGCCGCCGGTCATGATCTCCCTGCCCTTCAAACTGCTGCTCTTCGTGCTGGTCGACGGCTGGTATCTCATCGTCGGCTCGCTGGTCAAGAGCTTCGGAGTGTAACCCATGGGAACCTTCGACGTCCTCACCCTGGCCAACAACGCCATCATGATCACCATGCTGCTGTCCGCGCCGCTCTTGCTGGTGGGCATGGTTGTCGGCATGGTCATCGCCCTGTTCCAGGCCGTCACCCAGATTCAGGAGATGACCCTCACCTTTGTGCCCAAGATCTTCGCGATCATGTTCACCCTCATGTTCTTTTCCTCCTGGATGATCATGAAGCTCAGCGATTACACCCGGGATCTCATCCTGCAGATCCCCGATCTGGTCCGCTGAACGGGCCCCGGACGCACGAGACACAGGCAGCCAATATGATCGAGACCGCCCTGCTAAACTGGACCCTCAGCCAGGTTCTCACCGCCCTGGTGATCATCACCCGGGTGGGAACGCTGATCTTCCTGATGCCCATCATCGGCTCAACGGCCGTACCCGTTCAGATCAAGGCCCTGTTCACCCTGATGACCACCCTGGTCTTGCTCCCCGTGGTGGCGGTGCGGCCCACCGACCTGCCCGGTTCGCCGCTGGGATTCGGCATCTTCGTCGCCAGTGAGGTGGCCTTTGGCGGCATCCTGGCGATCTTCGCGCGCTTCGTCTTCACCGCGGTGCAGCTTGCCGGCCAGATGGTGGGTATTCAGATGGGCATGGGCATGGCCGGCGTCATGGACCCGCAGTCAGGCGTCCAGGTTTCGCCGATCGGCCAGTTCTGGAGCCTCACGGCTACCCTGCTCTTTCTTGCCATCAACGGCCACCACATCTTCTTTTCCACCCTGGTGGAGAGCTTCCAGTGGGTCCGGCCCGGTACCCTGCACCTCTCCCGGGCCACCTACGAGGGCCTCATGCAGGGCACGGCCCACATGTTCATTCTGGCCGTGAAGATCATGGGGCCAGCGGCGGCTGCGCTCTTCTTCTCCCATGTGGCCATGGGCATCATCGCCAAGACCGTGCCGCAAATCCCGATCTTGATCGTCGGCATGCCATTGAACATTGCCGTTGGCCTGCTCTTCGTAGGGTTGTCACTGGGATATTTCGTGCCGCTCATGATCAACAGCTTTGACACCATGGGCCGGCTGCTGCCGCGGCTGGCCCAAGGGATGGGGATGTAAGCCATGGCCCAGGAAGGCGGCGCTGGACAGGAAAAAACCGAGGCCCCGACCACCCGGCGTCTCCGTGAGGCCCGGCAGAAGGGCGACGTGGTGAAGAGCCAGGAGGTACCAGCGGCCGCCGTGCTCCTGGCCGGCCTCCTGACCCTGTATCTGCTTGCCGACTTTCTCATGCAGCGCCTGCTCCTCACCCTCCGCTATTACCTGGGCAACGCCCAGACCTTCAAGATCATCCCGGAAAACATGCCGGGGCTGACCCGCGAGGCCATGCTGCACTTCGTGATCCTGGTCGGTCCGCTGATGGTTATCCTCATGGTGGTGGCCTTGGTGGCCAATTACGCCCAAGTTGGGGTAGTCTTCTCAATGGAGAAAATCACCCCGCAACTGGCCAAGATCAACCCATTGGAGGGCATCAAGCGGCTCTTTTCCATCCAGACCCTGGCCCAGACCGTCAAATCCATCGCCAAGCTGGTCATTGTCGGCTACGTGGCCGTCCGGGAGGTGTATACCGTCCTGCCGGTCATTCCGACCCTGGCGGACCAGGAGGTCTACGCGATCATGGCCTTCGCGGGGCGGGTGGCCTTCCGGATCTTCTTGAAGGCGGCCCTCATTATCGCCCTCCTGGCCGCCGCGGATTATATTTTTCAACGCTGGCAGTTCATGAAAAAAATGAAGATGACCAAACAGGAACTCCGGGAAGAGGCCAAACAGACCGAGGGCGACCCCATGATCAAGGGCCGCATCCGCTCCATTCAGTTCGCCATGGCCCGGCGCCGCATGATGGCCGAGGTGCCCAAGGCCGAGGTGATCATCACCAACCCGGTGCGCCTGGCCGTGGCCCTGCGTTACGACCCGGCCGAGATGGCGGCGCCGACCGTGGTGGCCAAGGGGGCCGGCTTCCTGGCTCAGCGCATCAAGGAAATCGCCCGCGAGCACGCCATCCCCATCGTGGAGGACAAGCCGCTGGCCCGGGCCATGTATAAGAGCGTCAAGCTGGGCGGTATGATCCCCGACAACCTCTTCCAGGCCGTGGCCGAGGTCCTGGCCTATGTTTACAGCCTCAAGAAAAGGCCCGCCGCATGAACAGGCACAAAGGAATATTGAATAGTAGTAGGGTGCGCCGTGCGCACCAATTATGCTTGATGGTGCGCACGGCGCACCTTACAACTACAGTCTAAAAAACCTGAGCGAACTACCATGGCCGCGGAAACCAACGCCCTGACCGGGCTCAAAAGCATCAACATCGAATACTCCAGCCTGGTGGTGGCCGGTGGGGTGGTGGCCATTCTCATGGTCATGATCATCCCGCTGCCCACCATTGTGCTCGACCTGCTGCTGTCCCTGAATATCACCATGGGGCTGGTCATTCTGCTCATGAGCATGTACAACGTCAACCCCTTGGATTTTTCCTCCTTCCCGTCGCTTTTGCTCATCACCACCTTGTTCAGGCTGTCGCTGAACATCGCCTCCACCCGCCTCATCCTGTTGCACGGGCACCAGGGGACCGGCGCCGTGGGCATGGTGATCCAGTCCTTCGGTAACTTCGTGGTGGGCGGCAACTTTGCGGTGGGGCTGGTGATCTTTTTGATCATGGTACTCATTAACTTTATCGTCATCACCAAGGGCTCGGGCCGCATCGCCGAAGTGGCGGCCCGCTTTACCCTGGACGCCATGCCGGGCAAGCAGATGGCCATCGACGCCGACCTGAACGCCGGGCTCATTAACGAGGCGGCGGCCAAGGCCCGGCGCAGCGAAATCTCCCGGCAGTCGGAATTCTACGGCTCCATGGACGGCGCCAGCAAGTTCGTGCGCGGCGAGGCCGTGGCCAGTATCGTCATCATGGTTATCAATATCGTGGGCGGCCTCTTCATGGGTTTCGTCATGCAGCACATGGACCTCCTGCGGGCCGCCGAGACCTACACCCTGCTCACCATCGGTGACGGACTGGTCGCCCAGATTCCGGCGCTCATCATCTCCACCGCGGCCGGCATCATCGTTTCCCGCGCCGCCTCAAACGTCAGCATGGGCAAGGAATTCCTGAAGCAGTTCGGCATGCAGCCCCAGGCCCTGAGCGTTGCGGCGGGCATCATCTTCCTCTTCGGGCTTATCCCCGGTCTGCCCCACATCCCCTTCCTCATCCTGGGTTCGGCCGTAGGCGGCCTGGCCTATGTCGCCTTTAAACAACAGGCCGTTGCCAAGGAAACGGCCCGCGCCGAGGAGACGGAAGAGGCCAAGAAGCAAAAAGAGGCCGGCCCGCAGCCCGGGGCCCCGGAAACCGTGGAGACCCTCCTGCCCTTGGACACCCTGGAGCTGGAGGTGGGCTATGGCCTGATCTCGCTGGTGGATGAAAACCAGAACGGCGATCTGCTGGAGCGCATCCGGGCCATCCGCCGCCAGTTCGCCGTTGACATGGGTCTCATCATTCCGCCCCTGCATGTGCGGGACAACCTGCAGCTTGCTCCGGCCCAGTACCGGCTCATGCTGAAAGGCGTGGAAATCGCCCGCGGCGACCTGATGATGGGCTATCTCCTGGCCATGGATGCCGGCGCCGCCAAACGCAAGATCGATGGCATCCCCACCCAGGAGCCGGCCTTCAACCTGCCGGCCCTGTGGATCAAGGAGGAGCAGAAAGACGAGGCCCAACTGGCCGGCTACACGGTGGTGGAGCCCTCCACCGTCCTGGCCACCCACCTCACCGAAATTCTGCGCTCCTATGCCGCCGACCTCCTTGGCCGCCAGGATACCCAGCGGCTCCTGGACAACCTGGTTAAAACCAACCCCAAGGTGATCGAGGAACTGGTGCCCGGCCAGCTCACCCTGGGCCGCGTCCAGAAGGTTCTGCAAAATCTCCTGCGCGAGCGGGTCTCCATCCGCGACCTGCTCACCATCTGCGAGGCCCTGGCCGACTATGCGTCCCTGACCAAGGATCCGGACGTCCTCACCGAGTACGTGCGCCAGAAGCTCGCGCCCGCCATTCTTACCGCCTACACAGACGACAAGGGCACCCTGGCGCTGCTCACCCTCTCCACCCAGGCCGAGGATCTGATCCGGGAATCGCTTCAGAAAGGGGAACAGGGCACCTACCTGACCCTGGAACCGAACCTCGCCCAGCGCCTGCTGGACGCCATTCAGGAGAAGGCGGAAAAGGCCTCGGCCGACGGCTTTCACCCAATCATCCTGTGCAACGCCCTGATCCGGCGACACCTGCGCGGGCTGCTGGCCCGCTTCATGCCACAGATCGTCGTGCTTTCCCACAGCGAACTCACCACCCAGGTGAAAATCAAGTCCCTGGGAACCATTGAGATCAACCCACGGAGATGAGGTACAAAGTGGCAAAGGGACAAAGTGGCAAAGTTTTAAAGAAGTTTATGCTCGATATGCTTTACCACTCTGCCCCTTTGCCACTCTGCCACTCTGTCACTTTGCCACTCTGCCACTCTGTCACTTTGACACTTAAGACAAACCACAGACAACGGCGCCAACCATGAAGATCCGACGTTTCGTAGCACAAGACGCCAAGACCGCCCTGGCCATGGTCAAAAAAGAACTGGGGCCGGATGCCGTCATCCTGGCCACCCGGACCATCAAGAGAAAACCTGACAACCGCCAGGACGGCCCCGCCCTGTTCCGTGCCTTGGACAGCAAAGGCCGGAACCGGGTCGAGGTAGTGGCGGCCACCGATTACGAAATGGAGGAGTTGGGGGCTGCCTTGGAGCAACCCGACGCCCCATCGCCGGCGACCCCGCCCCGGCCAACGCCGCCCCGCCGCCTTCACACCGAGGCCCAGGAACTGCGCAGCCGTTTTGCCAGCCTGCTCACCGAGCAGACCGGCCCGGCCGGCCACCAGCCAATGGCCACCAAGCCCGGCCGCCAACGGCCCAACCCCGAGCAGGTGGCCCGCTGGCGCGACCGGGTCATTGGCGAGATCCTGATCACCCCCATGGCCCCGACTGACGAGGCGGGACCACTCACTGTCGCCCTGGTGGGCGCCACCGGCGTCGGCAAGACCACGACCATTGCCAAGCTCGCCGCCTGGTTCACCCTGCGGGAACGAAAAAAGGTGGCCCTCATCTCCATGGACAGCTACCGGATCGGCGCCACTGACCAGCTCCGCACATACGGCCGCATCATGCGGCTGCCCTGCGAAATCGCCTTGAAACCCGAGGAGTTGGCCCTGGCCCTGGCCCGGCACCGCGACAAGGATGTCATCCTCATTGACACGGCGGGCAAGAGCCCGTACGATACCAGCAACATCGTGGAACTGGAGGAGTGGTTCGCCCCCTGCGCCGCCATCGCCCCCTATCTGGTGCTGAACGCCACCGCCCAGAAAGAAAATCATGCCCGGGTGATCGGCACCTATTCCCGCCTTGGCCTCCGGGGCCTGGTGCTCACCAAGCTGGATGAAACCCAGGCATACGCCGGACTGTGCCAGGAGGTGGCGACCTCGGCCCTGCCCGTGGCTTGCCTCTGCACGGGCCAGCGGGTGCCGGAAGATTTTCAGATGGCCTCCCGCCCCTTCCTGGAAAAACTTGTCAACCAGGGCCACGCGGCATTTTATGAACAAACAGCAAGCAGCGGTCAGCGGTCAGCGTTCAGCTACTGACTTTTTAAAAACGCATGTTCACGCTGCAAGCTGACTGCTAACCGCTAAACGCTATAACCAGGTATTTTCATGAATCAAGCGGAAACCCTGAAAAATATGCCCGACGCCGCGCTCGGCACCGCTTTCTATCCAGCGTCACCCCGGGTCATCTGCATCACGTCCGGCAAGGGCGGGGTCGGCAAGACCAACGTGGCCGTCAATCTGGCCTACGGGCTCAGGAAAAAAGGCAAGCGGGTGCTCCTGCTGGACGCCGATCTCAACCTGGCCAACATCGACGTGCTCCTCGGGCTCACCCCGCGCTACAACCTGCACAACGTCTTCCTCGGCGAAAAAACCC
The DNA here is from genome assembly GCA_001873115.1 of Desulfobacterales bacterium CG2_30_60_27. GTDB lineage: Bacteria > Desulfobacterota > Desulfobulbia > Desulfobulbales > CG2-30-60-27 > CG2-30-60-27. The sequence continues at coordinate 5,005 of MNYK01000153.1, read as the reverse complement.
TGCGGGACATCCTCATCGAGGGGCCGGCCGGCATGCACATCCTGCCGGCCAGTTCGGGCATCATGGAGATGGCCGATCTTTCCGAGAGCCAGAAGCTGTCGTTCATGACCGAAATCGAGGTCTTTGACCACGCCATGGACTACCTGCTCATCGACACGGGGGCCGGCATCAACAACAACGTCGTCTACTTCAACCTGGCGGCCCGGGAGCGCATCGTGGTCCTCTCTCCCGAGCCCACCTCGCTCACCGACGCCTATGCCCTCATCAAGGTACTGGCCCTGCAGCACGACGTGAAAAGCTTCCGCATTCTCATCAACTCGGCCCAGGGCGAGAAGGAGGCCATCCAGGTCTTCCGCAAGCTTAGCCTGGTGGCCGACCGCTTCCTGCCCTCGCTTTCCCTGGATTTTTTGGGGCACATCCCCTTTGACAGCAAACTGCCCCAGGCGGTACGCAAACAGCGGCTGGTGAGCGAACTATTCCCGGAGGCCGCCGCCAGCCGCTCTTTCCTGCGGCTGGCCCAAAAGCTCGTCGAGGAGAAGCCCGAGCCCCTGGCCGACGGCAACATCAAATTTTTCTGGCAAGGCCTTTTCGATCTGTAATATTGTAGAGTCAGCGGGGCAAAGTGACAGAGTTTTAAAAAAGTTTCTGCTCGATTTACTTTATTACTTTGCCCCTTTGCCCCTTTTGTTCAGCCATCATAAAATCCATGGAAAAACCACACCCCCATAAACTCAAAGAGTGCGCGGAACTCTACTTCAGCCAAAGCGGCAGGCGGGAGCCGACCAACCGTGACGAGCTCATCACCAGTTTCACGCCGCTGATCAAATACATCGCTGGCCGGCTGGCCGCTCGTCTGCCCGCCCACATTGCCCTGGACGACCTCATCAGTTGCGGCATCATCGGCCTCATCGACGCCATCGACAAATTCGACCCGGCCAAGGAGGTCCAGTTCAAGACCTATGCCGAATTCCGCATCAAGGGCGCCATGCTGGACGAACTCCGCTCCCTGGACTGGGTGCCCCGCTCGGTGCGCCGCAAGATCCATGAACTGGGAGAGGTTTACGCCGAGCAGGAAAAAAGGCTGGGCCGCCCGGCCACCGACGAGGAGATTGCCGACGCCCTGCACCTGGACATGGAAAATTTTTACCGGCTGCTGGACGAGACCAAGGCGGTAACCTTCATGGACATCGATCTCCTCCACCATGAGGCCGCCGTGCCGGCGGAGGCCAGCCTCGCCGACTCGCTCTTTCACGACGACCAGGAAGACCCCTTCACCAAGATCAGCCTGGCGGAGTTCCGCACCAAGGTGGCCCGGGCCGTTAGCAGCCTGCCGGAGAAGGAAAAACTCACCGTCTCCCTGTACTACTCCGAAGAGCTGACCATGAAGGAAATCGCCCAGGTGCTGGGCTATACCGAATCACGCATTTCCCAGATGCACAGCAAGGCCATGCTGCGCTTGCGGGCCAGGCTGAAACGGGAGATTGAGCCATGAAGACAGCCGGCCGCAAGTTAGAAAGACTGGTAACTGTTCAGCAGCACCACCTCTGCTTCGCAGTATCGCTTCGCTCGCTTAGCTGGCACTGCTGAACAGTTACGACAGACTTTCACCTTTACGAAGATGAAAAAATTAGGTAATGAATAGATCTTACCAGGCGCGGGCGGGGCTATGACCGGAGAGAAACCGGCCGCTAAACGCCGCGGATTATGACCGCCTCCATTTTTCAGGAAGAGGAACGTTATGGCCGATACCAATATGAGAGTCCTGATCGTCGATGACTTCGCCACCATGCGGCGGATCATCAAGAACATCCTGACGCAGTTGGGCTATAAGAATACCCTGGAAGCCGACGACGGCACCACGGCCCTGGAAGTCCTGAAAAAGGAAAAGGTCGACCTCATCATCTCCGACTGGAACATGCCCAAGATGACCGGGCTTGAACTTTTGAAAACCGTGCGGGCCAGTGAGACCCTGGCCCGCACCCCCTTCATCATGGTCACCGCCGAGGCCCAGCAGGACAACATCATCCTGGCGGTCAAGGCCAAGGTCAGCCAGTACATTGTCAAACCCTTCACCGCCGATACCCTGGGCGAAAAAATCGACAAGGTCTTTTCATAACCCCGGGAAAAGGGGTTTAGACTGTAGCCTGTTAGGCTGGTTGCCGTTGCCAAGAGACTAAACACCTACAGTTTAAACAACCTGAGCAGTTAAACTTCCTTTACGACCACCACCATTCTGGCGTCCATGGTTGACGAGCAACAGGCCGATCCCGACAAGTCCCGGCAAACCACAGCGCCCGCCCAGGCCGCGCCCCAGGGAGACGACTGGGGTTCTGACTGGGAATCGGCCTTCCAGGCCGAAGAATTCACCGTTGATGAGGCGGAGGGCACTACCCCCCTGGCGGAAACCAGCCAGAACGACGCCAACGATTTTACCATCGCCGAGGAGGACAGCCTCGACGTGCTGCCGCATGACGACGGGGCCGCTGGGCCGCGGGTATCGGTTGGCGCCGAGGACGAGCCGGCCGCCCGGGCGGCCGGACCCGGCCCGGCCGCCCGGCTCATGACCCGCTGCATGGCCCTGCCCATGCCAATCCGGCTGGGGATCCCCGCTGCGCTGCTTCTCCTGTTGATCGGCATCACCCTCTTCCAAATGCTGAAGAGACCGGCCCAGATTCCACCCACGCAAGCCACGCTTCCCACCGCCCCCGCGGGTGCACCGGCCAGCCCGCCGGCAGAGGTGGCCGCGCCCGCGGTGGTCGAGGCACCGGCAGCCGAACCGGCCCCCGCCGACACCGGACCCCAACCGGTGGAAAAAAGCCATACCACCTGGCCCTTTACCTCCTTCATCATCCCGGTCATGGATAAGGATACCAAGGCGACTATCTTCGTTACCGTCGAGCTTGACCTGGTTATTGCCCTGGACAATGCAAAGGACGGACCGCCCTTGAGCAGGAAACCGTTTGTGCGCGACACCATCTTCCAGTTCTTCGTCAACCGCCCCCCTTACGACCTGCGCCATTACGCCCTGGCCCAAGGCGAAATGAGCGATCAACTCCGCGAATGGTTACGCATGCAATGGCCCGAGGGCGAGCTCGAGACCGTGACCATCAAGAGTTACAAGCTCGACTGAGCCCCTGCCTTCCGGGCCCGTTTGCCGCCCCGGGGCGGCCGTCCCGCGGCTCTCGGCTATTGACATTTTGGTCCCATTTTTATCAATAAGCAGACAAAAATGTAATAAATTTCAACTACTGAAATCATGACCTCGTTATGCTAACGCCTTAACAATATTAGTTAAAAAAATTATATACGCGGTTGGCACACGCCTTGCTTAAATAGCAGGTGATTGTGCAACCATGAGGGCGGGGCATGCGTTCCGCACCCTAGCGCTTACTTTTACCTGTCGGGGAGAAGCTTATGAACAGCGGAGACACCGCCTTTATGCTGATCGCCACCGCCATGGTCATGCTGATGACCCCGGGCCTGGCCCTGTTTTACGGGGGCCTGGTGCGCTCTAAAAACATCCTGACCACCATGATGCACAGCTTTGCCTGCCTCGGGATCGTCAGTATCATCTGGGTAGTGTACGGGTACTCCCTGGCCTTCGGGCCCGACGTGGGCGGGATTATCGGCAACCTGGACTGGGCCCTGCTGAACGGTGTCGGCCTGGAACCCGGTCGTTATGCCGCCACTATCCCGCACCTGCTGTTCTGCGCCTTCCAGCTCATGTTCGCCATCATTACGCCGGCACTCATTACCGGCGCCTGGGCCGAACGCATGAAATTTTCCGCCTATCTCATTTTCACCACCCTGTGGATCACCCTGGTATACTTCCCTGTGTGCCATTGGGTATGGGGCGGCGGCTGGATCGGCGGCCTCGGCGGGCTGGACTTCGCCGGCGGCACGGTCATCCACATCAACTCCGGCGCCGCCGCCCTGGTGGCGGCCCTGGTCATCGGCAAACGCAAGGGTTTCGGCAAGGAGGCCTTTCATCCCCACAACCTGCCCATGACCATGCTGGGCGCCGGTCTCCTCTGGTTCGGCTGGTTCGGCTTCAATGCCGGCAGCGCCCTGGCCGCCGGCCAGACCGCCACCCTGGCCTTCTTCACTACCCAGGTAGCCGCCGGGACGGCGGCCCTCGCCTGGATTGTCGCGGAGTGGTTCATGCAGGGCAAACCCACCACCCTGGGCGTTGCCTCCGGCGCCGTGGCTGGCCTGGTGGCCATCACCCCGGCCGCCGGCTTCGTAAGCCCGCTGGCCGCGATCATCATCGGTCTGGTGGCCGGCGTCCTTTGCTATCTGGCGGTACTCATGAAGGCCAAACTCGGTTACGACGACGCCCTGGATGTGGTGGCGGTGCATGGCGTTGGCGGACTCTGGGGCGCCCTGGCGACCGGCCTGTTCGCCTCCCTGGCCTGGAACCCGGCTGGCGCCAACGGTCTTTTCCATGGCAACCCGGACCAATTCGGTATCCAGGCCTATGGCGCCTTCGCCACCATCGCCTACTCCGTGGTGGTCACCTTCATCATCCTGAAGGCCATCGACTGGACCGTGGGCCTGCGGGTTAAGGTGGACGAGGAAAACCAGGGGCTGGACCTCAGTCAGCACAGCGAAATCGGCTATACCTTCTAACCGGCATCAGTCCGTGCGGTACCTGCTCGCTCACAAACTGCCCTGGGACCCTGTAACATTTAAGTCCAACCCCCCTCCCGCCCCCCTTGTCAGGGGGGAAGCCTAGAAGCCTCCCTTGATAAGGGGAGGGTTGGAGGGGTTCAGATGCGAAGGAATATGTGTTACATAGTACTAGTACATGGTTTCATTAAAACATTTACACTTATGTCATTTCGAGTGAAACGAGAAATCTTGCCATGTCAATGAGCTAAAAAGATTTCTCCCTGCGGTCGAAATGACAGTCTTTCAATGAAACGCTCTACTAGTTACATTTCTTGTTGACTCCCGCCCCGACCATACCCCTTAACGGGCAAAAACCGAGGCATACAGCCGCCTG
>MNYK01000086.1 GCA_001873115.1 Desulfobacterales bacterium CG2_30_60_27 | reverse complement strand
GCGCTGGTAAACGACACCGGCCGCGCCGTGCTGGAGCTGATCACCGGCTATGCCGACACCTGGCGGCTGCTTTTGGAGTACGACGAAGACCGGCTGGTGTTGCCGCCGGGCGCCCGGCCGTCTGCGGGTGTGTTGGACCTAGCCCGAGCCAGCCTCGCGATTGCCGATTTCAAGAAAGAGCTGCTGGCACGTAACGAGGCCACCCCGCTGTTCGGCAACCCGCGCGGCGCGGCGCTGGAGGGCATCCTCGGCAGTATCGAGCAAACCATGTTCGGCGAGGCGTTGTACCGGACGCGCGAGGAGAAGGCCGCCCATCTCCTCTACTTCGTCATCAAGGATCACCCGTTTTCCGATGGCAACAAGCGCATTGGTTCCTTCCTGTTCATGCTCTACCTGCAACAAGAAGGTATGGGGCGCCTACTCAACCCGCCGGCCTTGACCGCGCTCGCCTTGCTCATCGCCGAAAGCGCCCCGGTTGCCAAGGAACTGATGGTTCGGCTCATCATAAATCTCCTGGCGGAGCCCCGCGCATGACCACCTTCACCGAATCCATCGTCGAAGAGGCCGCGCTTGCCTGGCTGGCGGCACTGGACTACACCGTGCTGCACGGCCCTGACCTTGCTGTAGGCATGCCGGCCGCAGAGCGCAGCGACCCGAACTACCGCGACGTGGTGCTGGAAGGCCGCCTGCGCCAGGCCCTTGTACGCCTCAACCCCGATCTGCCCGCCGAGGCGCTGGAAGATGCCTTCCGCAAGCTGACCCGCAGCGACGCGCCTTCGCTCATCGAGCGCAACCACGCGGTGCATCGGATGCTGGTGGATGGCGTGACCGTGGAGTACCGACGAAAAGATGGTTCCATCGCGGGCGGGCAGGCGCAGGTGATCGATTTCGCCAAGCCCGGCAACAACGACTGGCTGGCGGTCAATCAATTTACCGTGGCCGAGGGCCAGCACACCCGCCGGCCAGACGTGGTGTTGTTCGTGAACGGCCTGGCCCTGGCGGTGATCGAACTGAAGAACCCGGCCGACGAGAACGCCACGGTCTGGAGTGCCCATCAGCAGTTGCAGACCTATCAGGCGCAGATCCCGGCGCTCTTTGCCTGCAACGCGGCCCTGGTGGTTTCCGACGGCGTGCAGGCCCGCATTGGCGCGCTGGGCGCGGGCAAGGAGTGGTTCAAGCCCTGGCGCACCATCACCGGGCGCGAGGACGCATCCGCCAAGTTGACCGAGCTGCAAGTGGTGCTGGAAGGCGTGTTCGCGCAGCACCGCTTTCTAAACCTGGTGCGCCACTTCATCGTGTTCGAGGATGAGGGCGCTGGCCAGCTCACCAAAAAGATGGCAGGCTACCACCAGTTCCATGCGGTGAACGCCGCCGTGGAAGAAACCATGCGGGCGGCCCAGACCCCTGGGTTGGGCGTTGGTGGAGAAACGCCAGGCCGCTATGAGGCGGGGGCATCAACCGGGCGGCAACCCCGGCGATCGGCGCGTGGGCGTGGTTTGGCACACCCAGGGTTCGGGCAAGAGCCTGACCATGGCCTTTTACGCCGGCCGGGTGATCCTGCACCCGACTATGGAGAACCCCACCCTGGTCGTAATCACCGACCGCAACGACCTTGACGACCAGCTCTTCGGCACCTTTGCCCGCTGCCGCGACCTCCTGCGCCAGCCGCCCGTGCAGGCAACGGACCGTACCGACCTGCGCGCCAAGCTCGCGGTCGCCTCCGGCGGCGTGGTCTTCACCACCATCCAGAAGTTCTTTCCCGAGGAGCGGGGCGACCGCCACCCGGTGCTCTCGGCACGCCGCAACATCGTGGTCATTGCCGACGAGGCGCACCGCAGCCAGTACGACTTTATCGACGGTTATGCCCGGCACATGCGCGATGCCCTGCCGCACGCCTCGTTTATCGGTTTCACCGGCACCCCTATCGAGAAGACCGACGCCAACACCCGCGCGGTGTTCGGCGACCACATCAGCGTTTACGACATCCAGCGGGCGGTAACGGACGGCGCCACCGTGCCCATCTACTACGAGAGCCGGCTCGCCAAGTTGGAGCTGAAGGCATCCGAACGGCCGAAGATCGACCCGGAGTTCGAGGAGGCCACCGAAGGCGAGGAGGTCGAACGCAAGGAGAAGCTCAAGGGCAAGTGGGCGCAACTGGAAGCGGTAGTTGGTTCCGAGAACCGCATTGAGCTAGTGGCCCGTGACCTGGTAGAGCACTTCGAAAACCGGCTGGCAAACATGGACGGCAAGACGGCGCTGGACCAGGCCGAGGCCGTGGCGGTGATGCTGGAGAAGTACGAGATTTGTCTCGGCTTGTTCCGTGGGTTTGACTGGCAAGAGTATCTGACCGGTCCGACAAGTCAGACGCGTCTGACAAAATTGGTGGAAGCGCAGGAGCATATCTTAAGCCAGGATGACGGCAAGGCCCGGCTGCTGCGGGCGGTGACCGATCTGTGTGGAACTGCTGCGGAAGCTGCTGAAGTATATTGGTATTTTCCGAGTCCCTTAGCGCGGCATGGGCGGTGGCTTGAGCAGATGAAGGTGGCAAGGTAGAGGATAAATAATGAGGAGATGGGTCGGTTTTGGACAATGGACAAACGAATTTTGATCCGGCCACATTGTCCAATGTCCAGAACTGACCCCATTTAGCCCCTATTCATATTGGGCGCAATAACCGTTGGTAAATTAGGGGGTTACTGGTGGCGACGGGGCACATTTCAGGTTTTTACGACGCCATCAGAATTCGGCGCCGCAGTGCTTGCAGACCTTGGCCTGGGCCTTGACGATCTCGCTGCACTGGGGGCATTCCTTGTTGAAGTTGGCCTTGAGAATGGCGCGGATGGCCATGTTGACCTTCTGTTCAAGGTCTGTGTTCCTGAAGGCGTGATTGCGTAACGGGTCGATGCAGGCCGGATCGTGCAGTTCGACCAGGAGATCGCCGGCCCGGTTCCGGGCCTCCCGGTCGGCTGACTCATCAAGCAACAGGGTGAGGATTGGCGCCAGGTTCTTCTCGGCCACGCAGGTTTCCAGTTTGGCCATGGCCTCCTGTTCCGCCTGAAAGCGGGCGTTTTTCGTCTTGATGGCTTCAGAATCGACCTCGGAACCGGTAAAGGCCTCTTTGCTGCCTACCATCATGGTGATGCCTTCTTTCTCGCCAGGCAGCAGGGCATAACGACAGGAGGCGGTGTGGCCGTACTGTTCCTCGCATTGTTTCCAGCCGTTGACAAACAGCCGGCACTCGTCGTTCAGGCAAATGAAGAAAACTTCCGTGCCCCAGCCCAGCCCGTCTCCCACATGGAAGGGCGGGGTATGGCAGCAGGATAGCCTGGTATGGCAGTGCGGACAGAAATGTTCTTCCTCCGCGTAATGAAGGTACTGATCGCTGGCGAGCATGCTTGGTTTCCTCCGTGGGACGTGGATGCCCCTCTACTTCGGCAACATGGATTGTTGCGGGCCGCTTTCCCCCGCCCGGGGAAGAGATGGCGGGATATTTCAGGTGCGGCTACCACCTCGCGTGGCCATGACAAAGGCGAGCCATCCGAAAATAGCAATCAGCACGAGGATGGACCAGGGGGTGGGTTTTTCGTGACTCATGATGAGGAGATGTATAATTCCCCGCTGACCGAAAGTCAACTGGCGGACAAACTCTTAGGTGAACAGATGGAAGTCGCGGGAGGCCAGGCATCGCCTGGGCAGGGGACGAACGGCCGGACATGACGGCTGGCGGCTCGGCATGGAGGTCAGGGGCGTTGGAAGCGCATCATTCGGCGAACCTGGCGCGGAACTCCTTGATGAGCACCTTCCTGGCCGGCAGGTCCAATCGAAAGTAGATTGGACTTTCCATAAGAATTTGTATGGCCCTTTGCAAAGTCATCTTTCTTTCTCCTTTGTCTTGTTGCTGTTGCAAAGAGTGTGCCATGAAACACATACCGGCATGCTGGGTATAACTTATTGAAATAAAAGCATTAATTTTTGAAATGGGCTCCTGTCCGATGGCAGGATATTCCGGTTTTTCGGAAAAAATAGTGCGGAAAGTCGGAAAAAGATCGGGCAAGGCCATGGTCCGACCACTTAACCACGGGGCTTACCTCTTGGGCGGGCCGATAAAATTTTTCCTTGAATTGCCGGTTGTAATCCAGCTATGGTAAGATGCGATGCGATAATGGGGAACGGCGTGCATGAGCGCCACCATTGCCACCTGGCGCGAGGAATTGATTGACTTCCCCACGGCGGGACAGTATAAAGTTTACCCTCGTTGCCAAGGTGTTCCATCAGGATAAAATCAGCGTTACAGGCCCCCGAGACCATGACCAATATACCCGCTGCGCGCTATAAGGAATCAGGCGTCGATATCGACGAGGCCAATACCTTTGTCGACAAGATCAAACCGATTGTGGCCGCCACCTTTACGCGGGGCGTGCTTTCGGATATCGGCGGTTTCGGCGGCCTGTTTGCCCTCGGCGGTGATCGCTATACCGACCCGGTGCTGGTGTCATCCACCGACGGCGTCGGCACCAAGCTCATGATCGCCGGGCTTTGCGATCGCCACGACACCATCGGCATTGATCTGGTGGCCATGTGCGTCAACGATATCGTGGTGTCCGGCGCCCAGCCTCTCTTCTTCCTCGATTATTTCGCCACCGGCAAGCTCGACGCCGACAAGGCCGTCGATGTGGTCAAGGGCATTGCCAAGGGGTGCCGGATCGCCAGATGTTCCCTGATCGGCGGTGAAACAGCGGAGATGCCGGGCCTGTACACGGGTGGTGATTACGACCTGGCCGGCTTCACCGTGGGTATCGCCGAGCGCGCCCAGATCATCGACGGCTCGGACATCAAGGTAGGCGACAAGATCATCGGCCTCGCCTCCAGTGGCTTGCACAGCAATGGCTACTCCCTGGTGCGCAAGATTTGTTTTACGGACATGGGCCTGTCGGTGCATGACGCCATTGCGGAACTTGGCTGCACGCTGGGGGAGGAACTGCTCCGGCCGACCCGCATCTACGTGGATACCATCGTCAACCTGATCCGGCATTACAAGGTCGGCGGCCTGGTGCACATCACCGGCGGCGGCTTCATCGACAACATTCCCAGGGTGCTGCCCCAGGGCTGCATGGCTGTGATCCGCGAGAAGAGCTGGACTGTACCACCGATTTTCACCTTTCTGGAGAAGAACGGCAAGGTCTCGCCCGAGGAGATGTTCCGCACCTTCAACTGCGGCATCGGCATGATCGCCATCGTTGATGCCAAGCAGGTGGACGATATCGGCCAGCAGCTTGGCGCCCTGGGCGAGAAGACCTTTGTGATCGGCGACATTGTCTCCCGTCCCGCCAAGGAAGCACCGGCGGTGCGGATCGACTACGCCCCCGCAAGCTAGCAGCCAGCGGCTGGCATTCCCCTATCCCTTCTGTTCCTTGACCTGCCTGGCGGCCTCGATCACCTTGTCGATCAGGTTGGCGGGTAGTTCCTCGTAATGTGAAAATTCCATGGTGAATGAGCCGCGGCCGCCGGTGATGGAGGTCAGATCCGGGGCGTAGTGCAAAATTTCCGCCATGGGCACCTGGGCGTTGATCACCTCACTCCTGCCTTCGGAGTCCATGCCCATGACCCGGCCGCGCCGGCTGTTCAGATCGCCCATGACGTCGCCCACGCAGTCCTTGGGCATGTGGATGGCAATGTTCATGATGGGTTCCAGCAGCACCGGACTGGCTTCCAGGACAGCCTTCTTGAAACCCATGGAGCCGGAGATCTTGAAGGCCATCTCCGAAGAGTCCACGGCGTGGAAGGAGCCGTCCACCAAGGCCACCTTGATGTCGACAATGGGAAAGCCGCTCAAGGCGCCCTCGGATATGGCCTCGAGAACGCCCTTTTCCACAGCCGGGATGTACTGCCGCGGGATGACGCCGCCGACAATCTTGTCCTCGAACTGAAAGCCGCCGCCCCGGGGCAGGGGTTCCACTTCCAGCCAACTGTCGGCGAACTGACCGTGGCCGCCGGTCTGTTTCTTGTGTTTGCCCTGCACCCTGGCCTTGCCCCGGATCGTTTCCTTGTAGGGTACCTTGGGCAGGGCGAGTGACATCTCCACCCCGAATTTGCGTTTGATTTTTTCGCCGACCACCTTGAGGTGGATCTCGCCCACACCAGCCACAATGGTCTGCTTGGTCTCCTCCTGGCGGGTCAGCCGCAGGGTGGGGTCTTCCTCGAGGATCTTGCTGATCGAGGAAAAGAGCTTGTCCTCGTCGTCCTTTTTGGCGGTGAAAACGGCGTAGGACATCACCGGCGCTACTGGTACCAGCGGTTCGTAAAGCACCGGGCTGGCCTCGGTGCAAAGGGTGTCGCCGGTGGTGGTGACCTTGAGCTTGGCCACGGCCACGATCATGCCGGGCACGGCCTGGTCCACTGGTTTGTTTTCCTTGCCCTCCATGAGAAAGATCTGGTTGATTTTCTCGTTGGTATTTTTGCTGGCGTTGTAGAATGATTCCGCCCCCAGGGTGCCGGAGAAGACCCGGAAGAGGGTCAAACGGCCGGCATAGGGATCGCTGATGGTCTTGAAGACCAAGGCCGAGAAGGGGGCGTCCGGGCTGGCTGGTCGCTCCACGACCTTGCCGCTTTTTCGGTCGGTGCCGAGGCGGGCGGGCCGCTCGTTTGGCGCGGGCATGAGGTCGTTGATCATGTCGAGCAGCAACTCGGTGCCCAGGTTGCCGGTGGCGGCGCCGACCACCACCGGGCAGAGCCGGCCGGATTTGGCCCCGGCCTTCAGACCGTTGCGCAAATCCTCGTCACTCAGTATGCCCTCGTCCAGGAATTTTTCGATAAGTTCGTCGTCCACCTCGGCCACCTGTTCCGTAAGGCGTTCCCGGTAGGTGGCCGCCAGGTCGGCCAGGTCGGCGGGGATAGCCGCTTCCGTGACCTTGCCGCTGTTGTCAAAGAGGAAGGCCTGCATGCGGACCAGGTCCACCACACCCTTGAAGCTGCTTTCCGCGCCAATGGGCAGATGCGTCACGGCGGGCTTGAAGGGCAGGGAGGCGGTGATCTCCTGGATGGTCTTTTCGAAATCGGCCCGCTCGCGGTCCATCTTGTTGATGTATAGGATGGTGGGCAGATCGGCATCCTTTACGTAGCCGGCGATTTTTTCGGTCTGGTATTTGACGCCCAGCGTCGCCTCCACGGTGAAGATGGCGCAGTCCGCCACGTGGGCCGCGTATCTGGTATCGTTCAGGAAATTGTCGTCGCCAGGGGTGTCGGTCAGGAATATGGTGTGTTTTTTCCAGGTGTAATTATGAAAGGCCGCGGCGATGGACAGGTGCCGGTTGACCTCCTCGGGCTCGAAATCCAGGACCGAGGAACCGTCGTCAACCTTGCCCAGGCGTTTGGTCTTGCCGGCCGTGAACAGCATGGCCTCGGCCAGGGAAGTCTTGCCGCTTTTTCCATGACCGAAGAGCGCGACATTGCGGATGAGATTAACGTCCTGCATGTATTCCTCCCTTCACAGTTAACTCCGGTGGCCAGTTGTAATCACTTGTACGGTCAGGCTGGCAGGGCGATGCACGCAGTCGGTTTCCGGTAAAGGTCGTTGCGAGCAGCGAGAAATGCTTTGCACCGTTTGCCAGTTACAGGAATCGCATAGTATTCAGAAGGGGCCCCCAAAGTCAAGAATCTATTTGGCCGGTTTTATAAGGGGTGGCTGGCTGGCCGCCGACAGTCCTGTTGTCAGCCGGCCCGCAACCTGTTATTGTGCACCGGCAGAGCGCCAGGGTATGATGGCAGGAGCAGGAACGGTGACCTATGCAAAAACCTTCCGAGGATACGGGGCAAATAGCCAGGGCCGCCGGCACGGTGAGCATCGCCGTGATGTGCAGCCGTATTCTGGGCCTGGTCCGCGAGCAGGTTTTCGCCGCCTTTTTCGGCGCCGGCTTTGCCTACGACGCCTTTGTGGTGGCCTTCCGGATTCCAAACCTGTTGCGCGATCTTTTCGGCGAGGGATCCCTTTCCGCCGCCTTTGTCTCGGTTTTTTCCGATTACGATTTCAATCGCGGCCCGGCGGCCACCTGGCGGCTGGCCAATAATGTCCTGGTGTGCGTGGCCATCCTCGTGAGCATCATTACCCTGGCGGGCATGATCTTTGCCGAGCCTTTGGTCCGCCTCCTGGTCAATGCCGAGTTCGAGGCCATCGCCGGCAAGGTGGAACTCACCCGGCGGATGACCGTCATCATGTTCCCCTTCCTGACCCTGGTCTCCTTGTCCAGCGTGGTCATGGGGATGCTGAACACCAAGGGCCGTTTTTTTCTGCCGGCCCTGGCCTCGAGTTTTTTCAACCTGGGTTCCTTGATCGGCGGCGTTGGCCTGGCCCTGATTCTGCCCCGCTTTGGCTATCCGGCCATTATCGGCATGGCCTTTGGTACCCTGCTCGGCGGTCTCTGTCAACTGGTCGGGCAACTGCCGGCCCTGGCCGGTATCGGCTTTGCCTTCCGGCCCCATCTCAATTTGCGCGACCCCGGTCTGCGACGGATCGGTCGGCTCATGGTGCCGGCGGTGGTGGGGCTGGCCCCGTTTCAGCTCAATATTTTCGTTAACACCTATTTTGCCAGTTCCCTGGTCGAAGGCAGCCTGTCGTGGCTCAATTACGCCTTCCGCTTTTTCTGGTTTCCGGTGGGCATCTTCGGCGTGGCCCTGTCGGTGGCGACCCTGCCGGTCATGGCCCGGCAGGTGGCGGCCAAGGAGAGCGGGCGGCTCAAGGAAACCCTGGCCTCTTCCCTGGCCATGGTCTTCTGTCTCACCCTGCCGGCCACCGTCGGTCTCATCATGCTGGGTGAGCCGATCATCCGGGTCATCTTCGAGCACGGCCGTTTTGACGCCTTCAGCACGGCCCGTACCGCCGAGGCCCTCACCTGCTACGCGGTGGGGCTCTTCGGCTATGCGGCGGTGAAGATCATCGTGCCGGTTTTCTATGCCCTGGATGAGACCCGCTACCCGGTGATCGGCAGTTTCCTGGTCTTCGTAGCCAATGTGGTCATCATTCTGCTCACCATTGATCGGCTGGGGCACCGGGCCCTGGCCCTGTCCATCTCCCTGGCCATGACCGGCAATTTCTTCTTTCTCGCCGCCATGTTGTACCGCAAGCTGGGCGGCTTTTCCATCCGCTATCTGCTGGCGGCGCTTGGCAAGGTGGCCGCTGCCAGTCTGGCCCTGGGCCTCTGGCTCTGGGCGCCGCGGGGTTGGCTGGTCGCCTTGCTGGGCCGGGGTCTGGCCGGGGAGATTGCTCTCCTGGTGCTGCTGATTGGCAGCGGGGTCTTAGTTTACGGGGCGGTCCTCTACTGGCTGCGGATGAAGGAGTTTGTCATGCTGCTTGAGAAGTTCTGGCAGCGCTGGGCGCCCGGAGCTTAGCGAACGCAGGCGGCGCGGAGCAGCTCGATCTGGGCCAGAAGGGCCGGTACGGCGGTGTCTACCCGCAGGATGCGCGGGCCGAGGCTGAAAGGTCGCATGCCTTGTTCCTGGAACCGCTCGATCTCGAAATCCAGCCAGCCGCCCTCGGGGCCGATGGCGAGCAGCACCCGTTGTCCCCTTTGGGGTGGCGGGCAGGCCTGGGGCAGGGTGGCGGCCGCGGTGGGATGGGCGACCAGCCCCAAGTTGGCCGGCTTGGTCATGGCGGGCAGGACATCCTCCACAAAGGGCCGGAAGCGGGGATGGATGGAGACCTCGGGCAGTATGGTGTCCATGGCCTGCTCCAGGCCCAGGCGCAGAAAGGTTCGCATGGCATCATTTTTGAGGAGAGAGGCGGAAAAAAAACTTTTTTCCACCCGGTTGGCGTTGATCAGCAAGATCCGGCCCACTCCCATCTGTACCGCCTGGGACAGCACCCTTTTCAGCATGATGGGGCGGGGCAGGGCCAGGATGAGATCGGTCATGGGCCGGGGGGGCGGCTGGTTGTCCAAGGTGAGGTCGAGCACCACCCGTTGCGGTTCCAAGGTCAGGATGCGACCCCGGCCGATCGGGCCGTTCACCAGTCCGACGCGGACCTCGTCGCCTACCTGGCCACGCAACACCTTGTGAATATGGGTACAGCGGCGATCCGTCAGGGTTACAATGCCGTTGTTCAGTTCCTGTTGATCTACAAGGATAAGATTCATTGCTTGCCATGGTTATGCGGGTTGTCTACATCATACTGCAGTTCGTGCTTTTCATTCTAGCCGGTCCACTGCTGCTCGTCAAAGCCACTCTCACTCCGAAATATCGTGGCCGGATCGGCGGCAGGCTGGGCTTGGGCTTGAAAAGAGAGCTGGACGTGCTGGCCGGGGTTCCCGCGCCCCGGATCTGGATTCACGCCCTTTCCTTGGGAGAGGTGGCCTCGGCCCAAGGGCTGGTTACCGCCCTGCGCCGCGCCCTGCCCGAGGCCGGCCTGATTTTTTCCGCCGCCACCGCGGCGGGCGAGGCGTTTGCCCGTCGGCATCTGGCCAGCGCGGTGGATTGCTTTATGCCCTTTCCGCTGGATATCCCCTTAAGTGTCAACCGTCTTCTGAACGTGGTGCGGCCCGACCTGTTCGTGCTGGTGGAAACCGATTTCTGGCCAAATTTCCTGTATGCCTTGCAACAGCGCGCCATTCCCGCCCTGCTGGTGAACGGTCGCATCTCGGACTCATCCTGGCGGTGGTACCAGCGCGGTCGCTGGCTTTTTGGCCCCCTGTTTCGTTCCTTTGCCGTGCTGGCCATGCAGACCGAGGCGGATGCCCGGCGGCTGGTCAGCCTGGGGGTGCCAGCCGAGCGGGTACTGGCCCTGGGCAATCTGAAATTCGACACCGCCCCGCTGGCGGCGGTAGAGGTCATTGATCGCCGGCAATTAGGCATTGCGACTGGCAGCCGGGTATGGGTAGCGGGCTCGACCCACGAGGGCGAGGAGGAGATCATTTTTCGAGTGATGCAGCGCTTGCTGCCCCGCTATCCCGGCATGTGCCTGGTGGTGGCGCCCCGGCAGGTGGAGCGGGGCGCGGCCGTCGCGGCGTTGGCCCGTGCTCGCGGCCTGGCCGTCTGGCGTCGTTCCATGGGCTCCCCGGCTGGCGGTCAGGTGCTGGTGCTCGACTCCCTGGGGGAATTGGCCCGGGTTTATGGCCTGGCCGAACTAGCCTTTGTGGGCGGCAGCCTGGTGGCGGCCCGGGGCCATAATCCCCTGGAACCAGCCGAACTCGGGAAACCAGTGGTCTTTGGCCCCCACATGGAGGACTTCGCCGAGGTGAGCGCGGCCCTGTTGCGGGCTGGCGGCGCCAGGCAGGTCAGCGAAGAGGAGGAGTTGTTCCGGGTCCTGGACCATTGGCTTGCCGAGCCGACGGTTGCCAGACAGGCCGGGGCGCAGGCCCGCCTGCTGGTAGAGGCCGGCCGGGGAGGGGCGGCGCGCCACGTGGCCGTGATCAAGCAGCTTTTGCAGGGAGGCGGTGGGCATGGCCCGGTTGCCTGACTATCTTTTTTTTGTGGGCCGTCCCCTGGCACCGCTATACGGCCTGGCGATGCGGGTCCGCGCCGCTCTATTCCGGCGTGGCGTTTTCGGGCAACACCGGCTGGCCGTGCCCGTGGTCAGCGTCGGGAACCTTACCCTGGGCGGCACCGGCAAGACCCCCATGGTCCTGCATCTCGCCCGGCTGTTGGCCGGCTGCGGCTGGAGGCCGGCCGTGGTAAGCCGGGGTTACGGCGGCCGGGCGAAAAAACCGGTCAACGTGGTCTCCGACGGTCAGACGCTTTTGCTGACGGCGGCCTTGGCGGGTGACGAGCCCCGCCTGTTGGCCGAGAACCTCGCCGGCGTGCCGGTGCTGACCGGTGCCAGGCGCGGCCAAGTCGGCCAGGCCGCGGTCGATACCCTGGGCGCTGATCTCATCGTGCTGGACGACGGTTTTCAGCATCTGGCCCTGCGCCGGAACCTGGATCTGGTCCTGTTCAACGCTGCCGGCCTGTTGGGCAACGGCCGGGTGTTTCCCGGTGGACCGTTGCGCGAGCCGGTCTCCGCCCTTGCTCGGGCCCACGCCTTTGTCATCACCGGGGTGGACGAGACGACCAGCGCCCGGGCCACCGCCTTTCATGGCTTCCTGCAGAGAGAATTTCCAGACAAGCCGGTGTTTAAGGCCGGCTACCGGGTCGCGGGCCTCCTGCGGTTCACCACGGCCGGGCCAACCCCGGCCCGTCCCCGGGAAATGGGCCGGCTCTTGGCCTTCTGCGGCCTGGCCAGCCCTGATTCCTTCCGTCGGTCCCTGGCCCGTGAGGGGGTTGACCTCGCTGGTTTTATGGCCTTTCACGACCATCACCGCTACACGGCCTCGGACCTGGCGAACCTGGAGCGGCAGGCGCGGCAAGTCGGGGCCATCGGGCTCATCGCCACCGAGAAGGATGCGGTCAAACTGACCGGCGCGCTTTGTGGCCATATGCCGCTCTATTTCCTCAAGGTGGCCATGGCCGTTGAGGAAGGCTTTGATTCCTTTGTCCTGAAACATCTGGGTCTGTGAGGTTGGTAGGTCCGTCACTGTGAGCCTCTTGCAAAAGTCGTCATTCCCGTGAAAACGTGAATCCAGAAAGCTAATAGCTAATGTAACTATCCAGCTTGTCGGCATTTAAGCGTTGCCGGGCTGGCCATGCCTTGCGCTCATGCTCGGCGGGCGTCCTGCCCGCCTCCGAGGCGACCGCGACCTCCTGCGCCCGGTCGCGGACGAAGTCGCGCAAAGCAATGGCCAGTCCGGGAACTCACCTGGGTTGCGGTTCCGCTTTTGAAGACTTTTGTAATAGGCTTCTGTGTGTGTGGAATTTTTTTTCCGTGGTTTTTTCCCCACGGCAAAATCTGTTTGTCGTCCCCTTCGCCTGTTGATTATCGCATCATATCTCGCTAAAATAACAGCTAAAAAAATTTTTTACCCGTTCGCATGTCTGTTTGGCGCGAATATTGCTTGCTAGATAATCGATGGTCTGCGACTACCGCGACCCGGGGCAAAAGACCGGCGTTGTTTGTCTATAAAAAAATAGGGACACCAGGTGAATTCCCCATGGAAAGATATCAACACACCTTGAGCAAGGCGGTGCGGTTCGGCGGCGTGGGGCTGCACAGCGGCGAGGCCGTGAACCTCACCGTGAAGCCGGCCGAGGCCAATTGCGGCGTGCGTTTCGTGCGTACCGATAAGCCGGGCCATGGGGCCATCCCCGCCTTCGTCAACCGGGTGGTGGATACCACGCTGGCCACCACTATTGCCAGTGGCGGGGTCTCGGTCTCCACCACCGAGCATCTGCTGGCCGCCCTGGTTGGTCTGGGGATTGATAATGCCCTCATCGAATTGGACGGCCCCGAGGTGCCCATTCTCGACGGCAGCGCCGGGCCCTTTGTGCTTATCCTGCGGCAGGCCGGCCGGCGGCGGCAGAAGGCGCTCCGGCGTTTTTTGAAGATCACCCGGGAGATCACCTTCCAGGACGGCGACAAGACCATCCGGGTGCGGCCCTATGATGGCTTCAAGGTTACCAGCGTCATTGAATTCGATCATCCCCTGATTCGTCGGCAGTCCCGCACCATGGAAATTTCCGTAGACACCTTTGTCCGGGAGGTGGCCTCGGCCCGGACCTTCGGTTTTTTGGACGAGGTGGAAAAACTGCAGGAGAACGGCCTGGCGCTGGGCGGTTCCCTGGACAACGCCATCATCGTGGACCGCTTCGGCATCCTGAATAACGAGGGGCTGCGCTTCCCCGATGAGTTTGTCCGCCACAAGGTTCTTGACCTGATCGGCGACCTGGCCTTGCTGGGCTATCCCCTGTTGGGCCACGTGATCGCCAGCAAGTCCGGCCACGGCCAGCATCTGGGCCTCATGCAGGCCATCGCCGCCAGGCCCGACTGCTGGGAGCTGGTGAGCTACGACCCGGACCTCGATAGCGGTGTGCTGGAGCGCGTGGTGATGTCCACTCGGGCGGCCGGTAATCGGCTTATGCCGCTGCTCGTGCCGCCGACGACTTTGAGCAACGGTTCCTGCGCCGCCTGACCGGGACCGACAGACATGATTGCGCAGCCCGCTGGCGTTTTGCCTGGCGGGCTTTTTATTTGGGACGCCCGTGGTCCGTGTTTTCTGTTGCGGCAGTCCGTTGCAATGCAGCCGATCAAGGCATTCGCCAAGATGGGGAAGCAGACTTCCTTGGACACGGCCCATCAACCATGCTATCTTCTCTTTGGGTAACTGTGCAGGTCGTTTTTCCTGTTTTACAAAAGGATCACGGGACAAGCTCTTGTAAATCACGCGGTGGAGGAGTGGATGCTTCGCGAAAAAGATCAGCACCAGATCGTCATCGTTGATGATGAATCCTTGGTGCTTAAGGCCTTCAAGCGGCAGTTCGCGGATGACTTTGACGTGCAGACCTTCTCGTCGGCCGCTGATCTCCTGGCGGCCGTGGACCGCCTCTGCCCAAGCCTCTTTATCATCGACTGGATGATGCCTGGCATGGACGGCATCGCCCTCACCCGGGAGCTGCGCCGCCAGCCAAGGTTCGACCTGGTGCCCATCGCCTTTCATACCGCCGTTGAGCAAAGCAAGGAGCGGATGGCCGAGGCCTTCGCGGCCGGGGCCCAGTCGTTCATCTCCAAGGAGGGCAGTTTTTCCACCACCCTGATCCAGATCCGCACTCTGCTCGATAACTACCAGAAGCTGCTCCACTATCTCGAACAGCAGAAGATCATGCTGTCCGTGCTGAAGCACGACATGGCCAGTCTGCTGACCGGCGTTTGCAGCGGGCTGGAGGTGCTGGCCCTGGATAAGGTGTTTCAGCGCGAGGATCTGCGGACCCAGATGGAGACCATCCAGCAGGCCAGCGACAGTCTGCGGCAGCTCTTTGATGATTTAAGCGAGGTGCTGGTGGTGGGCAACAGTCAGGCGCGGCTGCCCATGGGGCAGGTCGAGCTGTGGACGATCTTCGCCGACCTGCGGGAATACCTCGGCAATATCCAGCGGGAGGTGCGCTATGTCGGCCAGGACAAACTGGCGGTCTACTGCAAAAGACGGGGCCTGGGGCGCTGCCTTTTCTACCTGGTGCGGCTGCTTGACGGCCATCTGCCCAAGGGCTTGGCGGTAACCATCGCGGTGGAGGCCGACCAGGGCGGCACCGTCTTCCGGTTGAGCGCCCCGGGTGATTTTCACGAAGGGTTCGCGGCCTTGAACCCGGCCACCATGGCCATTTTGGATCCGGACGTGCGCCGTGACATCCTCTATGCCCAGTATATCAAAAATGTCCTGATCTCCCACAGCGCCAACCTGACTCTCCTGGACAGCAACGGGCAGTCCGAGGTTGTCTTTCATCTGGCCGGGCCGGCGTAACAGGCCACAATTTACGCGCTGGCGGTGAGTTCGGCAAGCAGGCCGCGAGCCCAGTCGATGGTGGGGTCCAAGGCCAGGGCGATCTCGAAATTCCGCACCGCCTCCCCGCCCTGTCCGAGTTTCTGGTAATTGATCCCGAGGTTGGCGTAGTCAATGGCCGAGGCCGGGGCCAACTCTACCGCCCTTTGGAAATGGCGGATGGCGGCCTCGTACTCCTGCTGCTTGAAATGGCAGACCCCCAGGGCATTGTGCATGTCCGGTCGCTCGTCGTCCAGCGCCAGGCCCTTTTCCAGTTCCAGGATGGCCTCTTCGTAGCGTTCCATGTCCTTCAAACAGTGGCCGAGGTAGGAATGGATGTAGGGCATGTCCTCGTCCTCGGGATGGAGCTTGGTGGCCTGGCGAAAGCGGGCCAGGGCCTCGTCGTGCCGGCCCATGGCGAGGAGGTTGCGGCCGAGATAGAATTCCAGGTAGTAGGCGTCTGGCACGATATCGTGGAGTTCAATGAGCCGCTGGTTGATGGCCGCTCCCCCCATGTCGCTTTCGGCGATGAGCTTGGCGGCGAATAGCCCGGCGTTCTGAAGCATGGAACGTTCCCGGAAATGCGCGCCAGGAATTATGGTATAGAGGGTGGGGATTTTGAGGTCCGCATGCATGGTGTTGATCAGCAGCACCTCCATGTCGAGCTTTTTGAGCGCCTCCACGCACCGCTCGATTTCCACCTTCATGTTTGGATCGCTCAGGTCGGGCAAAGCGGCCATGGCCACCGTGACGCCGGGGTTGGTGATATACGCCACCTCGGCCATGGCTAATGGCTTGGGCAGGCCGCTGGCCACATAGTTGGAACCGGAGTTGAAGTCGCCGGCCAGTTGGGCCACCTCGGTGAGGGCCCGGATGAGGGCCTTCTCGGCGCCCGGCGTGGTGCCGGCCGTATAGACGATCTCGCTTTTGGCCGGAAAGGTGGAGCGGTCGATGGCTAAAGCGCCCACGGTGGGGATACCGGTATCCAGTGAGAAGTCATTGAGATAGAGCTCAATGCCGTTGCTGGTGAACTTCTGGAGCAGCTCCCGGGCTACTGGATCCTGCACCGTGGTCAGGTCAATGGCCGGCACCTTGGGGTGATTACGGTTGATCAGGGCGCAGACGTGGCGTTCGACAATCTCGCATATCCCCTGGTTTATCGCCTCTTCGCAGGTGTTGCCCGCCGAAGGACCGTTGAATTCGTTGATGGCGTAAAACCAGGAAAATGGCACCAGCACATCCGTACCCCGGGTGAGGTTGGTGGCCCAAGTCCACTGAATGGGGATATTGGCCAGCATCTTCTCCAGGGTGAATACCGTGGTGGTGGTGTCATGCACCGACTGCAGGAGCCGTTCCAGCGGGAGCAGCGGCAGATCAAGTTTTTTCAGTTCCCCATGGGTGGCAACAATGAAATTGGCCGGGTCCTTCACAAAGCTGAAGAAGCTGTAGCGCTCCGCCAGTTCCATGCAGGCGCTGGCCTGGGACTGCTCCGGGGAGCTGCCCTTGCCCATCTGTTTTTTGGTGCCGATGGTGGCATGGGCGTCCTTGCCGCACATGCTGAAATAAATGGGAATGTCCAGGCGGCCGTTGTCGATGCGGCGCACCTCACGGAGGATATCCAGCTTGGCCGCGGCCAGCCGCTCTTTGAAGCGTTGGATGGTTTCCTCGGGGCTGATGACCTTGTCCTGATCCCGGGTGAAGGTCTTGTACGAGTCTTGCAGGGTGATGGATTTTTTGTTGCCCCGCAGCAGGGGATGGTTTTTCATGGTGACACCTCGGCGTGTTTTTGGCTTGCTGAACGGCCAGTCATAATGGTCGAGAACGGGCCGATTGTCAAGGGTTTGGTGGCCAAAAACGTGCCGCGCCCTTTCGCGGGGCGGGGGTGTCATGGGTTGCCACTGAGTGATAGCGGGGGCAGGGTGGTTCCCGCATGATGCGTTGGAGATGTCGGACGTGTCTGACCAGTCTGACCCGTCCGACCTGTCTGACCTAAATCAACAAGGACCGCCTATCTGCCACGACCCATGCCACCACCGGCCCCCATTCCGCCACCGGCCCCCATGCCGCCACCAGATCCCATGCCCTTGCCCATCGGTCCTGGTTCATCCGGTAGCGTAAGCCCCCTCTCGCGGGCCCGCTCCTGCATCAGCTTGTGATGCTCAAGGCGGTACTGTTCACGTTCCTTTTCCGTGGCCAGTGAGCGCATCTTGGCCCGATGGGCGGTGAGTTCCTCGGGGGTCATGAGTTGTCGGCCGTACACTACCTCCTGGTTCTGCTCAGTAAAGGATCGGCCAGTCGCTACTGGATCAGTTCCCCATGCTCCCGCCTGCCAGCCGCAAAGAAAGACTGCTGTTGCCATAACCACCAAACCTTTGTTTTTCATGGCGGACCTCCTGTGTTTTCTATTTTACCGGGGCACCCCTCCCAAGGAAGTGTGCGTACCGGCGCTGGGCCGTCGCGCAATAGCCGCCTGGCCTTGGTCAGAGGGCAAACGGCGTCCATAACCAAGAACATTTTCTCCATGGTAGCAAATACAGGCCATTTTTTCTATTTTTTTGTCCGGTAAACCATGGGTAAACGTAACTATCCAGCTTGTGTCGGCAGTCAAGCGTTCCCGGCCTGAAAATACTTTTCGCGCATTCTCGGCGGGCGTCCTGCCCGCCTCCGAGGCGTCCGCGACCTCCCGCGCATCCTGCGCCCGGTCGCGGA
>MNYK01000049.1 GCA_001873115.1 Desulfobacterales bacterium CG2_30_60_27 | reverse complement strand
ACGGAACACAGTACGACTTATACCGCAAGGGCATAAGTTTCGTATGAGCAGACGAGCTGCTCAACTCAGCTTTATATTTCGTGTTTCGCTGTTGCTAACAGTCTAAATGCCTGCAGCCTATAGACCTGAGTAGTTACGCCCGCTTAAACGTAACTATCCAGCGGCACCGCAACCCGGGTGAGTTCCCGGACTGGCCATGCTTTGCGCGGCTTCGTCCGCGACCTCAGGCGCGGGAGGCGCGGGAGGTCGCGGACGCCTCGGAGGCGGGCAGGACGCCCGCCGAGCATGAGCAAAAGGGAGACGCCCGCGCGCCTCCTTTTTTTATTTTCAGCCTGCCATGACCAGCCTTGGCATGCCCGGCTTTGCTTGATGGATACACAGCAAGTGCTGGCAACCAGGCGGCCGCCGTGCTACCTTAAGCAGCAAGACCCCATCATTATCCATGTTAAAGGAACTACCCCTGCGATGTTTTCCCGCATGAAAAGCTGCATCCCGGGCAACGTCTGGCCCGCCATACCGGAACCAGCGGGCGCGACCATGCTGGCGGTGCAATATCAACTCGAAAAATCACAGTGGCTGCCCCCTGAGCAAGTGCTCGACCTGCAACTGCGCCAGGCCTGCCAACTCCTGGCCCACGCCGCCGCGCAGGTCCCCTATTATGCCAACATCATGCGACATACGGCGGTCAAGCCAGGCAGCCGCCTTTCCCTGGAGAAGTGGCGGCGACTGCCCATCCTCACCCGTGAGACAGTCCAGCGAGCCGGCAAATCCTTACTGGCCAGGCAACTTCCCGCCGGGCATGGCAAAATCAATCAGATCCACACCTCCGGTTCGACCGGCACCCCGGTCACCGCCTTTGGCACCGACCTGACCCAGTTCTTCTGGCGCGCCGCCACGCTGCGCGACCACCTTTGGCACCAGAGGGATTTTTCGGCAAAATTTGTCGCCATCCGCTCCGAGGCGGCGCTGCAACCAGGCAAGGGTGTCGAGCGGCAAGGCTGGGGGCCGGCCACCGACGTGCTCCTGGCCACCGGCATATCGGCCGCACTCAACATCCGTACCGATGTGGCCAGCCAGGCCGCCTGGCTCACGCAACAGCGGCCCGTCTATCTGCTGTCATTTCCATCCAACATCGTGGCCCTGGCCCGGCACTTTCAGGCGACCGGTCTTGGCCTGCCCACCCTGCGCGAGGTCCGCACCTATGGCGAGGTGGCGGGGGGTGAAATGCGCCAACTGTGCCGGGAAACCTGGGGGGTGCCGGTCACGGATATGTACAGCTCCCAGGAGGTGGGCTATATCGCCCTGCAGTGCCCCGACCATGAGCATTACCACCTGCAGGAGGGGGTGTTTACCGAGGTACTGAACGAGATGGGCGAGCCGTGCCGCGCCGGCGAGGTCGGCCGGGTGGTGGTCACCAACCTGCACAACTTCGCCATGCCACTCATCCGCTATCAGTTGGGGGATTATGCCGAACTTGGCGAGCCGTGCCCGTGCGGTCGCGGTCTGCCGGTGCTGAGGCGGATCATGGGCCGGGTGCGGAATCTCTTGATCCTGCCGGACGGCCGGCGGCACTGGCCAAGCTTTCCCTCCAAGGAGTGGTCCGTCATCGGCACCATCCGGCAAATGCAGATGGTGCAGCATGATCTGGAGAGTATCGAGGCCCGCATCGTGGCGGATCAGCCGCTGCTGCCCGCCGAGGAGGACCGGCTGCGGCAGATCCTGGTGGAACGCTTTGGCCATCCATTCCGAATCGACATCACCTACCATGTCGAGATCCCCAGAAGCGGCAGTTTGAAGTACGAGGATTTTATTTCCGAAGTGCCCGCGGCCTGATGGTGTGGTGAACTTATCGAACCCCAAGGTCATTTATAGGCATCGTTCCGTCATACGGAAATCAAGCCCAACACGATTGCCCAGAGGTCATTTTAATTCCAGTTCCAGCACGGTCCAGTAATCCCGCTCGGCAAGACTGAAGGCGTGTTTTTTGGGGTTGGTGCCGGTGATGCGGTAACCAAACTTGGACACATACCAGCGAATGACATCCGGGCGGTCCGTCTCGGTCCGTACATGCCGGATGCCTTGGCTGCGCATTTCCGCCAACCGGGCCTCTTGCAGCTTGTAGCCGATGCCGCAGCCGATAAATTCCGGAGCCACCGCCAGACTGGCGGTTTCCGCCCGCAGGGGATCGATTGGCAACCAGCTTGCCACGCCCACCACCTTATCCTGAATACAGGCGACAAAGGTGTTGTCCATCTCCAGGTGATCGCGTTCAGGCCGGGTGATGGCTGCGCTTGCCTGTACCGGCGCCATATTCCATTTGGAGAGTAAATCCATGGCTAGCCCAACATCTTCAACCGAAATTTTGCGGATGATGACCTGGGTGGCAGCCCAGTTTTCCGCATCATCCAGACGCAGCTTGTGGCGGGCTTCACCGCAGGTGGCAATTGGCCGGCCAAGGTTGTGCGCCAGACACACGATCCGCTCGACCAGCCCCTTGTTCGTCGCGGCCTCACACTCCACATAATCGTAACAAGGGTTGTCCTCAAGGCCAACCCGCACATGCCCGCCCATAAGCAGGGCGGCGTTGTTCACCGCCAACTGGTAGCGGCCGATGCCTGCCCCCGCCCAAATCCAGTCGCGCGGGATTTCCCGTACCAGATTTGCCAGGTCAAGCATGCGGCCAGGCACAGTGCCAAGTGAGCCCATGAGCAGATTAACATAGCAGGTTTGCGGGAGAAACCCTTTGCGCTGCAGATAAAAGGCGTAGTTGAGCATACCCAGGTCAAAGGCCTCGAGTTCAGGCGTTATCCCGCGCTCTCGCATGCGCAGACAAAGGGATTGCATGGTTTCCGGGGAATTGACTGATGATTGGGCGGGGAAGTTCATCGACCCCAGGGTGAGCGAAGCCATGTCCGGCTTGGCCTTGCCATCCAAGGTGAGAACCGCCGACCTTTTCCCCAGATCAGCATGCTGCCGACCGCTGGTCGAGGCCACCAGAATTGCTTCAGGTTGGTGGCAACGAATGCCTTCGAAAATTCTCCCGTAAATTTCCGGTTGCCAGGCAGGGGTGCCGTCCGGCGCGCGGGCGTGGATGTGCAGAATACTCGCCCCGCTGTCCAGGACGGCTATAGCATCGTTGACGATTTCATCAACACTCACCGGCAGGTGCGGGCTGGTTTCCTTGGTGGGCACATTGCCGCTCAGGCAGGCGTTGATGATGACCGGCTCGGTGGGGATGCCGGGGGGCGGGGCGCCGCCGTAAAGGGCGCCATGGGAGGCAGTTGGCTTCATGGTCTGGGTACCAGATTATCCGGAATGATGGTTGGTTGTTCACGAAGAAGCACGGACCTTACACTTCTCGGCAGCCGGATTCACTCGCCAAGATACGCCTCTTTGACCTTCGGGTTGTCGATAAGCTGCCTGGCGCTGTCAGCCAGGGTAATAACGCCGCTCTCCATGACGTAGCCCCGGCTGCACGTTTGCAGAGCCAGCCTGGCATTCTGTTCCACCAGCAGCATGGTCACGCCGCGGGCGGCGATGATCTTGATGGTATCGAAGATACGTTGCACCAGGAGAGGCGCCAGCCCCATGCTCGGTTCATCGAGCAGCAGCAGGCGTGGCCGGCTCATCAGGGCGCGGCCGATGGCGAGCATCTGCTGCTCGCCGCCCGAGAGCAGGCCAGCGGTCTGACGCCGGCGCTCGGCCAGCAGCGGGAACAGCTCATAGACCATGGCCGCGTCAGCGCGCACCTGGGCGTGATCGCGGCGGCTGTAAGCGCCCATGGCGAGATTCTCGGCCACGGCGAGCCGGCCGAAGATGCCGCGGCCTTCCGGAATAAGCGCGATGCCGCGCCTGACAATCTCAAAACTCGGGCGGCGGGTAAGCGAGGCGCCCTCGAAATGCACACTGCCGGAGGCTATGGGCAACATGCCGGCGATGGCCTTGAGCAGCGTGGTCTTGCCCGCGCCGTTGGCGCCGATCAGGCAGACCTGCTCGCCTTGGGCCAGTTCCAGGGAAACCGCGCGCACCGCCCGGATATTACCATAGGCCACGGACAGGTTGCGCACCGCAAGCTGGTTCATACCACCTCGCTCCCCAGATAGGCGGCGATAACCAGCGGGTCGCTCCGCACCTCGCTGGGCGTGCCTTCGGCGATCTTCAGCCCGAAATCCAGCACCGTGATGCGGTCACACAGGCCCATCACCAGTTGCACGTCGTGTTCGATGAGCAGCACGGTGAGCGCCAGCTCATCGCGCAGGCGCCGGATCAGACGGATCAATTCCTGACGTTCTACCGGATTCATGCCGGCAGCCGGCTCGTCCAGGGCCAGGGCCAGCGGCTCGGTCGCCAGGGCCCGGGCGATCTCCAGACGCCGCTGGTCACCGTAAGCAAGATGCTTTGCCAGGGTGCGACGCTGAGCGGCGATGCCGACCAGATCCAGCAGCTCTCCGGCCCGGCCGCGGATGGCAACCTCCTCCGCCCGTGTGCCTTGTCCCCGGTAGACGGCCCCCCATACCCCGGCGCGGGTGCGGGCATGTCGACCAACCATGACATTTTCCAGGGCGGTCATGTTGGCGAACAGGCGGATATTCTGAAAGGTCCGCGCCAGCCCCAGGCCCAGAACCTGATGCGGTTTCATGCCGTGCAGCGTTTGCCCGGCAAAGCTAACCGTGCCGGAACTGGCCGCGTACATACCGGTAAGCACATTAAACAGGGTGGTCTTGCCGGCGCCGTTGGGGCCGATGAGCCCATGGATCGCCCCGGCCTGCACGACCAGAGACACGCCATCCAGGGCAACGATGCCGCCAAAATGCTTGCCAACCTCGGTAACGGTAAGCAGCGGCCCGCCCATGTCAGCCTGCTCAGCGCTGGGCATCATACACCGAGGCCTGTTCCTGCTCGGCCACCCCGGCTGCCGCCGCCAGCTCACGTCGGCGTTGACCCGAGGGCAGTATCCCAGCCGGCCGATAGAGCATGACCACAAGCAGCGCCACGCCGAACAGCAGCATCCGCAGATCGGCGGGCTCGACCACGATGTGGCCCAGGGTGGCGCGCTGCAGATCGCCGATATAGCGCAAGGCCTCGGGCAACACGGTGAGCAGCACCGCGCCCAGGATAACGCCGGGAATGTTGCCCATGCCGCCCAGGACAATCATGCAGAGGATCATGATCGACTCCATGAGATTGAAACTTTCCGGGCTGATGAAACCCTGAAAACCGGCGAACAGCCCGCCGGCCACGCCGCCAAAGGTGGCGCCCATGGCAAAGGCCAACAGTTTGATGTTGCGGGTATTTATCCCGACAGCCTCGGCCGCCACCTCGTCCTCGCGGATGGCCACCCAGGCCCGGCCGATGCGTGAGTCCTGCAGGCGCAGGGCTATGAAAATCACGACCAGGGTCAGCGCCAGAAACAGGTAATAGTACTGATGCGCGCTGCTGAACACCACCCCGGAGAGGTTATGGGTCTGGCCCAGGGAAAAAGCGCCAAAGCTGATTGGATCGATAAGATTGACGCCTTGGGGGCCGTTGGTAATGTTCAGTGGCGCGTTCAGGTTGTTCAGAAAAATGCGGATGATCTCGCCGAACCCCAGGGTGACGATGGCGAGATAATCGCCACGCAGCCGCAGGGTGGGGGCACCAAGCAGCACCCCGAACAGCGCCGCCACCGAGGCGCCCAGCGGCAGCAGCAGCCAGAACGGCAGATGCAGACCAAAGTGCGGCGAGGCCAGCAGGGCGTAGAGGTAAGCCCCCACGGCATAGAAGGCGATATAGCCGAGATCGAGCAACCCGGCATAACCGACCACGATGTTAAGCCCCAGGGCGAGCATGATATAGAGCATGGTATAATCCAGCACCCGAACCCAGGAGCGGCCCAGCCCGGCGTCCACCAGGAAGGGCAGCGCGACCAGCAGCCCGCCCAGCAGCAGGAAAGCAAGCCAGGCGTGACGCCGGCGGATGGCGGCCCCGCCCTTACGCGCGCTCAACAACCCGCTCCCCGAGCAGGCCAGACGGCCGCAGCACCAGCACCAGGATCAGGACGAAAAAGGCGAATACATCCTGATAATTACTGCCCAGAAAGCCGCCGGTAAGATCGCCGATATAACCGGCGCCCAGGCTTTCGATAACCCCCAGCAGCAGGCCGCCCAGCATGGCGCCGGCAAGATTGCCGATACCGCCCAGCACCGCGGCGGCGAAGGCCTTGAGACCCAGCAGAAAGCCCATGTAGTAATGGGCCAGACCATAGTAGGCGCTCACCAGCACCCCCGCCACCGCGGCCAGGGCCGAGCCGATGACAAAGGTGAGCGAGATGATGTTGTTGACGTTCACGCCCATGAGCCCGGCGATCCGGGGGGCCTGGGCCGTGGCGCGCATGGCGCGGCCCAGGCGGGTGCAACGCACCAGCAGCACCAGCCCGGCCATGATGAGCGTCGAGGTAAGCAGGATGGCGATCTGCACATCGGAGATGATGGCGCCAAGGATCGCGTGGCGGCCCATGGGCAGAATCGGCGGAAAGGAGATATACCGACGGCCCCAGATCAGCATGGCGGCATTCTGCAGGATGATGGACATGGCAATGGCGGTGATGAGCGGCGCCAGCCGAGGCGCTTGCCGCAAGGGGCGGTAGGCGAGACGTTCGATGCAGAAACCCAGCGCCATGCAGGCCGGGATGGCGGCCAGCAGACCGAGCCCGACAATGACAATACCCGGCAGGTCCACGCCCGCGCCCACCAAAGCGCCGATCACCGCCAGGGCCACCATGGCGCCGATCATGGTAATCTCGCCATGGGCGAAGTTGATGAGTTCCAGGATGCCGTAGACCATGGTATAGCCCAACGCCACCAACGCGTAAACACTGCCCAGCACCAGGCCGTTGATGAGCTGCTGCGCGAGGATTTCCATAGCGTCCCCGGAAGCGGTTATTGCCCGCTCCGCACCGTCTCAAGCCCCTGCCAGGCGCCGTTTTGCACGCGATAGATGGTCACGCTGCCGCCGGCCACATCACCCTTGGCGTCGAAGCGGACCGGCCCGGTGACCCCCTGGTAATCAGTACCGGCAAGGGCCGCCAGATATTTATGAGGGTCGGCGGAATCGGCGCGCCGCATGGCCGCCACCATCACCTGCATGGCATCGTAGGCATAAGGCGCATAAATCTGCATCGAGCCAAAGCGCGCCGTGAACTTCTCCCGGAAGGCCTGGCCTCCTGGCATGGCCGCCAGGGCCAGTCCCGGCGAGGAGGCCACCACCCCTGCCGCGTCCGCCCCGGCCAGTTTGATGAACTCCGTGGTCTGCAGGCCGTCGCCACCCAGCAACTGCGCGTTAAGTCCCAGTTGCTTCATCTGTTTGGCCATGGGGCCGCCCTGGGCGTCCATGCCGCCAAAAAACAGCAGTTGCGGATTTTTACCTTTGATGGAGGTGAGAATGGCCATGAAGTCCGTGGAACGGTCGGAGGTGAACTCCCGGGCCACCACCTGTGCCCCCGCGGCCACGGCGGCCTTGGCGAATTCATCGGCCAGGCCCTGCCCGTAGGCGGTGCGGTCATCGATAATGGCGATCCGCGTGGCGTTAAGTTTGCTGACGGCGAAGCCCCCCAGCACCTTGCCCTGCTGCTCGTCGTTGGTCATCACCCGAAAGGTGGTGTCAAAACCCTGGGCCGTATAGGCGATGGCCGTGGCCGATGGCGAAATCTGCGGAATACCGGCGTCGTGGTAAACCTTCGAGGCCGGAATGGTGGCCCCGGAGTTGAGGTGGCCGATGACGCCGGCCACCCCGTTGTCCACCAGCTTCTGGGCGATGATGGTGGCGGTGCGCGGGTCGGCCTGGTCGTCTTCGCTGATCAGTTCAAGACGCACCTTTTTCCCGCCCAGGGTCAGCCCGGCGGCGTTAATCTCGTCCAGGGCCAACCGCGCGCCGTTGTCGTTGTCCTTGCCGAGATGGGCCTGCGGCCCGGTGAGCGGCGCCACCAGGCCGATCCTGACCACCGCTGCATCGGCAACCTTATTGGCTTCCCGCCTGGTACAACCCGTCATCCAGACGCCCGCCAGTAGCAGGGCTAAGAGTAACCACCCATGTCTTTTCAAGGGACTCTCCTTTGGCAATTCAGTCGGTTGCTGGTTACCGCAACGTAGCACACCTCGGCCAGGGCGCAAACCGATTTTCACCTGGCCTGGTCAGTAGGATCTGACCAAGGCCAGCAGGGTGCGGACACCCACGGCGGAAGGGCCTTTAGGTATATAGGATTTTTCCGTGTAATTCCATGCCGTGCCAGCGATGTCCAGGTGCACCCAGGGGGTCTCCGCCACGAATTCCTGCAGGAAAACGGCACCCAGAATGGTGCCGGCGTCGCGCTTATCGACATTCTTGAGGTCGGCCACCTGGCTCTTCAACTGTTTGCGGTATTCCGGACCCAGGGGCAGACGCCAGGCTGGTTCGCCGGCTTCGTCGGCCGCCGTCAGCACCCTGGCGGCCAGGGCATCGTCATTGGCGAGCAGGCCGGTGCGGTGATGGCCCAGGGCGACGATCACCGCGCCGGTCAAGGTGGCGATATCCACCACGGCGTCCGGTTTGAAGGTCGCCACCCCATAGGCCAGGGCATCGGCCAGGATCATGCGGCCCTCGGCATCGGTGTTCACCACCTCCACGGTCTTGCCGTTGTATAGGGTGACCACGTCACCGGGCTTCAGGGCGGCCGGGCCGGGCAGGTTTTCGGTGGAGGGCACGATTCCCACCACGTTCACCCCCCGGGGCCTTTCCCGCCCCAAGGCCTGCATGACCGCCATGACCGCGGCACCGCCGCACATGTCGTACTTCATTTCCTCCATGCCAACGCCAGGCTTGAGTGAAATGCCCCCCGAGTCAAAGGTCAGCCCTTTGCCGACCAACAGCAGGGTCGGCGCCTTTTTCGTGCCGCATCGGTATTCCAGAACCGTCATGGTCGGCGGCACACTACTGCCCTGATTGATGGCCAGCAGGCCATTAAGACCCAGCTTGATCATCTCGGGCTTACCTAGCACCGTGCACTTCAGACCGTCACTTTTGGCCAAATCCCGGCCGAAGCGGGCAAAATGAGCCGGCGTCCAGTAATTGGCCGGCTCATTGGCCATATCCCTGGCCACCCAGGCCGCCTCGGCCGCCACCCTGCCCCTGGCCAGGCCCCGGCGGGCCTCGGTGGCCCTGCTGGAAAAAAGCGTGATCTCACTGATGGCGCCGGGCGTCTCGTCGGGGTCGGTAAATTTCTGGTATTTGTGGAACTGATAGGCGCCCAGGATGAGCCCCTCGGCGAGACTCTCGGCCACGACCAGGACAGCCAGCCCGACATCCTCGGGCAACACGGCCAAGAGCTTCGTCGCCTTGGTCTTCATGGTGGCGCAACAGGCGGAGCCCCCGGCCTGACGCAGCGTTTCCCGCTTGACCTCATCCTTGCCAAGACCGATGACCAGAGCCCGGCGGGTGCCTAACGGCCGGCCTTTTCCCCCTATCGGATAAAAGAGCAGGGTCTGCCCTTCCCTGCCCTGAAAATCGCCGGACAGACAGGCCTGTGCCATGGCCTTGGCCAACCCGGGAACCGGACAGACGGGCTGACCTTTGGCCGGTTGCCTCACAAATAAAATAATCATATCGCCGGTGTAAGCGGCAGGGTCTTTGGTCGAGACGGATATTTTCATGTTCTGTTCCAAATTGGTTATTAAGGTTATGCAGACTGTAGTCTGTAGATTGAGGCAGAAAGGCACATAGGCTCAGAGTAAAAAATCATATCGAGCAGAAACTTCTTTAAACTTTGTACCCCTCAAGGGGGTATTAAACTGAATGCCTTATGCCTCTGCGCCTTATCCTATCCACCTAAAATAGCTTTGGCGCTCTTGCGCCAGGCCGCCAGCGGCAGATTGCTGTCTAATTCCGCCAGATCGGTGACCAACCGGTCGCCGAATCTGGCCTCCTGCAAACAGCGATAGGCGATGGCCACACTCTTGGGAATACCCTGCAACTGCGCGAGCGGCAGGGTATGGTTGGCCGTCGTTTCCACGATAACAAACGGCATGTCCCACCAGAGCAGCAGGCAGGAACCCAGTTCTGAGTGGGAAATACCGAACGCCGCCTCGTCGTCCTCAACCTCGCCGCCCAGGACGCCATATTGCTGGTCCTTGGCCAAGGCAGCCAGGTAGGTATCACAGAAAGCAGGGGTAAAGAGCACCAACTTGCCAATATCCTGTAACAGGGCGGCGGTGGCCGCCTCCTTCTCCAGGCCCGGGGCCACGGTTTTGGCCACCAGACCGGCCAGCTTGCTGCATCGGAAACTCTGCTTGGCCACCTGCACCGCCGCGTCGCTGCACTGCTTGGAGGCCGAAAAGATCTCCCGGGCACAGAGGAATAGCACCAGCTCGCGGACCTGTCTGATGCCGAGGTAGGTGACGGCCCGAGACAGGTCGCCAATGGCATAATCCTTGGGAAAGGCCGAGGAGTTGACAAGCTGCAAGAGCTTGGCGGTCACCACCGGATCCTGCTTGATGACGGCGACCAACTGGTCCAATGAAAAATCAGGGTCGTGCAGCACCTCTTCCATGCGCAGGACCACGTCTGGCAAAACCGGAATACGACTTTCCGCCTCCAGAAAATCCCAGACCTTCCTGGTTCTGAGCCTGGCCCGGGTGGCCAGGTCACGGATGAGCAGGCTGTCGACGTTATTCTTTTTCCAGGGCAGACAGAAGAACCGATGCACCGTGCCGCAGGCCAGCAACCGCATCATCAGCCCGGCATCCGACTCCTCGGCGAAGACGACGCGGATGGCGTGGGGCGCCTGTTTTTTGATCTGGGTGAAAAAGTCAGCCGCCGCATGGCCCGGCATATAAAAATTGCCGATCACCATGTCCGGGGAAACCCCCACCATGATCTCCTTGATGTCGTCGGGCGACATTGAGTAATAGACCAGATGCCGAGTCCCGCGAAACAGCGCCTTGAACCGGTCCAGGTTGTCCGGCGCATGATCCACCACAAAGATGGTGCTGCGGCGCGGCCCGCCAGCGGGTGCGTTTGATTTTTTCCCCATGTCCTGCCACGCTGCTTGAAGGCCTGTGCATGAAAATTTCCATACCCCTCACCCTTGCACCAGATGTCCAGTGACCGGGAAAAGACCAGCGTACCGAAGACTTCCAGGCGAATGGCGTCCCGCGGCAGGTTCATGGGGCGCCGTGCCTTGCGGGTTGTCGCCAGGCCGCGGGACGCAGCACAACAAGGAAGGTATGGGAAAATAGAAAAGTTGAGTATACTTGATTTCTGGTAAAATTCAATATCGCCGCGCCGGTGCTCGCCAATGCCTGGGGCCGGCTCACGGCGCAAGGTAAAACACTAAGGAGGTTCACCTTGGTTACGACGCTCATAACGACCGTGGTTCTGGCCGTGATCGTCTCCGCCCTGTGCAGCGTCTCGGAGGCGGCGCTCTATTCAATACCCATAAGCCAGGTTGAGGTGCAGGCCCGGGCCGGCAAGCGCTCGTCCCTGCTGCTAAAAAGTCTTAAAAATGACATCCAGCGGCCCATCGTGGCCCTCCTTACCCTGAATACCATTGCCAACACCGTGGGGGCGGCCGTGGCCGGCGCCTCGGCCGTGGCGGTCTTCGGCGAGCAGTACCTGGCCCTGTTCTCCGTCGCCTTCACCCTGGTCATCCTGCTCTTTTCGGAAATTCTGCCCAAAACAGCCGGCGTCATATACAGCCGACAACTGTCGAGCATCATCGCCCTGCCCCTCCAGGGGCTGGTTCATCTCCTGGCCCCGGTCATCTGGCTGTGCAACGCCCTGATCAGACTCGTCATGGGCCAGGATAAACAGACCATCGTCTCGGCCGAGGAGATCCAGGCCATCGCCGCCTTGGGCCGCAAAAGCGGGGAGATCGACACCCAGCAGGAAAGGGTGATCACCAATATCCTCGACTTGGCCAGCAAGACGGTGCGGCAGGTGATGACACCCCGTACCGTGACCTTTGTTTTACATGAGGCATTGACCGTGGTCGAGGCCTTGCGGCACCGGGAAAAATGGGATCTGCACAGCCGGGTGCCGGTCTATGATGAAGATCTGGATGACATGGTGGGCATGGTCATGCGTAAGGATGTTTTCCTCTGCGCGGCCGAGGACAAGGATAAAACCACGCTGGGGGCGCTCATGCAGCCCGTGCACTTTGTGCCGGAAACCGCACCCCTGGACAAGGTCTTTCTGGAATTCATCAAATGCAGCATCCACCTCTTTGTGGTGGTGGATGAATACGGCGGCTTCACGGGCGTGATAAGCCTGGAAGACATCATCGAGGAAATCATGGGCCAGGAGATCATCGATGAAACCGACAAAACCACGGACATGCGGGAGCTTGCCCGCCAGCGGCGCAGGCGGCTGACCGCCTCGGCCGACCCCCTGGCCCGCTAGGTTGCCGGCCCCGGGGGGGGCATCAAAAAATAGCGGTCAGATAGAGGACCAGCATGACCCCGATCATGAGATTGACGGCCACGAAATTCTTGAATTTGACAATCCCTTCAAAATCCTCCAGGCAGAAACGCCAGAAGATATAGCACCCGGCCAGGGCGCCGTTCAGCATGAAAAAGGCGGAAAGGATCTGTACTGGAAAATCCGGGATGGCAAAGGCCAGCCACTCCAGCGCGCCAGTGCCCGCCTGCCGGCCGACGGTGGGCAGGAAATCACCGATGCCATCGGCGAAAAAGCTCATCCGGTACACCAGTTCACCGGTAAAGGCCATGGGAATAAAAATGGGGACCATGGGCTGTAACCTGCCGAGCAGCGGATCCTCGGTAACCCCGATCAGGCGGTTCCCCAACCGGATCACGGCCATGACCGCGAAAAAGCCCAGCACCAGCAAGAGACTGAAGACCAAGGCGTCGTACCAGCCGGTGGTGGCTACGATCTGGTGGTAGAGCGATTTATGGCGCAGAAAGCGGGCCAGTTGGGAACCGATAAGAAAGGGCACGATATAGGCGCAGGTAATGTAGCGCCCCTTGTTGCGGATGAGTTCGGAATAAGGGTTGCGAAAAAGGAGCTGCGGCGAATCGCGCTGGCAGAGGGGCAGACAGTGGCCGCACACCAGGCAGTGCAGGTTATTCTGCACACTGTAGGCCCCAAGGTAGACCGGGCAGCCTCTTTTCCCGGCCACCCCCTTCTTGCAGGCAAAGGTCTCGCAGCCCTTGCATTTTTCATGATCAGGCCGGAATTCGGTGATCGACAAAGTGGCGGCAGCGCCGGAGATGCGGCCCAGCGGGCAGAGATGCCGGCACCAGGCCTGGCCGGCATAGAGCACGGCCAACACCGCGGAGCCGACCACGATCGCCAGCACCAGGTACGAGGTGCCGGCCGGCCAGCGGTCGAGATCGGCCACCACCTCGGCCCAGATGATCAGGGCGAGCAGCAGCACCGAGGAGTATACTCCGTATTTCTGCAGGAAGCGCGGAACCTTGCCCGCCCGGGAAAAGCCGCGGCGCTGCAGGAAGACCCCCAACCCGGGAAAGGGGCAGATGCCGCACCACATGCGGCCCACGAAAAACCAGGAAAGGACAATAGAGGGCCACAGCACCCCCCAAGTGAGGAAAACCGCGACGTTACGCTTGGGGTCCTGGGGGCCGAAGATGCCGGAGATGACGACCAGCACAAAGACCAGGTCAGCGCCGGTGCGCAGGTAAACGTAATGCTGCCGGGCGGCCAGAAAACGGCGAATGCCGGGAAACACCCGGAACAGATCGAGTCGCTCCCCTCCCCCGGAAGAGATCAGACTCCGAATGGCTTTGGTCCACCAGGTCACGAAAACCTACCCAACCTCTTGCAGAGTTACCCGGATACTTTGGCGTTGCTCATCCCGCCGGATGCCGAGTTCCACTTCGTCTAAGACCTTGTGCCTGTCAAAGATATTCAACATGTCGTCCAGGGAGGCCACCGGCAACCCATCGACACTCTCGATGATGTCTCCCAACACGACCCCGGCCGGGAGACGGCGCGTACCCCGCAGGCCGGCCTTGGCCGCGGCGCCACCCGGTTGCACCTCCATGATTAGGACCCCGGCCAGGCCCAGGCGCTGGATGATGCTCTCATTGGCCACGCTGATGCCGATGCCGGGGCGAATCAGCCGGCCGTGCTTGATGAGTTCGGGGACCACCTGATTGACCGAGGCCACCGGCACGGCAAAGCCGATGCCGGAACTGGCCCCGGACGGACTGAAGATGGCGGTATTGACGCCGATCAGCCGGCCGGCGCTGTCCAGGAGCGGGCCGCCCGAATTACCGGGATTGATGGCGGCATCGGTCTGGATCACGCCCTGGATGGTGCGGCCGTTTTCCGTCTTGATCTCCCGGCCGAGGGCGCTCGCAATGCCGGAGGTAATGGTCTGATCCAGGCCAAAGGGATTGCCGATGGCAAAGACCTTCTGGCCGACCTGCAGATTCGCTGATTCACCAACTAGAATAGGCTTGAGTTGCGCCGCCGGCGCCTTGATCCGCAGGACCGCGAGGTCCTTGTCCGGCGCCGCGCCCACCAGCACCCCCTCCCAGGTGGAACGATCCGCCAGGGTCACCTCCACCCGGCTGGCCCCGCCGATCACGTGGAAATTCGTAACAATATGGCCATCGTTGTCCCAGACAAAACCGGAACCAGTGCCCTGCGGAATCTCATAAACGTTCAGGGAGAACAGGCTGCGCCGCACCTCGATGCTGGTGATGTAAACTACCGCCGGCGCGGCGAGCTGAAACAAATCAATGGTGTTACGCTCGTCCGCGGCCAGATCCCCACGAGCGGCAATGGCCTTGGGCTGGGCATCGGGATAGGGCGTTACCCGGTCGGCCTTCTGAAAATGCCACCACAGGCCGGCTGCCATAACGAGCAGCACGACGGCCCAGGTCGAGATGAGCGGTCTTCTGGGAGGATTCGGACGGGATGGGTTCATGGGTCACGGACCAGAAAAACAAGTTAAGGAAAAAACTATAGCTTTTCGCGCCAGAGCGCGTCAACTCATTAACGTCGGCGCCGCATAAAAAGAGAGGGGCAAGCGCATACGCTTGCCCCTCTCATGAATTGGCTGGTAGCGGGGAGAGGATTTGAACCTCTGACCTTCGGGTTATGAGCCCGACGAGCTACCGGACTGCTCCACCCCGCATCACAGTGAGGAGTCAATATAGCATTGGCCCATAAAATGTCAAGGAAAGATGGGGAAAATCTTGCGGCGGGTAGTTACTTTAATTCGATAACAAACGGTTGCGAGCGCACCAACAAAAAGAGGGGGAATGCAACATACAAATGCATTCCCCCTCTGGCGTTAATGGCGGGGCCGACCGGACTCGAACCGGCGACATCCTGCGTGACAGGCAGGCACTCTAACCAACTGAGCTACGACCCCTTAATTTAATGGAACAGCTTAAACGGTTTAAACGGCTTAAACGGTTTAAACGGCTTAAACGGTTCAAACAGTTCAAACGGTTTAAACGGCTTAAACGGCTTAAACAGTTCAAACAGTTCAAACGGCTTAAACGGCTTAAACAGTTCAAACGGCTTAAACGGCTCAAACGGCTTAAACGGCTTAAACAGTTTTTTGGTGGGCGGAACAGGGATCGAACCTGTGACCCTCGGCTTGTAAGGCCGATGCTCTCCCGGCTGAGCTATCCGCCCGACAAGCGGAACAGTTATTTACCAGTCACACCCCGCTTCGTCAATAAAAAACAGTGGCGCAAGGAATTTCCCCGGCCCTCTCACTGATGGGCGATGGGGGTGTCGACGGGCAGCATCACCTCGGGACAGAAAGCGGCCATGCTCACTTCCTTGAACAGGGTGGCGCCTTCGCCTAGCACCAGCGCCTTGGTCAGCACCTCATCCATATTCTCCACCAGGTCAATGCGCAAGC
This sequence comes from Desulfobacterales bacterium CG2_30_60_27, assembly GCA_001873115.1. Classification (GTDB taxonomy): domain Bacteria; phylum Desulfobacterota; class Desulfobulbia; order Desulfobulbales; family CG2-30-60-27; genus CG2-30-60-27. The sequence goes on along the minus strand of MNYK01000049.1, from coordinate 2,464 downwards.
TCTTGCGAATCTTGGCCGGGATCTCCTCCAGGTCGCGCTCGTTCTCCTTGGGGACCAGAACGTTCCGGATGTGGCCCCGGCGGGCGGCCAGGAGCTTCTCGGTGAGACCGCCGATGGGCAGCACCCGGCCGCGCAGGGTGATCTCGCCGGTCATGGCGATATCCTTGCGCACCGGCAACTGCAGCAATGCCGAGGCAATGGCGGTGGCCATGGTGATGCCAGCCGACGGCCCATCCTTGGGGATGGCGCCCTCGGGCACATGGACATGGATATCGACCTTCTGGTAAAAATCCGGCGCCAGCCCAAGACGAAGAGCCCGGGAACGAACATAGCTCAGGGCGGCCTGGGCGGACTCCTGCATGACCTCGCCCAGCTTGCCGGTGATGATGAGCTTGCCCTTGCCCGGCATGAGCACCGCCTCGATCTGCAGCAATTCACCGCCGACCTCGGTCCAGGCCAGCCCGGTGACCAGGCCGGTACGGTCGATATCCTCGGCCTGGCCCACCCGGTATCTGGGCACGCCGAGGTAGCGGGCCACCGCGGGTGCGGCCACCCGGTACTTCTTGTCAGCCCCGTTTTTCAGGCGGTCACGGGCAATCTTGCGGCAAATGGCGGCGATGCTGCGTTCCAGGTTACGAACCCCGGCCTCGCGGGTATAACGCTGCACAACCTCTAAAATAGCCTTGTCGTTGAAGACGATGTCCGCGTCCGTAAAACCGTTGGCCGCAAGCTGCTTGGGCACCAGAAAGTCCGTGGCGATCCGCAGCTTGTCCTCCTCGGTGTAGCCCTCCAGCTTGATGATCTCCATGCGGTCCCTTAGCGGCGGCGGGATGGAGGGCAGGTTGTTGGCGGTAGTGATGAAGAAGACATCGGACAGGTCGAAGTCCAGATCCAGGTAATGATCGTTGAAGGCGTTGTTCTGCTCCGGGTCGAGCACCTCCAGGAGGGCGGCCGACGGGTCGCCGCGGAAATCCATGCTCATCTTGTCCACCTCGTCCAGGCAGAAGACCGGGTTGTTCACCTTGGCCTTCCGCAGGGACTGAATGATCTTGCCAGGCATGGCGCCGATATAGGTCCGTCGGTGGCCGCGGATCTCGGCCTCGTCGCGCACCCCGCCCAAGGAAAGGCGCACGAATTTACGGCCCATGGCCCGGGCCACTGACTTGCACAGGGAGGTCTTGCCTACCCCGGGCGGACCCACCAGACAGAGGATGGGCCCGCGCATCGTCTTCACCTGGGCCTGCACGGCCAGGTATTCGAGGATGCGCTCCTTGGGCTTGGCCAGGCCGAAGTGATCCTCTTCCAGAATAGCGTCCGCGGCCAGGATCTCCACCCGCTCCCTGGACTTCTCGGACCAGGGCAAGCTCAGGATGACGTCAATGTAATTGCGCACCACCGTCGCCTCGGCCGACATGGGCTGCATGAGCTTTAGTTTTTTGAATTCTCGCTTCACCTTGGCCCGGGCCGCCTGGGGCAGTTTCTTGCGGCGGATCTGTTTGTCCAGCTCATCAAGCTCCGAGGCCGCGTCATTGTCGGCGCCCATCTCCTTCTGCAAGGCGCGGATCTGCTCAGCCAGATAATAATCCTTCTGACTCTTCTCCATCTTCTTCTTGACCCGGGTGCGGATGGTTTCCTCCATGGAGACAATCTCGTTCTCGATGTTGAGGAAACTCAAGGCGATCTCCAGCCGGGCCTGAATGGCAAAGGCGCTCAGGATCTCCTGTTTCTTAATGGTGGCCAGCGGCAGGTGGGAGACCAGGACATCAACGAACCTGGCCGGATCAGCGATGTTGGCCAGGGATTTGACCACCTCGGGGGGAATCTTCTTGCTGTGTTTGACATAGCCGCCAAACACGGTGCGGATCTGCCGCACAAAGGCCTCGGTCTCGGCATTGATCTCGCCGGTTTCCAGGAGTTCCTCAACCTCCACCCGAAAAAATTCCTCGTGGGGCAGATAACGAATAATCCTGGCCCGCCGCCGCCCTTCCACCAGGGCCTTGATCGTGCCGTCGGGCAGGCGGAGCAACTGCAAAACGCCGGCCACCGTGCCCACCGTGTGGACCCCTGCCTGCTTGGGATCCTCGTCGCTGGCGTTCTTCTGGGTGGCCAGAAAGATCTCGGAGTGGTTGGCTATGGCCTCTTCCAGGGCCTGAATGGATTTCTTGCGGCCCACCACCAGCGGCGCCACCATGTGGGGGAAGAGGACGATGTCCCGCAAGGACATCATCGGATAGGATCTAAGCACAAAATGCAGGTCGGTCATAATGAGTCTTTGGGAGTTAAGAAGATAAGCAACATAAGGGCACCTTTGTTAGCTCAAAGCTGAAAGCTCAAGGTCCAATCAAAAAAATCCACAGCATTCACCTTTCAGCGTAACTATCCAGCTTGTGTCGGCAGTCAAGCGTTCCCGGCCTGAAAATACTTTTCGCTCATGCGGGGGCGGGCGTCCTGCCCGCCTCCGAGG
>MNYK01000002.1 GCA_001873115.1 Desulfobacterales bacterium CG2_30_60_27 | reverse complement strand
GAGGTCGCGGACGCCTCGGAGGCGGGCAGGACGCCCGCCGAGAATGAGCGAAAAGTATTTTCAGGCCGGGAACGCTTGACTGCCGACACAAGCTGGCCAGTTACTAAGTACACTGTAACATTTAAGTCCACCCCCCCTCCATCCCCCCTTATCATGATGGGAAGCCTTTAAGCCTCCCCTGATAAGGGGAGGTTTGGAGGGTTTGGATGCGAAAAAATATGTATTCCATGGTACTAGGTTGAAGTCTTTCAGGCTGCAAACAGACTCAGTTTCTAACCGACTACCGTCAAAATAACCTGGGTACTTACAAAAAAATATTCAGTTTCACAATGGTCGGCTGGCAGCGACGCGCAGCTATTATTGAGAAAAATACACACAATCAACAAGTTTTGAATAATTGCAATATTTGGCATTCATATTGCATGTTGAATATGCCAAGAAGCAACCTCGGCAGTGGGCGGGCGATCGGAACACCGCCAGCCTAAAAAACCTTGAAAGACCAGGTCTTCTCTGTTAGACAAGGGAGGCCCGCTCCGCCGTCAACGGCATTATTCTTTTCCTTTAGACAACGGCAACGTGCTCTCCATGCAAAAACACATAACGCGCTCCCTCCTGCTTCCGCTTATCTTTGTCACCTTCATTCTTGCCATGTTTTTTTTGCAGGCAACCCCGGATGAAAAGGCATGCCAGGTATACGTGGGCCTGCCCGCGGCCGAGATTGCCCCGCAGCCCGACACGCCCGCTGAACTTGACGAGGAGCGGGGCCGCCAGTTGGCCGAAAACGCGTCACTCGACCCGCTGGAACCCCTGGCCGGCCGAGAAATCAGCGGGGTGATACTGAGCGGCGAGTCACTGACAGAATCGTTGTGCCGCAGCCAGGTTCCGGCAGCGTCCCGCGGTCTTATTATCACGCATCTTGGTGAACATCTTGATTTCAAGCGGTTGCGGGCGGGGAACCAATACTCCGTTGTCCTGGACGAAGACGACGAGTTGCTGAGTTGTTCCTTCCATCTCGGCCCCTTGGACACGTACAATCTGATCAGATCGCCCGAGGGCTATTGCGTGACCAGGCAGGACGTTCCCTTGGAGTGCCGGCTCGTCACCATGGATGGAGAGATCCGCACCTCCCTCTTCACCGCGTTTTCCGAACTGGGCGAAGAGGCCAAACTTGTTTATTCCTTTGCCGACATCTTTGCCTCCAAGATTGACTTCAATACCGAGATGCGGGAGGGAGACCGGTTTATCCTCACGGTCCAGAAATATTTCAATGAAGGCAAATTTGTCGGCTATGGCAGCATTATGTATGCCGCGTACCGACCGGCCGAAAATGACAAGCTCATGGAAGGTTTTTATTTTCCTTCCGGGAAGACATCAGGTAGTTATTTCGACCGAAACGGCAAGGAGCTTGGCACCTCTTTTTTGCGATCCCCGGTGCCGATGGGCAGGGTAACCTCGGGTTTCACCAACCACCGGCCGCACCCCATCTTCGGATACGACCGACCCCACCTCGGGGTTGACTTTGCCGCGCCCAAGGGTACCCCTGTTCTGGCGGTGGGTGACGGCCGCGTCGTCTTCACCGGCAGAAACGGCGGCTATGGCAATCAGGTGATCCTGGATCACGGCGGCGGCAATCGGACCCAATACGGGCATCTGGCCCGTTTCAGCCCGGGGCTTCATGTCGGCAGCCATGTTCGGAAAAAGGAAGTCATCGGCTATGTTGGTACCACCGGCATTGCCACCGGCCCCCATGTCGATTTCCGTTTTGCGCGAAACGGAGTTTTCGTAAACCCCCTGGCCATGAAGTTCACCCCCCGTTCCGAGCTGAAGGGGCTGGATCTAGCCAGATTTCAGGGCTTGGTTGCCGATCTCGCTGTCCTCTGGGAGCCTGGCACGGAACCGCGGGTCATCCAGGTCCGACACGTGATCTTCTCGCCGGACAAACCCACCTTTTTCCTCTAACTCTGAACCTGGGCCGCGAACGGCGTGCATCCTAGCCCAAGCTTCCCGATTGCCGATGGATTTCTCCACCGCCTTTAATATTGTTCTCGTGGAGCCTCGCATCCCGCAGAATACCGGCAGCATCGCCCGGCTCTGCGGGGCCACGGACACCATTCTCCACCTGGTCAGGCCATTTGGTTTTACCATTGACGACAAGCATCTGAAACGAGCCGGTCTCGATTACTGGGAGTTTGTCCGCATTCACTATTGGGACAGTCTGGACGATTTTCTAGACCACACGGCCGAGGACCAGCGGTTTTTCTTCACCACCAAGACCAAACGTCTTTACACGGGCTGCGTTTTCACCCCTGGCGATTTTCTGGTCTTCGGCCCCGAGACCAGGGGGCTTCCCGAAGCACTGCTCGACTGGTATGCGCCGCAGTGCGCCACCCTGCCCATGAGCAACCCCAATATCCGCAGCCTGAACCTCGCCATGTCGGCGGCCATTGTCCTCTACGAGGCCTTGCGCCAACAACATCTTCCGGCCTGAAGACCAGCATAAGGCGCTTTACGGATATGTCGCAGTGGGGTATATTCACTGGCGCATGAAATGTGTACGGGTAGTTCGGTTGGTTAGAGCGTTGACCACCGATATTTAATGCGGCGCAGACCGCATGGGCTCCTGACGAGGCGTCAAAACCTGAGCCGGCGGCAGTCTGCCTTGCCGCCGAAGGTGATGAGAGAATTTTGCTTGCTACCGGTGGGGCCGAACACCCTTCAGCCGCCGCCCGGCGCTGGCGCCTGCCAGCCTCCCGATGGTTTCCCAAGGGGGGACACAAAATATGAAACTCCACTTCTGGCGAGACCACCCCAGGGCCATCTTATTGCGCGGCAAGCTTCGCCGCTTTTTTACGGTGCGATTCCGACCGGGCTTCACGCAGGCGCAAATCGGCACACGCGGCGGTCACTGCCTGCAGTGCGCGGCGTGCTGCAAGATTATTTTCCGTTGCCCATGGCTGGACGGCGACAACCGTTGCCGGGTTTATTACTCCAAAATCAGGCCGCTGGTCTGCGCTCATTTCCCCATCAACGGGCACGACATTACGGACGTGGCCATAAGTTCCGGTCGACAATGCGGCTATTCCTTCGACCAGGGGAACAGCCGGTAGCCATGGGTGATCGCAAAAAAAAAGCCCAGAGCAAAAGAACTTAAGGGACTCGGAAAATACCAATATGCCTGGATCGCGCCCGGGTTGGGGTCGGATTTCGAGTGAAACGAGAAATCTTTCCTTGTCAATGAGCTAGAAAGATTTCTCCCTGCGGTCGAAATGACATTTCAAGATTGACACGACACTAGGCCGGGATGCGTGATGATAGATTGGTATTTTCCGCGTCCCTAAGACTATTCACCTTGTGAGTAGTTATTTTTTTCATGCGTTCCTCAAGTATTTACCCTTGCCTGCCGATATACATGAAAAGCGGGGAAAGGCCATTCAGGCACCAGCCGCCCGGGATATTTAACCCGCCCCAAAGTTCGCCAACCCTGGCGCCGGGGCGCCTTCCACCCTTGGAGGATAAATCAATGAGCGACACCATGACCATGCCGTCCCTGCTGACCAGCCAGTATCCCGCCGCTCAACCCCGGCAACAAGACTTCTCGCTGCAGCAGACGGCCCTGCAAGCCAGGCAGACCGAGATCACCATGACCACCAGTGAAGGGGACCGGGTGACGCTTTCCAGTTCCATGGAAAATCTGCAGGCCATGCAGTACGATGCCACTGGCGCGGGTCAAAATATTAGTTTTGTGGCCGCCAGCCTTGGCACGGCGAATTTCTCCATGACCGTGGAAGGCGATCTGAACGCCCAGGAACTGGCCGACATCAGCAGCCTGATCAAAGACCTTTCCCACATTGCCAAGGATTTTTTCAAGGGCCACCTGGAGCAGGCAATGAACAAGGGCCTGAATATCGGCGATACCGGCACGATAAATGCCTTTTCCGCCGACTTTTCTTCCACCAGCATAACCACCAGCCGCTTGACCGGTAACCATCCCATTCCCGCGCTTTCCCAGGAAACCATGGGGGCAGACGCCACGACCGAGGCCTCGGCCAACGTGGCCTCGGACCTGCCTGGTTTTATGGACCTGCTCCGCGGCCAGTGGGCCCAGCTTGAAGAAATTTTTCAGCAGCAGCAAGCAGCGCCGGCCTTCGAATTCCCGGTAACGTCCCAGGAACTGCCCGACACCGCGCCAGCGGCAACGACCCCGGCCGAAATCGCCCAAGCCATGATGGCAAAGGCGGCCACCACCATGGCCGACAACCCCCGGCTCAGCCCCTTGATCCAGCCCCTGGCGGATCGAGTCATTGACAACAGCGCTGCCGACCTGCCGAAATTTCCGGGTGCCCATGGACTGGCCAACCGTTTGCACACCGCGTTCGCCCAGGCTTTGCACCTCTGGCTCACCGCCGTCTGACCCCCTCCCATTTTCCTGGACCAATCCACCCGGCAGAGCCATCGCGGCCCTGCCTGGTGGACATCTGTCTTTTTTTGGCAGACTAACCCATGATCCACCCAGCAAACGACCGCTTAGCGGTTGCGGCCTGGATTGGGGCTGTGGTAGTTTTAAGAAGCGGGTGACAGGGCAGGGCCAAATGACCTTTTTTCGGCACCAGGGGCAGGATATTGCGATGTGGAACAGCAAGGATGTCTACTATATCTCCGACGGTACGGGCATCCTGGCCTCCAACCTTGGCCGCTCGCTCATCTGTCAGTTTCCGGGGATCAATTTTCACGAGGAGCAATTCCCTTTCATCACCACGGTGGCCGACGCCCGGAAGACCATGGCCTATATCCAGAAACATTCGGGCAGCCGCAGCCCCCTGATTTTCAGTACTATAATGGATCCGGAAATTATCGAGGTATTTAAGTCCCCGGAGGTGGTTTTTTTCGATGGCTATGCCTTTTTTCTGGAAAAACTGGAGGACGCCTTGGAGGCCCAAGCCTTGCGTGTCCCGGGCTTCAGTCGCCGGGTCAGCAACATGGACATGAATCGGCGGGTGGAAGCGATCCACTACTGCCTGGAACACGATGATGGCACCAGGATGTCAGGTTATGACGAGGCCGATCTTATCCTGCTCGGCGTTTCCCGGTCCGGTAAGACTCCCATCTCCGTCTACCTCGCTTCCCAGATGGGGCTGAAGACCGCCAACTTCCCGCTCACCGAGGAGTACCTGGACCAATACGAACTGCCCGACCGCATCCGGAACAATATCAGCCGCGCCGTGGGCCTGACTTCCACCCCGGAAATCCTGCACGCCGTGCGGGAAAAACGTTACCCAGACAGCCGCTATGCCAACCTGGCCACCTGCCGCCAGGAACTTCAGCAGGCGACGGAAATCTTCCTGCGTTACAAGATCCCGATGATTTCCACGGCCGGTAAATCCATCGAGGAGACCGCCACCCAGGCCATGCAGGCGCTGAAGTTTTCCATGCAACCGGATCATCTCCCCGCCTGATTGCCTGCCCAGGCGGCCGGCATGAGGTCGAAAAGCCCGCTCAGACTCAAGCGGGATGCCCGGAGGTGGCGATGGACATTGATGACCAGCAGACCTGTCTGCCGGAGCACCCTATGTTTCACGCATACAGATCCGGCTCCAGCACCCGGTCGATGGTGAGGCGGGCGGCCACCAGCGGGGCGATGAAGTTATTGGACATGTCGTGGTCCTCGTCGCGCTTGCGGGAGAGGAAGGTGATGCGGTCCTGCATGCGGTCGCGCAGGAACTGCAGGTAGTGGGGGGTGCGGGATGGGTGGTAGTGTTTGTCGAAATTTGTGCCGAACAGTTTGCTGCCGTTCTTCGGAACCTGCAGGCCGCTGAAGGTCTGCCAGTCCCGCCATTCGATATTGCCGCGCACCAGTTCGGTGACAATGGCCAGGCTCAATTCCTTGGGGATATCCACCAGTTCATCGCCCACCCCGAAGGCGTGGGTGTTCATGATGTAGCACTGGCAGCCCATCTTGAAGAGCTTGCGGAACTGTTCGCAGTCCTCCAGCAGCGAGTGGACCCGGAAGGGGTTGGCGAAGGGCTCGATGATCAATTTTTTCAGTTCCCTGGGGTCGACGTTTTCCACGCCCTTGGCGCGCATGGTGGAAAGCGAGGCGCCCATGGCCACGGCCAGGGAGTTGCCCGTAACCCGGCTTACGGGCGGCAGGCTGGTGTCTTTTTGCAGCCAGATGAGCATGCCGGGTCGTTCGCAGTGTTCGGCATGGGTGAACATGGCGCGGCTTTTGAGGCAGCGGCCGTTGCTGTTGCGCACGTCGCCGTTGACCATGCGTCTGCTGCCGTCCGGCAGGGCGGTGACCGCCACGTTCTGGGCCGAATAAAAATATTTGAGCTGCATGTCGTCGAAGGCCACCGCGTCGGTCTTGTCAAAGAGCGAGGGCTCCAAGGCCACCGAGTAATTGTGCTCCAGGTCGATGAGGAAGGCGTCGTCGTGGATCACCGTGACCTTTTCGGACTTTTTCAGCAGACCATCATGGTCCAGGCTGTTGGTGATCGAGGACTTGCCCGAGCCCGAGAGCCCGAATACCGCCACCGGTGGCTTATTGCCTATCTTTTTTATGCCTCCGTGGCAGGCCACCATGTTCTGGCGAACGCCCATGGTCCAGGCCAGGGTCAGGGTGCCCTTCTTGCGTTCGCCGAAGTAGCGCAGCCCTAAGATTGCGATGCAGTTGGTGATCTCGTCGATGATGACGCAGCCGTCGGGATAGTCGGGATGGGTCCATTGCGGGTCGGCGAAGGCGATGATGTGCGGCTCGTCGATGAGGCGTGATTTCGCGTAGGTGTCGCTCCAGGGCTTGATGAAGGGGCAGAAGTTGAGGCCCCAGTCCAACATGTTCTTGGCGTCGGTAACCGGGCTTACGAGATGGGCCTTGACCATGAAGTCCTGGTGCAGGCCGACGATGCCTTCCAGGAGCAAGCCGGGCCGTTTGTTGAACTGATAGACCGCCTCGCGGAGCAAAGCCTGGATGGAGTCGCTTTCCGTCTTGTCGAAGTTGCGAACCAGCAGGCGCGCCCGGGCGGTGCGGCCCACCACCGAACCATCATACGATACCAGGATCATGGCGTTATTGGGCAAACCGAATTCGGCCGGTTTGTACATGGGTTGGGTGGTAGCCACCACCTCTGGCTGTTGCGTCGCCAATTCATAGAGTTCAGACATAGTGGTCTGGCGCACCGAGTTGGCGTGCATGGCGCTTTCGATAATGGCGCGCCAGGGAGAGGAAGGAAGTTTGTGGGCCGTGGCCATGGGCGGTTCTCCTCTGATTGGATCGAACGGCGGCGGCGGGATCAGTAGAATGATTTTTTCTTTTTACCGCTGCTCAGCCTGGCGATGATAAAGCCGGCCAGAAAGACCCCGCCCCCGGCCAGGAACCAGGGAATCATGTCGGTGCGTTTCAGGTGGGTGCCCTCTTGCCGGAGGGCTTCCATGTCTTTGCCGAGCTTGTCGTTGGTCATGCGCAGGGTCTCGTTCTCCTGGCCCAGTTCGGTCACGTGGGCAGACTGCTCGCGCAGGGTGTTGTAGCGCTCGGTTATCTCCGTGAGTTGGCGGGCCATGGCGGTCTGGTCGCCGCTGGCTTGACTTTTCAGCTTGTCGAGTTCAGCCTTGACATTATTGTATTGGGCCTGGAGGGCCTGGACCTCGGCAGCGGAGCGGTTGCTGGTGCCCTGCAATGGCTGCGCCTTTTCCTTGAGAGCGGCCAGTTCCGTATTGAGAGAAGCGATGATCCGGGTCTTGGGGGTTTGCGAACTGACGTGCTGCCTGGGTATCCAGCCCTCGTCGCCTGTCGCGGTGCGCACCCGCAGATATTTGTCACGCTCCTCGAGGATTTCCAGAACGGTGTCGGACTGCAGGGCCTTGATGATGCTGGACTTTGGGTCCGGGCCCTGGCGCAGGCCGATGGTTATGACATCGGCGATATAGACGGGGTCGCCGCCCGGCGCGCTGGCCGGCGCCAGCAGGCCGCTCAGCAACAGAAAGCCGCCCAGGAAAGCGAGGTTCTTCATATATGATCGCAACTGCACACTCCTTGGCCGTTGGCCGGGGTGCCGGCGTCGGGCCATGCCCCGGTTTGCCTTGTGGTTTGCACCCAAACCATGCATCAGGTTACAGAACCTGGCCTGTCTTCGCAACGGTTATTCGCAACACGGTTATTCGCAGGGCGGGTAAGGGCGGCAGGGGCAAGGTCGGCAAAACACTACACCGCCACTCCTCTTTTCTTAATTTTTTGCAGCGTATGCAGGACCTGCTCCGTGGTGCAGTCGTCCAGATGGTAGACGTTTTTCATGCCGTCCACAAAATGGATGACGAGATGTCCCTTGTCATCCAAGGCGGCGGAGCGGATGTAATCGTTGTCGAGCCAGGGGGCGAGTTCAGCCATGAAGTCGTGGAGGCTGCATGTTTTCATGTGGTTCTCCTTGCCCGGGGTGGGTGAAAACGGGCGGTTTTCCTGTAACTGTTCAGCAGTGCCGTAGATGCGCACCCCGCAAGGGGGTATAAACTTCAGAGGCCGATTCGCTATACTTCGGTATGCGAATTGGCCGATGACAGCTAAGCGAGCAAAGCGAGACTGCGAAGCAGATGCGGCACTGCTGGACAGTTACGTTTGAAAGCGTTCCTGTCGTCAGTGGCTTATAATTGAGCCTCTTGCAAAGGTCGTCATTCCCTAAAGCATTTTTCAAGACTTTTGCAAGACATAATTTGGTAATGCATTCTTGTCAATAGATCATAACAAACCATTTCCATTGACATAATGCCGGGGCAAAAGGGGAAATTTCAGGGGTTCCTTGCACCCTTTAGGATTTCTTGAATTTTCACTGAAAGTTCCTTGATGGAAAAGGGCTTCTGGATAAAGCCGGAGCATCCCGCTTCCAAAATTTTCTGGGTCTGGTTCTTGATACTGTAGCCGCTGGCCAGCAGAACCTTGACTTCTGGCTTGATGGCGTGCATGGCCTGGAAGACCTCGTGGCCTTCCAGGCCCGGCATGATGATGTCCAGAAGCACCAGATCGATGTCTGCATGTCTGGCCTTGAAAATGGACAGGGCCTCCATGCCGTTGTAGGCGGTAAGTACGGTGTAACCCAGCGTCTGGAGCATGAGGCGGCCGGCCTCGACGATCATTTTTTCATCGTCAACCAGGAGGATGGTGCCCTCGCCCCGCACCGCGTTCAGGGCATGTGGTCTTTCCGGACGTGCCATCTTGTCGCTGGCGGGCAGGAAGATGGTGAACGTGGTGCCCCGGCCTTTGTCGCTCTTCACCGTGATGATGCCGCCGTGGTTCTTGACAATTCCGTAGACCGACGCCAGCCCCAGCCCGGTGCCCCGTTCCCGTGACTTGGTCGTGAAGAAGGGGTCGAAGATGCGCTGTCTGGTGGCCTCGTCCATGCCGCTGCCGGTGTCGGTCACCGTCACCTTGACGAATTTGCCGGGCCTCACCTGATGGGGCCGGACGAACTCCTCGTGCAGGCGAATGTCCTTGGTTTCCACGGTGATGGAGCCGCCGGTGGGCATGGCCTGCGAGGCGTTCACGAACAGGTTCAGGAAGACCTGGCCGATCTGCCCGCGATCAGCCTCCACGGCCGGCAGGGCTTCGCCCAAGTGCTTATGGAGGTCGAGACCCTTCCGGGTGCGACCGAACATGGTGAGGGTATCGGCGATGAGGGCGTTGAGGTCGAGGGCCGCCACCTCGTACTTGCCGCCCCGGGCAAAGCCCAGTAATTGCCGGGTGAGGTTCTCGGCGCTTTTGGAGATGGCCTCGATCTCCCGCAGGTCCCGGTAATGGGGATGGCTGGCGTCGATATTCATGAGCATGAGGGCGGCGCGGCCCTGGATGCCGGTCAGCAGGTTGTTGAAGTCATGGGCCACCCCCCCGGCCAGGGTGCCGACGGCCTCCATTCTCTGGGCCTGCAGCATCTGGGCCTCCATCCGCATCTGGGCCGAGATATCACGCAGGAAACAGAGCACGGTGGGCTGGTTTTCCCAGGTGGTGAAGACATCGTTCTGTTGCACACTAAGTTCCTTGCCGGCCTGGTTGATGAGGCGGAAGGCGTAGGTGGAGGTGAGGGCCTCGCCCTGCTCCAGGGTTTTGATTTTATCGCGCACCATGTCCCGGTCGTCCGGGTGGACCAGGTTCAGAAAGGGCAGGGCGGCCAGTTCCCGCTCGGAATAGCCAAGCATGGCCTCGGTTTTGGGGTTGGGGAATTTCACCATGCCGTTCTGCAGCAGGAAGATGGCCTCGTTGGCGTAGTCCACCACCAGCCGGTACTTGGTCTCGCTGCGCATCGATTCTTGCTGGGCCTGGAGGCGGTCCTGAATTTCCCGGCGCAGATCAGTGTTGCGCTGTCGCAGTTCCCTGGTTTTTCTGTGAACCCGAGCCCTGAGCAGAAGGGTAGTGCCGAAAAAGATGAGCAGGAGGGCGGCGCCGGCCAGCATAACGATCCATAGCCAGCCATCCTGGCCGGCGATATTTTCCAGCAGGCCGATGGCCATCCCGCGGACCTGGCCGATCTGATCCTGCAAGAGCAGCGGCGGGTTGTCGTGTAAACCCACCAGGACCGCCTCGGTGCTAAAGGCGGGACCGGGCAACGACAGGAGCGGCAGGAAGGCCAGGAACAAGGGGCCGAACAGAAAGGGCCGCGGCCCTGGACTGGCGATGTATGGCGCCACGGAGGCGGGACGATTTGTCATCATTATTCAGGCCCATTGGTCCCGTGGGTAACGGCGAATGTCAGTAACGACTCAGGTTGTTTAGACTGTAGTATGTTAGGAATGCGCATGAAAATGAAGCAAGGGCCACAGCACCTTTTCGGTCTCTGTAAGTTTTGAGGCATGGCCGGCAAAATTGTTTTCATCAAAGTATCCTTAATGCCTCAACAAGCCAAACTGATAGCGCAACTTATTTGGAGATGCAATCACGATTCGTCAATGCTCAGGCTGAGAGCCGGGCGCCGATATGGCGGCCAGGCACCGGCGTCACCCGTGGCACTCCGCCCAACGGGCTTTTGTCGACCAGCAGCACGCAACCATAAACGCGTTCCAGCAGTTCGTAGGTCAGAACCTCGGCTGGCGGCCCGGCCATCTCCACCCGGTTGTCGCCGAGCAGGAGCAGGCGGTCGCCATAGAGGGCGGCCAGGTTGAGGTCGTGGGAAACCATGATCACGGTCACCCCGTACTCGCGGCGCAGTTTTTCCATGAGGTCCATGATGCGGATCTGGTGGGCCGGGTCCAGCGAGGCGGTTGGTTCGTCCAGCAGGATGATCCTGGGTTGTTGGCAGATGGCGCGGGCGATGACCGCCCGCTGGCGTTCCCCGCCGGAGAGCTGGTCCAGGCGGCGGCGGGCCAGGTGGGCTACCTCGGTGAAGGCCATGGCCTCCCGGGCCGTGGCGATATCGGCGGGGCCCTCGAAACTTGTCAGGCCAAGGACCGGGCTGCGGCCCATGAGTACCGTTTCCTCCACGGTAAAGGGAAAGTCCATCGGCATCTGTTGGGGGACAATGGCCAGTACCCTGGCCAGTTGCCGGCGGCTGTAGCTCGCCAGTGGTCGGTCAAAAAGGGTGACAGTCCCGATGGATGGCGAGATAAGGCCGGCCAGGATTTTCAGCAGGGTGGTCTTGCCGCTGCCGTTGGGACCGATGATCACCAGAAACTCGCCAGTCGTCACGGCAAGCGACACGTCGGTGAGCACCGTCTTTTTGCCATACTGGCAGGTCAGGTTGGTTACGGCAAGCGCGTTCATTTTCCCGATCTCCACAGCAAAAACAGAAAGAGCGGCGCGCCGATCAGCGCGGTGACGATGCCGACCGGCAGGTCGCCGTCCACCGGGATGGTGCGGGCCAAAAGGTCGCAGAGGATCAGGAAGGCGCCGCCGCCCAGGAGGCTGGCGGGCACCAGCAGGCGGTGGTCCGGGCCTACCAGCAGCCGCAGCACATGGGGCACCACCAGGCCGACAAAACCGATAAGGCCGCACTGGCAGACCACCAGGCTCACCATGAAGGAGGTGGCGAGCAGCAGGACCAGGGTGACGGCCCGGGCGTTCACCCCCAGACTGGTGGCCGTTTCCTGGCCCAGAAGCAGCAGGTTCATGGGCCGGGCCAGCAGAAAGATCACCAGAAAACAGGGCAGGACCACGGCGAGAACCGGCAACCCGGCCGGGGTGAGACGCGACAGGTCGCCCATCAGCCAGAAGAGGATGTGCTGCACCTGACTGGATCGGGAGAGGGAGATGAGCAGCATGATCACCGCGCCGCAGAAGGCGTTGACCATGACGCCGCCCAGCAGCAAACTGTCGCTGGCCAGGGCCACGCGGCCGGTCATGGGGATCAGGATCAGCCCGAGGGTGAGCATGCTGCCGGCAAAGGCGGCCAGCGGCACGCCGGGAAAACTGCTGAGACCGGCCAGCATGCCGAGGATGGCGCCGATGGCCGAGCCGCCCGAGATGCCAAGGATATAGGGCTCGGCCAGGGGGTTGCGCAGCAGGGCCTGGAAGACGAGGCCGCCGGCGGCCAGGGTGGAGCCGGCCACTGCCGCCAGGGTTACCCGGGGCAGGCGGATCTCGAAGAGGATGGTGGCCGCGGTGGTGTCCCCCTGGCCGGGATGCCTAAGCAGACCCCAGGTCTCGGCCAGGTTGCAGCCCGAGGAACCGGTGGCCAGCCCGGCCAGGAAACAGGCCGCGAAGAGCACGGCCAGGCCGCCGGTGAGCAGCAGCAGGCGCGGCAGCAGGGGTTGCATCCTAAGGAACATGAAATAGCTCCGGATGAAGGATGGCGGTCAGGACTTCCAAGCCATCGATAAGGCGCGGGGTGGGCCGGTCGAAGAGGTTGGCGTCCACCACCGCCACCAGGTTGTTTTTTACCGCAGGCAGATCCGGCCAACGGCGCCAGCTCGCTTGCAGTTCCGCCACACTCTGGCCGCCGGCCATGGAGGTGATGATCACCACCTCGGGCCGCAGCCGCAGGAGTTCTTCCCAGTTGAAGCGCGGATAGCTCGCTGGCCCGGCGGCCAGGTTTCGGCCCCCGGCCAGTCTGATCAGTTCGTCGATAAAGGTCTGGTCACCGGCCGAGACCATGGGGGCGGCGTCGATCTGGAAAAAGACCCCGGGTCTGGTTTTGGCCTTGGCAATGTTGCCGGTGACTGTCTCAAGACGGCGCTGCATGTCCGCCACGATGGCCTTGGCCTTGTCTTGGGCCTGTAAGACTTCGCCCAGCCCAGTCACGGTTGCCATAACCCCGGCCAGATCGCGGGGGTTGACGACAAAGACCGGGATGCCCAGCTCCATGATCTTTTCTACCACATCTTTGGGGTTGCCGTCCTTGGTGGCCAGGCAGAGGTCAGGGCGCAGGGCCACCAGTTTTTCCAGGTCGGGCTGGATGTAGGAACCAATCCGGGGCAGGTTTTTGGCACCCTCGGGAAAATCGCTGAACTGGGTGGTGGCGACCAGGAGATCCTCCCGGCCCAGGTCATAGACGATCTCGGTGAGGGCCGGAGTCAGGGCAACAACCCGCTGGAGTCGGTCAGGCACGGTGACGGAACGGCCGATCTGGTCCGTGACCTGCCGGGCAAAGGCCTGGCCGGCAAAAACCAGGGCCATGACTGGAAGAATTACGAAAATCAGGTGATAGCGCATGATGTTAATGCAACTCAAAGCGTATTGGCACCGTGACCCACATGGCCACGGGTTCCGCGCCAAGGCGGCCGGGAGCGAATTTCCAGCGCCGCACCGCGGCCAGAGCAGCCTGGTCAAGGACTGCGTGGCCGCTCGAGTTTTGCAGACGAAGATCATCGGCCAAGCCGTCCTTGTTGACCAGTACCGCCAGTTCCGTGGTTCCCTGAAAGCGCTGTTTGCGGGCCAGGGGTGGGTAGCCCGGCGGCTGGTTTTCGCGGTACAGGGGGTGGGCGAGCTGCGGCGCGGCCTCTGGGGTGATCCCGGTCTCACCCGGGATATTGCCTTGGGGAGGGGCTGTTTCCGGCCCCGGCAAACTTGCAACCGGGGTGGTGGTCAGGTCGCCGCCGCGGTCTGGCACCACGCCGGTCTCTGGCCTCTCAGGTTCTGCGGGCCGGGGTTGCGTAGCGTTTACCGCCTTCGGCGGCAGTATCCTTTGCTGCTTGCTGGGTGTGACTTTTGGCGTTGGTGCGGCCGTGAGTTTTGCTGGTGGCAGGGGAGGGGCATCGGGCAACTGCACGGTGATGATGCGGAGCGGGATGTCAACTCGGGAGGCGGTGGTCGGCCAGCCAAACCGGCAGAGGAGTAGGGCGCCGTGCACGGCCAGCGAGAGGATAATGGCGACCAGCATGCGCGGTTCACGGGGCCTCCGACAGGCCTGGCTGCCGCTAAGCTGCGGTTGGGCAAGGCATGGATGTAGAGCTCCTGCATGGGTGAGCTTTCCTTGGTTACATGGGCGGCCCAGCGGTGGCATCGGGACGACTGTTCCCCTTATACCACAAGGGCATAAGTTTCGTTTGCACCCTAAAGGGCATAAAAGCAGGCAAGCTGCTCAACTCAGCTTTATACCGCCGGGCCGCTTTGCTTGCAATATGGCCGAGTTGGAAAAAGAGCGACCCGGCTCAGTTAGCGCCACGGTTAAAAGTCCAAGGCGACCTTCAAAAAGAACGACTGTCCGGCGCCTGGGTAGGTTCCCAGGCTGGAGGCAGAGGTTCCCGGGTCGAAATATGAGCCGAAATATGTGTCGTACTGCGAGTCAAAGAGGTTTTCGGCCTGCAGGGTAACTCTCCAGCGCTCCTGGACCAGTTGCTCGATTTTGAGGTCAGCAGTCCAGTAGGAATCCAGGGTGGCGACCGGATCGACCCGGGTCTTGTCGGACCCGTAATAGGGGCGATCACCCACAAAGTTGGCAACCAGGGCAGCGGTGGTGCCGAATTCGGAACGCCAGACCAGTTTGGCCTTGAACTGGTCTGGCGACACATAGGTGGCCGGCCGGGTGACGGAGCTGTTCTCCTCCTCGGCATCGGTATAAGTGTAGGAAAGCGAGGCGGTGATGTCCTTTATGGGGCCGACTGTCACCCCCAGTTCCAGGCCGTCGGCCGTGAAGGAGTCCAGGTTCTGGGGGGTATAGACCCAGTTCTCGTCCAGACCCCAGAGGATCTTGTCGCTGATACTCCATTTGAAGTAGGAGGCGGTGAGAAAGACCAGATGGTCTGCGAGTGACTGCTCCACCGTAAGGTCGGTGTGGTGACCGGTCTCTGGAGCCAGGGTGGGATTGCCCTTGGTATATAGGTCGGCAGGCCAGAAGAGATCGTTCATGGTCGGGGCCAGGAAGTGTTTGCCATGGTTAAGCTTGATGGTGATGTCGGCCAGGGGATTAACCACCAGGCCTGCCATGGGCAGGTTTTCAGTGCCAAAGGTGGAATGCTTTTCGTTCCTGATGCCGGCCAGCACTTTGACAAAGGCGCAGGGTCGGTACTGGGCCTCGGCAAAGGTGCCCAGGGTATTGACCGCGGCCGAAGTTTCACCCTGGCTGTTGTCCACCCCCAGGTCATTGGTGACCAGCGATACCTGTTCGTTCTGCCAATCAATCTGGTCGTGTTTCACCCCGAGGAGCAGGCTGGCGTTGTCCAGAGGGTGGAGGTCGACAAGGCCTTCAATGCCCATGATTTCGTTGGTGGTCGCGGTGTCGGTGGCTACGGCGTTAAGGCCGGTGCCGTACCAGTCGTCCGTGTAGGCATAACGGTTGTAGTTCAGGTTCTTCATCCGGGTATAATCGGTCGTGACACTGTAGTCCAGCCAGTGCAGGGGGGCGCCTTTGGCGCGCAGCACCAGGTGGGAGTTGTCATCCTGGCCATGGTCCAGCAGGTTGGCGGACTCCTCGTTGATGTAAGGTACCCCGTTAACGCGGAATTCCTTGGTGCCGGCCGGTGGCACGACGCCGGGGATGCCGTATTTTTTAGTCAGGTAGTCACCGTAAAAGGAGAGTTTGAGGTTCTGGCCTTTGTCCAGCACCAGATTGGCGGAGACGTCGCTCCGCTCCAGGTCGGAGTTGGCCCTGAAGCCATCGCTTTCCTCGTAGGAGGTGGTGAGGTAGTAGCCGAAGCCGTTGACTACGTTCATGCCGTGCTCAGCGGCAAGGCGGTGGCTGTTTTCCGTGCCCAGGCCAACGCTGACCTCGTTGGCCATGCCGGTCCGCGGCGCCTCCTTGGTGATCATGCTCACCGTGCCGCCCATGGCGCCGGAGCCATACAGCAAGGAACCGGGGCCCTTGATCACCTCGATGCGGTCAATAGCGTCAAAGACGATGTTGCCCACGTCGGCGCTGCCCAGGGACGGTGAGTTCATCCGTACGCCGTTGACCAGCACCTGGGTGGCGTTGGCGTCCATGCCGCGCAGATGGATCTCTTCGCTGGCCCCGCCGTAGTCGCCATAGGTACGCCAGTCGACGCCGGTCTCGCCGGCCAGAACCTGGCCAACGGTGTTGCCCGGGCTGGCCGCGATATCCTCGCGGTCGAGCAGGATAACGGCCGGCGCTATGTCCCGGCGCTGTTCCTCGGTCTTGGTGGCACTGACCACCACCTCGTCCATGGTGTAGGGGGTGTCGGCGGGCGCGGGGGCGGCCGCCAGGATCTGCCCCGGATAGAGCAGGGCCGCCAAGGCGGCGCAGGTGAGTACGGGTTTCATGTCTTTTTCTCCCAGGTCGTGTGGTTTGCCGGCCCGGGCAAAAAAAAATCCCAGGACCGAAAAAAATCGATCCGGGGACATCCCTGCTACCCGAATACTACGGTCGCCTTCCTCCGCCGCGGAGGTCTGCATGCCATGCACCCGGGTAGGTCTTCTGACTTCCGGTTCTTTCGCCTTCCGCGCCTTCCCGTCCCTAAAGGACAGTGGCAATCTGCGGAATTTGTCACCGGTTACAGCGGCGGGCCCGTCCCTGATTTGCACAGGGTTCCCTTTTACGCCTCCTTGCGGAAGCACCCAGATGAACCTTTCCGATACTGAAATGTGGCATAATTGTCAACGGGAAAAATGTCTCGTGTTAAAAAATAGTGTTAATAAAAACAGTTGACAATACGAGTCGTTTCTATTTTTTGGTTATTAACTCAACTTTCTGACTTGCGGGACAACGCATGCTAACAGCTTGAAATAGTTGATTTTTTAATAGAAAAGTCCTTTCGTCCCTGGTATATTGTGTTTGGCAAAAACATAATAAAAACAAGGAGAAAGGACTGATGGAGTATATACATAAACTTGCTGAGCAGCAAGAGGCAATTCGCCTGGGGAATACCATTGATTCGTTTTTCAGTGACTTCCAGCTTGGCCACTTGCTCAATGCCGCCGGTATTCACAAATTGCGAGGGGCAGCGCCGCTGAAAGTGTTCGGCGCGATTTTCAAGTTGCCCTTTGAGGGGAACAATTTCTTCCGCGGCATCGCCAAAAATCAGGCTCTGGGGTTTGGCAAGGATGCGGCCTATAACCTGCTGCGCAATCCCCGGCATAACTGGCGTAAGCTCATGCTGGGCCTGGCCGTGAAAATTGCGACCGTCTTTTCTCTGCTCACCGACGGTGAGCGGGAAAAGGTTTTGATCTTTGACAGCAGCACTTACGACCGGTCCCGTTCGAAAAAGGTTGAGCTGCTCGCCTGGGTCTTCGATCATACATTGGGCAAGTCCCTCCGGGGGTTCAACATGCTCACCATAGGCTGGTCGGACGGCTATAGTTTTATCCCCCTGGACTTTGTCCTGGGCTCCTCGGCCAATACGAAGTCGAGGATTCAGGAAGCGCGGAAGCCTGTCGACAAGCGGACCTGTGGACATGCGCGGCGCATGGAGGCTATCCGCAAGTCGACCGCTCCTCTGGCCGTAATGCTCAAGCGGGTATTGGCAGCAGGGATAGACGCCGACTATATCCTGATGGACAGTTGGTTCTCCTTTCCCGCAATCATCGCGACGTTGTCTGCGTACCGCCCGGTGATCTGCATGCTGAAGGACATGCCCAAGGTCTTCTACAAACATGAGGGGCAATGGTATACGCTGGGGAGGTTGTACGGTCGGCTGAAAAAACGTTCTGGCCTGGCAAGGATTCTGGCCAGTGTCGTGGTGGAGACCAAGCAGGGGCAGCGGGTAAAAATCGTGTTTGTGCGCCACCGCCACAAGAGGGACTGGCTGGCCGTGCTTGCCACCGACCTGGAATTGGCTGACGATGAAATCATCCGGATCTACGGCAAGAGATGGGATGTCGAGGTGTGCTTCAAGATGCTCAAGCAGCACCTGAAGCTGGAAAAGGAAGCCCAGTTGCGGGACTATGACGGCCTGATCGGCCATGCGACCGTGGTCATGACCCGCTATATGTTCCTCGCGTTTAGGCAACGGCTGCATACCGACCAGAGGACGGTTGGCAGTCTTTTTCATGCCTGTTGTGCCGAGGTGAAGGATTTGAGCTTGGTCGAGGCGTTGCAGCGACTGATGGCCCTTGTCATTGAAAAAATCCGTAGCACAGGAGAATTGGCTGCGGATGTCATCAGTAAGATGATTGATGCAATGATGGGGGCAGCAGTAGAGCTCCTGGAAACAATGCGCTCTTTGCATAATAAAAATTACGGAATACTAGCGAGTTAAATCAAGTCAGAAAGTTGAGTTAATACCTTAATACCTTCCTCATCGTTGTTTTCAAGACGGTCCTGAAATTCCTCAAGCAAGTCATAGGGTTGCAGAGGAATTTCATCCCGTCGCGCCATGAATGCAAAGGGGCCACCACAGTCTTCCGGTGGTGCACCCCGTTGGCCGCCAATGCAGCGGGGATAGGCGCGTTTGGCTTCCGGCGCCAGGCGTGCTCAACACGCACTTCATGTTGCCAGCGGTCGCCGAAGTCGTATTCATAACGAAATCGCTCGTTGGTACGGAACTTGAAATCGCTCAGCTTGACACGATCGGGCTTGTGTGAGAAGCTGATGCCGCCGTCGTGGTAGACGCCATAGTCCTGGCCGTGAATGTGAAACAGATTGAAATGCGCATCCGACCAGCCTAAGGCGATCTGTATCGTGTAGTGCAAATCTGCGATCGTGCTGTCGCTACGCACAAGGAGCCTTCGCCAAATCATTGGGCTGATTTGGCGAATCCAGACGTGAAGCTGGTAAACCTCGGTGCCAGGCACAGTGGTCATGGTCGTTAAAGATTAGCAAAAGAACCCTATAGTTGCTCGATTTTCTGATGGGCATTTTCGGACGAATCCTTCCCGTGTCGCACCTCCCGCTGGCGATGATTATCTATGCTCGGCAACATCATGCTCGAATCCATGCCTAGCGTGCTCAGTCAGCCACTCTCTGCTCATCAGAAGCCGATCCAATCCGCCTGGTATCATGTGAATACTAGTTTTAGTCCAATCGTCCGCGCATAATCTACGATATACTTGCCTTTACCAGATACTTCCGGCTGGGTGACAAAGCTGATTCTATTCCCTGAGTGGATGAAGGTCGCCTCGAACGGTGCGTCGTCGACTACCACCAATGTGTTTGGACCGATCAAGCTTGCCAGCCCTCGGTTTGAATGACTCTCCGTAGAACCCGTTGCTCAAGCCGACATCATCTCAGGGCCAAACCGCTGTTCTAGCGTAGCTGCGACAATTTGCCATATATGTAAATGGGCCAAAGTGTGATAACAACCAAGCCTACTGAATTGTTAGAGTCTGAGATCTCTGCTAGGCGACATCATGCGCTGTTACCCAGTTATCGTGCTGCGCCAACCGCCACTGCTAATACTTTTGACCTCAAAGGATCCATATAAATTCTTACGCAGAAGGAGAAAGCACAATGAGGATGGGCAAAAAAAGGCTCACCGTGGCGAGTGCCACCATGCTAGGGTTGGCGTGTACGTTCGGCGTTGCTGGAACGCTTGCCGCCGAGGAAGAGGCAAACCCCAGCAGTGCGTGCATCAGGTGTCACACTGACCTTGGGAAAATGGACGAATTCGGTGCCGCGGCGGCCAGCGCGTCCGCCGGTATCGCCGGTTGAGGCGTTACCGCCCCTCAGGTGAGGGGCCGGGACACCTTCGGCGTTGCCATGGAATTTGTCGAATCGAACCATGGCAAAATTGGCTGCATCACTTGCCACAAAGGCACAAACGTTTTTAACGAGGAAAAGGCCCACAAGGATCTCATCAAAGATCCTTCCGATGAAGGTGGTGGCGGCGTCTGCAAGGATTGCCACGATGATATCTCCTCGACCTTCAAAAATTCCATGCACTACACCCTGAAAGGGATCGCCGACATCACCGGCACCATCAGCCAGCCGCACAAGATGGAAGAGACCTTGCTGCCGGCCGCCTGGAAACTCGACTGTGCTGAATGCCACACCTCTTGCGGCAGCTGCCACGTTGCCTGGCCGGAGGTCGCCAAGGGCGGACTTTTGGACCGCCATCTCTTTCAGAAGACTCCCCCCATGGAAAAGACCTGTTACGCCTGCCACGGCTCCCGTTTCGCGGGCGAGTATATGGGTCTGCTCGGCAAAACCGCCGACGTACATTACGAGAAGGTGCAGATGGTCTGCGTGGATTGCCACAAGGGGGATCAACTGCATAACACCAAGCCCGAAACCAGCAAACGTTACTACGACACGGAAACCTCTCGTTGCGAGGGATGTCATCCCGACAGCAAGGCCGGCAGCTCCAAAACCGCCATGCACAAGGCCCATCCAGAAGGGACTTTGGGTTGTGCGGTATGCCATGCCAACGAGTATTTCAACTGCACCAATTGCCATGTATCGTTGGACATCAAGGAAGCAGGCAAGATCAAAGTTATCTTCCCTTCCGATCCGCTTTTCACCTTCAAAATCGGCAAGAATATCGATATAACTCCCAACAACCCCTACAAGTACAACCTGGTACGGCATAGTCCAATGAAGAAGGACTCTTTGGCATCGCTCCGGTCCTTCCAAGATGTGTTGACGGGCAAGCCCGGCCCCGAAGATCTCATTTCCAACTACGACGCATTGCCGACCTGGAACTCCGCTTCGGTTCACAACATCCAACGCCACACCAAGCAGAACAGTTCCTGTAATGCCTGCCACGGCCACAAGGAACTCTTCCTGACCAAGGATGATCTGGTGCCGGAAGATCCCAAGGCCAACCAAAAGATCATCTTTGACAAGATACCCGGCAAGATCAAAAAGTAAGTGATCTGCACGGACAAGGACATTGAGAGCCAATTCGGAACAAAAAGGAGTACTTGCATGAACAGGAGACCGTTGCACTATATCATATACATGCTGTTGGCGCTGCTGGCCGGTTTTGCGACCGCGCCGACGCCCGCGGCAGCCGACGCGCTGGCAAGCACGGAATGGCTAACCAAAAATCTAAGCGCCAAGGGGCTTGTCATCCTTGACGTCAGAACCGCCGACAATTACGGCGTAGGGCACATTCCCGGCGCTGTTAATCTGCCCTACGATAGTTGGGACCCGAAAAACGATGAGACAGGATGTCATCTGGTGCCCACCGCGGAGGTCATCACCGACTATTTTCAGAAGTTGGGAATCAACAATGACTCCCACGTAATCATCTACGACCACGGCAATACTGTCAGTGACGCCAGCCAAGGGGCGTCGGCTTATTGGATCATGAACGCCATGGGCCACAAAAATATCTCCTACCTTGATGGCGGCTTCACCAAATGGACCTTCGAAGGGCGGACAATCGACAACAAAAAACCAACCCCGCAACCGGGCAATTTCATCGCCAAGCTGGACTCTTCCAAGCTAACCACCCTCCAGGATATTAGCGCCAGCCTCAAAAAAGGCGGGACGACCTTTCTGGATGTGAGGAACAGCGACCAGCACTTCGGCTTTGCGAAGAGTGGCGAGGTCAAACGGTTCGGCCATATCCCTGGTTCACTCACCTGGCCAGCCGACTACATGACCAACGCCGGTATTAATCGCGCCCCGGCCGTGATCAAAAGCAAGGAAGACCTGACGACCATGGCCAAGGGCGTCGGCCTGCCGACGGACAAAAACACCCGCATCATCGTCTACTGTAATTCCTCCCAGTTTGCGGGAATGGGCTTTTTCGTTCTCCACGAAAGGTTAGGCTACAAAAATGTGAGCGTCTTTGATGGCTCGATGATTGAGTATGCCGCGAACGAGAATCTTCCCATTGCCGTTTATTCATGGGGATTTATAACCAAGTAATCATAATTTCAAGATGTTGGAGGATTCCTAATGAACACCTGGAAGACTAAACTGGCGGTTATGCTGGCCGCCGTGACGATACTGGTCGGTTCATCAATATCGGCCCTGGCGGACACCCCGCCGCTGGTCAGCAGCGACTGGCTGGCAAAAAACCTCAACACGCCCGGCATCGTGATTCTCGATGTTGGTGCCTTCACCCACTACAACAAGAACCATATCCCAGGGGCAGTAAAGGCCTTTGGCCCCTGGCAGACCATGAACGAAAAGTTTGTCGGCTTCATGATGCCCAAACCCGACGTCCTGGAGGCGATGCTTCGCAGCTACGGCGTCAACAACGACTCGCAGATCATTCTCTATGATGAGGGGGTTACCGCCACAGACACCTGCAAGAGCGCCAGGGCCCTCTGGACCCTCCATACCCTGGGACACGACAAGGTCTCCATCCTGAACGGCGGATTCGCCGCCTGGGAACAGGAGGAAAAACCTGTCTCCAAAGAGGCCAAAACCCCAGGGCGCGGCAATTTTACCGCCAAAATGGTGGCGGCTAAATTAATCTCCCTGGAAGAAGTAAAGGCGAAGATCAAAGCAGGCAAGTCGGTCCTGCTCGACAACCGGTCAGCGACGGAATTTTTCGGCCACGAAAAAAAGAGCCATATCAAGCGCTACGGCCATCTCCTCAAAGCGCGGATCTGGCCGGCCAGCTATATGTCTGATGCGGGTGTCAGCCTTTCGCCCGCTTTTATGAAAAACACCGAAACCCTTACACAAATGGCGGCGGGAGTCGGCATCCCGGCTGACAAAAATGTTGAGATCATCACTTACAGCAATCATGGCCTACAGGCCTCGTTAGGTTATTTTGTCCTGCACGATCTGCTAGGCTATACCAACGTTAAAATCTTTGACGGCTCCATCCTTGAGGCGGCTGACGACAAGGATGTTTCCATGGAAAGATACGCCTGGGGCTACATGACCCACTGATCCCCACGCCGCGCAAGAGAAGTATCCAAGGCTGCCGCTCCAAAGCGGCGGCCTTTATTGTTTGCGCCCAGCATGGGCGCAAACTTCTGGGTGCAAGTCCCACCGTAAATTGATCACAGCGAACGAAGCGAAGCGCAACTGCGGCAGGGTGAACGACCGTGGGAAGGAAGCGTGGAGCGAAGCAGCGGGCCGATGGACAAGAACCGTATAGAAGGGTCAACGAGAACATAGTTGCGTTTTTACGCAATAGAAGTTCCCTATTTATAAGTTAGCACTGGAATATATTACCATTTCCGGCAACTGCGGGTCAGGAAAGGCCATTTTCTTTAAATTCGACTTCTAAAAAGCGTCTGGCTCTTCTTCTGGGTTGAGGTTTTTGAGTTCTGTTTCTCGTGATTTTCGCCCATAATCTTGTAGTTTCGGTTCATTTTTTTTGGTGCCATCACGATTAATTGCTTATGCTAACAAGTTATTCCGGATAACTTCCGGTGCCAAAACAGAAACGGAAGTTCTGTTGCGTGAAAATGCACCTATGTTCTCATTAGCCCCAAAAGGCAATGGCCATCCGGCCGGATCTGCCTGTCATCCTCTGCACCGGCTTCAGCGAGTTGATCAACAAGTAGCAGGCCCAGGCTTTGGGTATCCGGGGGTACCTGATGAAACCCCTTTCGGTGCGGGAACTGGGCCTTTTGGTGCGCAAGGTGCTGGATGCGGAAAAAGGATCATCGTGAGGGCACAACATACATACAATACGTCGAAGGATTTCTGGATGTTGTTGGGTGACCGCAAGGATTCGTGCGAAAATGGGCAATAGGCCTCTATACACTGTGCCACTGTCCCCTGGGCTCCTTATGTTGCGTCAGATCAAGCAGCACTTCGTATTCTATCGGTTCCGTTTCGCGATCCCGCAATTCATACATACCGAATCTACTCGGATGTTGACGATATGGGCTTAGTGCCCGTAAGATTTCCGGCGTCAATACCATACCTTTGACATCCTGTAATTCCTTCAGGGGGGGTATCGGGTCAGAATTTTCTGGGGTTCCGGCGTACACCCCCGAATTAGAATAAGGAGCTCAACCACCAAACTACGTGGCAGGGCTGAGCAATGGCATTGCCGCGCAGCACCATTGCCCGATTCCCGCCGCCCACTCAAGCGCCTGATCCGGCGATTTTTGCCGTTTGATTTTTTAAAAAACAAATCTCTCATCTTTTCCAGCGCCTTTCACTTATTGACGGGACACTTGGATTATTCAGAAAGCCCCAAGGCCTTGCGTTTTTGTCTGATCCGCTTATCAATGAGTTCGGCAGCCTTAAAGGGATCCGGTTCAATGCCGAAGCAGGCGCCGAGAAGATTATCGAGTCCTTCAAGGGCCAGGTTGGTTACCACTCCAGAGCCGGTAATGTTGGGAGGATGACCGAGGTGGGTGTAACTGCCGGAGGCAACACAGTAAGTGCCAATGGCGGCAGCTTTTTCCGAATACCATTCCGGCGATGACCCGGCCAGCGGCAGGTCAGAAATATCCACACCAAGTTCATTGGCAAGGAGCGCGGCAAGTTGCAGGATGCGCGCATTGTCAACACAACTGCCCATATGCAATACCGGCGGAATACCTAAGGAACCACAAACTTCCTTGAGGCCCGGTCCCGCCATTGCTATGGCTTCCGGCATCAAAAGCCCTGCCTTGCCGGTGGCGGTGGTAACGCACCCGGTTACCAGCACCAGGATATCTTTCTTGATAAGCTCCTTGGCCAGGTTGACATTGCAGTAATCCTGTTTGTACTTGGGATTGTTGCAGCCGACGATGCCAACCGCTCCTCTAACTTTCCCCGCCTTAATCGCGTCAACAAGTGGCGTCAAGGTACCGCCCAGTGCGGCCAGGAGGACCTCATTAGAAAATCCGGTAACCAGTTCAATCGGCCCCTGTGGGATTTCAACCCGATCTTTGTTGCGTAAAGGAAAGCGCTCAATGGCCATGCGCACCACCTTGCGCGCCTGTGCCATACCGTTGTGCATCTCAAATTTTACATGTTCGGCCCCGCGAAATTTTGCCTTGTCGGCGGTGGTGACCATCTTGGTGTGGTAACAATTGCCAACCGTGACCAGGCTGGGCATGATGCACTGATAATCTACGACGATGAGCTCAACAGCGCCGGTGACAATGGCCAACTCGGTCATCAGGTGGTTGCCGGCCATGGGAATGCCTCGGCGCATCATCAACTCATTGCCTGTACAGCAAAGCCCTGCCAGGTTGATGCCGGCAGCCCCTTTTGCCTTGGCCAGGGCGATGAGTTCCGGGTCATTGACCGCCTCGACAATTTTCTCGGAAACAATGGGGTTATGGCCATGCACCAGGATATTAACCTGATCCTCTTTGATAACGCCGAGGTTCACCTTAGATTTTCTGGGGCTTGGCGTACCGAACAGAATATCAGAGATCTCGGTAGCGATCATCGATCCAGCCCAGCCATCGGCCAGACATGTGCGGGCACTGTGCAGCATGGTGTTGGCGGCATCGTTGTCACAACCCATATGAGTGCGGTGCATCATTTCGGCAATCTCACGATCAACACCACGGGGGGTGATGCCAAGATTGCGCCAAATTTGCTTTCGTTTTTCCGGAACCCGGCAGGCAAAAGAGAGCTCCTTGCGCAGGCTGCCAAAGTTTGAATAAAATTCAGCGCTTAAATCCTTGGCAATATCAAGGATTGGCCGCCCTTTGGTGGCAATCCCCAACTCATTGGCAATGCGGAGCAGTTTGGTCTCATCCTTAATAGTGTAATCCTTGGTGAGTCCGTGGGCCACGTTATACAGGGCCTCAATACAGTCACGGCCATGGTCGGAATGGCCGGCAGCGCCTCCGGCCACAAAGCGGCCAAAGTTGCGGGCAACGATCACATCGGCATCGGCACCGCAGACCCCCAAGGGGGCTTTTTTGCTGATCCGACACGGCCCCATGGTACAGTTTCGGCAGGAAAGGCCGCTTTCACAGAATGTACAGTGAGGAGTCTGATGCTCCAAGCGGTCCCAAGCGGTCTCAACCCCGTCTCGTTCCGCCTTGCGCAGCATCTGGCGGGCATCATCCCAAATCGATTTTTCATCAATAGGGTTTTTAGCTGTTGCCATTACATCCTCCTTTCGTGATAGGTAGTAATGTCGAACAAATTATTATCCGTTTTCAGTATAGCACTTCCAGTGTTTGACACCTCCCAAAAATCTGGTCCTGGTACCGGGCTAAAATTGGGAGGTCTAAAACTGGCTGGCAGCCCAGCAGGCGGCGGTTTTATGCAAAATCCTATGAAACATTCCTGTCGTTTGTTTAAACGCACTCATTACTCGTCGCCCCGGCACTTTTCATTTTTAAGAGTGTATTTCCCGGCATAGCCCCTGGGGGTCACCATGAAGTCATGCCAGGTGAAGGTTGACGAATTACCGATGATGACACAGGACTGCATGGTGATTTCGGCGTCGAGCATGTTGGCCAGGGTGGTCAGGGTGACGGTTTCGTTGTCTCGGGTGGCACCGGTTACGATCCCCACCGGTGTTTCTGGTCCGCGGTGGTTGAGGATGATCTCTTGGGCCTTGCCGATATGCATGGTCCGTTTTTTGGATTTCGGATTGTAGAGGACGATGACGAAGTCGGCTGCCGCGGCGGCGGCCAGGCGTTTTTCGATGAGCGGCCAGGGGGTGAGCAGGTCCGAGAGACTGATGGCGGCGAAATCGTGCATGAGTGGCGCGCCCAGTCGGGCGGCGCAGCTATTCAAGGCGGCAATGCCTGGAATGACCTCGATGGGCATGTTGTCGCCCCGATCCCTGGCCATCTCGAAGACCAGCCCGGCCATGGCGTAGATGCCGGGGTCGCCGCCGGACACCAGGCTCACGGTTTTGCCGGCCGCCACCATTTCCAGGGCCTGGCGGCCGCGGTCCACCTCCTTCATCATCTGCGAGGAGATCACCTCCTTGCCGGCCAGCAGATCCGGGATCAAATCCAGATAGGTCTGGTAGCCGATGATGACATCGGAGGCGGCCAGTGCTTCGCGAGCCGCCGGGGTGATATGTTTCAGGCCTCCGGGGCCGGTGCCGACAACGTAAAGGGTGCCCGGGCTATCGCTATGGTGACGTCCTTGCATTTCATCTTCCTGACTATGAGGTTATCGCCGCCGGCGCTGCACAGGGCTGCTGGTTCAGCCACGCCCACCGCACCGGTGGCGCGCAGCACTGCCTCCGACCAACTGACGCCGGCGATGGCGTTGAGTTGCTCTTTTCCGTAAAAATCGATGGCCAGTCCCTGGCTTTCAGCAAAGGCCAGCAAACCCTCCTCGTCATTCTTTAAATCTATGGAGGCGAGGTTGCGGACCGCCAGTTCGGACATGTTGTTGTTCGCCAATGCCTCGTTAAATGCCGCTTCGATCTGCTCCCGGCCGGTGCCCCGGTTGCAGCCGATTCCCACCACCAGGTTTCTGGGTCGCAGGAGGAGCATGTTTTTCGGCCATCCGCCGAGCCGGGCCGAGACAATGCAGTCGGCGTCATCCGGCCCGTTGGCGAGGATGAAGTCCTCCGGCAGGCTGTGAACCGTCACCTCGGCATGGAGCCGCAGACTGCCATGATTGACCAACCTGGCGCTGGCCTGGGTCAGCAAACGATCATCCTCCGCCACCAGGTCCTGTTGCCGGGCCCAGAGGTCGAGGGCGGTGTGGCCTGAAATGTCCGAAGCGGTGGTGATTACTGCTTGCCCTCCGGTGATCGCGGCAATGTGGTGCGCCAGTTTGTTGCCGCCGCCTAAATGGCCGGACAGGAGGCTGACAACGAAGCGGCCGGCCTCGTCCAGCACCACCACGCAGGGGTCGGTTTTTTTGCCCTTGAGCAGTGGGGCGATGAGCCGCGCCACGATACCGGCGGCCATGATGCACACAAAACCGTCGTATTCCAGCCACAGGCTGGACAGCCGTTGGGCGAGTCCGGTGCGCTCGACGATTACCGCGGCGTTGGGCAGGGCTTTGGCAATAGAGGCCGCCAGCTTGTGGCCGCCGTCGGTCACCGCCAGGATGGCGATCCGTCTCGGTTTGGGCTCAGGTCTGCCGGTAGCCATGGGCAAAATCCTTGTCGTAAAGTCTGGAAACCGCTTCCAGGTCACCCTGGCCGAATACCTTGCCCACCGCGATAATCGCGGTCTTGGTGATCCCGGCACCCTTTACCGTGGCCGCGATGTCGGCCAGGGTGCCGGTGACGATCCGTTCCTCGGGCCAGGAAACCTTTTCCACCACTGCCACCGGGGTATCGGCCGGGTAGCCGCCCTGGCGGAGATCCTCCACCACCTGGTCGATCATGCCCACGCTGAGCAGGATCAGCATGGTGGCCTGGTGCGCGGCCAGGCTCGCGAGGTCCTGGCCCGCCGGCACCGGGGTGCGTCCGGCCCGCCTGGTGATGATCACGGTCTGCGATACCTCGGGCAGGGTAAGCTCTACCTGCAGGGCGGCGGCGGTGGCGGTGGCAGAACTGACCCCCGGCACCACCCGGTAGGGGATGGTCTGTTTGTCCAGTTCCCGCATCTGTTCCTTGATGGCCCCGTAGATGGCCGGATCGCCGGTGTGCAGGCGCACCACCTTTTTGCCGGCCTGCCAGGCGGTGGCCATGAGGGAGATGATTTCATCCAGGTGCAGGGGGGCGGAATCATGGACCTCGGCGGCCAGGTCGGCCACCAGGGCCCTGGGCACCAGGCTGCCGGCGTAAATCACCAGGTCGGCCTCGCGCAGCAGGCGCCACCCCTTGACGGTGATCAGTTCCGGGTCGCCGGGCCCGGCGCCGACGAAGTGGATGGAATTGGCGGCAGGCATCTCGCTCATGTCTTTCTCACGATTACGGTGGAGAAGTAGTGGAGTTCCTCCCTGGCCGCCACGGTCAGGTCGCGCCGTACCCGCTGGTCACGCTGGCTGGAGCGTTCCACCAGCACCGCCTTGTCCAGCAGATCGAGTTCGGTAAGCAGGGTGACCACCTTGTCCATCACCCGGTGCACCTTCATGAGCACTACGGTGTCGAATGATTGCAGGGTTTCGCGCAAGCGGCCGTTTTCAAAGGTGGCCGGGATAACCACCAGTCGGTTGTCGCCCAGGCAGAGGGGCTGGCCCGCGGCTGCCGCCGAGGCGCCGATGGAAGAAACCCCTGGGACAATGGAGATCGATAATTGGGGCGCGGCCTTGAGGAGAGTGTCGCAGACGTAGAAGCCGGTGGAGTAGATGGCTGGATCGCCCAGGGTCGGAAAGGCGACGTCCCAGCCCTGGTCGAGTTTGTGCAAGATGGCCCGGGAGGCGGTCTGCCAGGCCGCTTGTACCTCAGCATCCGGTTCTTCGCCCATCTTGATCTTCTTCATGGGAAAATGGAGTTTCATGATCTCCTTGCCGTGGGTGGCAACCGTGCCGGCCAGGATGGAGAGCGCCGTGCTCTCGCCGTTTTGATGCGCCTTGGGCACGAACCACACCGGGCATTTTTCCAGGAGGCGCACCGCCTTCAGGGTCAGCAGTTCGGGGTCGCCCGGACCCACGCCGATTACGTAAAACTGTCCTCTCATCTTTTCCCCACCATAATGGCTATCGGATTCATGGTTGTTTGATCTCCGGCCGGATACTTGCTGCGGCGTATCGTTATCTCAGTGATGCTGACCTGCAGTCCCTGATCGTGCAGCAGGCGTGGCGCCGCTGTTCGGGTCTTCTCAATGACCCCGTTCACCACCACCCTGCCGTCATCCTTGAGTCGGGTGGCAACGGTCGCGATGATCCCGGCCAGGTTGCCGCCGCCGCCGCCAACAAAGACGCGGTCCGGGTCTGGCAGGTTGAAGAGGGCCTGGGGTGCCACGCCGGCAATGATGGTGATATTGTACGCCCCGAATTTTCTGCAGTTGGCGCGGATATTGGCCAGTTCGTCCGGGTGGCGCTCCACCGCATAGATTGTGAGTTCCGGGTTGAGCCGCGCCGCCTCCAGGGAGATCGACCCGCTGCCGGCGCCTATGTCCCAGAAAACTCCCTGTGCCGGCAAGCGCAGCTGGTGCAGGGTGGCGGCCCGCACCTCGTCCTTGGTGATCAACCCCCGGCTGTGGCTGATTTCCTTTTCCGGTAAGCCGAAGATCGGCTCGCTTCCTTGCAGGACCGGTCTGCTCAGCAGCATGACATTGAGATCGCTGAACTCTCCAGGGGCAATCTCGGCCAGCCCTCCCCTGGTGATCTTTTCATCCGCCTGCCCAAGATTTTCACCCACCCAGACGGTGTAGGCGGCCAGAAGTTCGTCATCCTCGATGGCCCGGCAGGTGTCGATAACTGCCTGGGCAATGACCGCTGGCGAGTTGGTCCGGTCGGTGAAGCAGAAGACCTTGACGTGTCTCATGATTCGAGCGGCTAGAGTATCGTCACGCCGGCCGTGGAAGCTTAAGAGCACGGCATCATCCCACGTCTCCTTGAAGCGGCCGCATGCGTACTGCATGGCGGAAAGGGCCGGGATGATCTCCAGCCGCTCAGGGCCAAAGCGGTTGATCAGGGTGCGGCCGATGCCAAAGAACAGCGGATCACCGCTGGCCAGTACTGCTACGTCCATGCTTGCAAGGCGTTCTTCGATGGTTCCGAAGGTCTCCTGGATCGGGGTCATGGGCAGGAGGTCATGATGCAACTCGGCGGCCAGTTGGTGGTAGCGTTCGCTGCTGACCACGCAGCCGCAAGCCGAGACCAGATGGCGCTCCGCCGCGCCCAATTGGTCACCTGGGGGTACGCCGATCAGGAATATCTTATACATTCGCCACCACCTTGGTGTTGGCTTCCACCAGATATACCGAGACCAACAGTCCCGAGGTTTGCTCGGCAAATTCCTTGGCCGCCCCGCAGACGGCGGCGATGATATCCTGCCTGTCCATACCGGTCAAACGGGTATATATTTCCCGGGCCGTGTTGACCCCCGCAAGGTTTGCCAACACCTCGGCTTGTACCCCTAGGGTGCCAAGAAAACGCACCGCTTCAGCGGCCTCCAAGGCGCCGTGCCGGACATGGGTCTGGGGGATGCCCATGGCCGCCTTCATCACCTTGGCCCACATCCCGGCCAGATGGATTTTCTTGAAACCTTGCCGGGCAGCCGCCCGCAGGGAAAACTCCAGATAGTCGCCCATCATGGCATAGGCCTCTTCGGGTAGAGCAAGGAGTTGCTGCGCCCCCCGTTCCGAGGTGCGGCCGGTGGACAGCACCACCTCGGTAATGCCGGCGGCCCGGGCCACTGCCATGGAGGCCTCGATGGTGGCGGTCCAGGCCGCGGCTGAAACCGGGTGGACAATGCCGGTGGTCCCGAGGATGGACAGGCCACTGACAATGCCCAGGCGCTGGTTCAGGGTCTTCTTGGCCAGTTCCTCGCCGGCCGGCACCGAGATGACGATCTCGAATCTATCGGTGACGTTTTCCTGGTCAAGGGCCTCGGTAACCGCCTCTTGAATCATCCGGCGCGGTACTGGATTAATCGCCGGTTCGCCGACCGGTACGGCCAGTCCTGGCTTGGTTACCGTGCCCACGCCTTGGCCGCCGCAGATGATCAGCCGCTTATCATTTTTGACCGGAACGCAATTTCCAGTGATCCGATGATTGTCCAGTCGTCGAGCCGTGGCGACGATCTCGGCGCCGTTAGTCACATCCAGGTCGTCACCGGCATCCTTGACCACCGAGGCCAAGGCCCACTGCTCGGCAACAACACAGCGGCAGAGTGCAAATTCCACCCGGCTCGCGTCCGGCAAGGGGATTTCCACTGTTGCCAGCGCCTGGCCGGAGAGCAGGGCCTGGGTGGCACCCTTGGCGGCCGCGGCCGCGCAGGCGCCGGTGGTATAGCCGGAACGCAACCGTTTGGCCATCTACTCGTTCTCCATTGCCAGCCGCAACAGGGCATTGACCATGGCCGCGGCCACCGGGCTGCCGCCCTTGCGGCCTAAAGTGGTGATAAAGGGATACTCTTTGCCGGCCAGGATCTCCTTGGACTCGGCGGCATTGACAAAACCAACCGGCACGCCGATCACCAGGTCCGGTGCCCATATCCCCTGGTCAATCATCTCCATGACTTTTAACAGGGCGGTGGGGGCGTTGCCGATGGCGACAATGCCAATGTTCCGGGCAACGGCCTGGGCAATGGCCACCTCGGAGCGGGTCAGCCCCTTGGCCCTGGCCTCGGTCGTCACCTCTGGGCCGGCTACCTGGCAGCAAACCTTGCCACCCCAGCGGCCCAGTATGGCTTTACTGATGCCAGCGGCCACCATGTTGACGTCGGTGAGCACATTCTTGCCGCCTTGGATTGCCCGGATGCCGGCGGCAATTGCCTCGGGATGAAAACAGATATTTTTGGCAAAGGTAAAGTCGCCGGTGGCGTGGATTACCCGTCGGGCCACGGCGAATTGGCCGGGATCGAAGTCGGTCGGGCCCAGTTTCGACTGGATGATGCGAAAGCTCTCGGCCTCAATCTCCTCGGGTTTGACCTTTTGCAGGATTACATTCATAAACATTGCTCCTGGCAGTTCCGGATAAACTGGGTTGCCGCCTGGGGATTAAACCCGAAATACAGATGCAGGTAGCCGCCCAGGGTGTTGTTGATCAGGTAACCTTCACCTTGACCATCGGCCAGTCGGTAAGCCCGGTTAATCTCCCTCGGCATGGGATCGATTTCCGAGTAATGAAACTCGTGGCCTCGCATGACGGTGCCGGCCGGACCGAAAAGGGTTGGCGCGGTCATGGTTGCTTCCCGGTAGCCCAGGCTGGATCTGCCTTTTTTCATCCGCGCTTTTACCGGATAGACCCCGGCCATGGGATGAAAACGGTCATCCAGAGCGATGATCCCTTCGGTGAGGTACATGAAGCCGCCGCATTCGGCATACAGCGGTTTTCCATGCCGTGACCAGTTGCGAATCGCCTCCCGCATGGCAATATTGTTTGCCAGCTTTTCGGCATGAAGCTCCGGGTAGCCGCCGCCCAGGTAAATGCCGGCGATGTCCCCGGGCAATGCCGCATCGCTGAGCGGGCTGAATGCCACCAACTCGGCCCCGGCCCTGGTCAGTAACTCCAGGTTATCCTCATAATAAAAACAGAAGGCCGGGTCACGGGCCACGCCGATGCGTACCCTGGATTTTTCGGGCTTTGTGGTGGACGGGGCGGGCGTCGCTACGGTCGGGCTGCTGGTTGCCAGAGCCAGGAGCCGTTCGAGGTCGATATGGGCTGCCACCGTGTCGGCCAAACTGTTGAGATTCTCATCACTGATCGGCGCTTCCTTGCCCATGTGCAGACCCAGATGGTGTTCTGGAATATTAAAGGCCGTATCCCGGGGCAGGTAGCCCAGGATCTCGGCCCGGCAATGGCCCTTGATGGTGCCGGTTAACAATTCCAGATGGTGGGGGCTGCCCACCCGGTTGAGGATAACCCCGGCCAGGCGCAGATCCGGGTCTAGCTCCTCAAAGCCCTTGACCAGAGCAGCCACGCTTTCAGCCATGGAGCGCACATCCACCACCAGCACCACCGGCAACCCCAGAGCCTTGGCCAGGGAAGCGCTGCTCGATTCGTTGCCGTCAAAACAACCCATCACCCCTTCGATTATCGCGATGTCGGCCTCGGCGCTGTGGCGGGCAAAGCATTGCCGCACAAAGGGCATGCCGCTCATCCACAGGTCCAGATTGCGGGAGAGTCTGCCGGTGACCAGTTGGTGCAGGGTTGGGTCGATGAAGTCCGGCCCGCACTTGAAGGGCTGCACCATGAGTCCCCTTTTGCGCAGGGCGGCCATCAATCCCAGGGTAACCGTGGTTTTGCCGGCCCCGGAGTGGGTACCGGCGATCACGATGCCCCGTATGTTGTTTGTTTTTAGCTCCACTTCGTCCTCAGTTAGAGGTTTTAAAATAATTCGGATAAAGCAACTCGCCAATCTGGTGCATCCCGTCCAGCAATCGCATGGTGGGGCGGGATACCAGGCGTTCGTCGATCAGATACACCTTGTTCTCCCGCACCGCCTTGATGGCGGCAAACCCCGGCTCCCTGACGATGGTATCAATATCGATTATGTTCATGGCCCCCTTCTGGGCCAGGAAGACGTCGATCTCTGCGGCCTTGGCCATGATGGGCTCCTTGCCGTAGGCGGCGATATTGGTGCTGCGCACCTGCTCGGCATCCGTGGCGATATTGACCCCGCCGGCCGAGGTAAGGGCGAACATGGCCATGCTCTCTGGGGTAAAGGTCTTCATCTTGGCGTGGATCGATTCGAAATATACGCGTTGCCGGGCCGTGGCTGGAATACCGGTCACGATCTTTTCGATCTTGGCATATTCTTCCTTGAAGTGTTGCACCATACTGTCGGCGGCTTGTTCCCGGCCGGTCAGGACCCCCAGGGTGTGCCAGTAGGCGAAGGTCTCGTCGATATTGGCTGGCTGCAGGGAGACCACGGTGATCCCGGCCTGTTGCAGTTTTTCCACCAGATTGGCATTGCTGCGCTCGATCATGGGTCGGACCAGCACCAGGTCTGGCCGGGCGGCCAGGAATTTCTCCGCGTCGCCCCGGTAATCGAAGGTCTCTTTCTTAAGGGCCTTGGGAGGATAGTCTTCACTGTTGGAGACCCCGATGATCTCGGTATCGAGCCCCAGGCTGAAGAGATTTTCAGTGTGGGCGCCGTACAGTGAGATGATCCGGGTGAATGGTTTAGTCACCTCGATGGTGCGCCCGGTGGTGTCGATAATGGCGGTTGCCTGGGACGATGCGCTAGTCCAGCAAAACATCACTAAAATAATGCATAAAAAATATCGCATAACTTTAATTTCCATAATGAAAGGATACCTGCAATTTATTGCTGAATTCATCTAAAGCCACCCGGCTTTCTACTCCGAACACCTCGCCGATGTTACGCGGCGTCAAAGTTTCATGGGTGGGGCCGGTGGCGGAGATCCTGCCCTGGTTCATGAAAATCATGATATCGCAGTAAGCGGCGGCCAGATTCAGGTTGTGGATCACCGCGATCACCGTGTCACCCTGCGCTTGCACCCGTTTTTGAGCCACGTTGAAGATCTCCATGGTGTGGTTGATGTCGAGGTTAGAGGTGGCCTCGTCGAGCATTAGCACCGGGGTTTGCTGGGCCAGGGCCCGGGCCACCACCACCCGCTGTTTTTCGCCGCCGGAAAGCTCGGTGACCAGACGATTCTGGAAATGTTCGATGCCGATGGCAGCCATGGCCTGCTCGGCAATGGCCAGGTCTGTGGCCGAAACCGCGCCGAAACGCGGCAGGTAAGGGTGCCTGCCCATGAGCACCACCTCCAGCACAGTGAAGGCGAAGTGGATGGCAAAGTCCTGCGGCACCAAGGCCAGGTGTCGGGCCAGTTCCCGGCGGCCGTAATTTGCAAGCGGCCGGTTGTTGAAACGTACGGTGCCCGCGGCCGGGTGGTGGTTGCCCATCAGGAGGTCGAGCAGGGTAGACTTGCCGCAGCCATTGGGGCCGACCAGGCCGTAAAAACGGCCAGGCGCCAGCTTCAGGCTCAAGTCCTCCAGCACGGTTTTTTCGCCGTAGGCAAAGGAGAGCTTTTCAATAGCAAAGCCGGCCTCAGCCATGGATCGCCCCCCGTTGCCGCCTGCGGAAGATATAGCAGAAAAATGGCCCGCCGATCAGTGCGGTGAGCACGCCAATGGGCACCTCGGTTGGCAGAATCGCCCGGGTTATGGTGTCGGCGATCAGCAGCAGCAGGCCGCCGGCCAGGGCCGAGACAATGGCCAGGTTGCGGTTGTCCGGCCCGATCAGAAAGCGGATCAGGTGCGGCACGATAAGGCCGATAAAGCCGATAATGCCGGAGACCGAGACGCAGACCGCCGCCACCAGCGAACCGGTGATCAGGAGAATCTTGCGGACCCGGGCCGTTTCCACCCCCAGTGAATCCGCAGCGCGGCCACCAAGCGACATGATATTGAGGTCGCGGCCGTAATAGATGGCCACGCCAAGGCCGCTCAGCACCGCGCCCAGAACCACGGCCACGTCGGTCCAGGTCTTGGAGGCGAAGCTGCCCATCAGCCAGTAGATGATCATCCCCACCTGTTCATCGGCCATGTATTTCATGAAACTGATGCCGGCGGCCAGGATGGCGCCGACGATCACCCCGGAAAGGATCAGGGTGTTGGCCGACATCTGGCCGTTGAACGAAGAGAGGTAGAGCACCACGAACAGGGTGGCCAGGGCGCCGGCAAAGGCGCTAAAGGGGACCGAGTAGATACCGAACAGGGTCAGATTGGCGATCAGGGCCAGTGAGGCGCCAAAGGCGGCCCCTGAGGAGATTCCCAGGGTGTAAGGGTCGGCCAGGGGATTCAGCAGAATGCCCTGGAAGACAACGCCGCAGACTGCAAGTCCGGAGCCGACCAGCAGGGCGGTGAGAATCCGTGGCAGTCGCACGTCCATGACCACATAGGAGAACATTGGATCAAGGCCGGTGATGAGTGAGGTGTCACCGCTCAGGCGGGCCGCGATTACCCGCACCACCTCGGCCACCGTAATCCGGATATAGCCCATGCCGGTCGCAACAATGACCGCCGTCACCACCGCCGCCAGTAATACGACCGTCAGCGTCGGATAGCGGATGGAGCTACGGGCATTTCCTGGCGCACCCCAATGTTCCGACATGTTACTCAATCTCCAGACCCCGATCCCTCGCCGCCTCGCGGAGATGGGTGACAAAGATCTCGGCAAATGCCGGGTTTTCACCCAAGCCCGTGAGATCGATTTCCACCGCGATACCGTTGCGTGTAAGGACGTTTTGCCAAGCGTCCGGCTCAGGGCCGGTCATGTCATTCTTGGCGTGATCGCCAGCCACGGTCATCAATGGTTTCAGATAGACCTTGGCGACTCCGTCGTGCTTGAGATCCCGTAACACCAGGTCCAGGGCCGGAAAGCCTTCCACCACGCCGACATAGGTTTTTGTGTCGGGATATAGGACGCGCATCACCTCTTCGAACTCGACATAATAGCCGGTCGAGTAATGTTCGTTGCCGTGGGCCATGTAGACCAGGGCCGCACTCCGCCTTTTTGCCTCCTCGACATCCGGCGCCAGGGCCTTGGCGGCAAGCTCAAGGTCGTGGCGGTATTCGTGGTCAATACCGGGTGCGCCCAAGGCCGGCCGGCCAATAACGATCTTCCGGAAGGGCATGTTGCGGGGTTTGACCGTTTTGATGCTGTTCAACCCATCCACATAAGCCACCAGGTCGGCAAATTCCTCGCCGCTGGCGATATGGGTCGGCTGCACCAGGATATAACCGAACCCCTCATCCTGCAGGTTGGCAATGGCAGCGAGCACCCCCTTGACCTGCAAAATTTCGGGCGGCACCTCGGGATGCTGGACACGATACTCGGGGTCGTTCAAGCGTTTCCGCCAGATCTTGCGGATGATGTTTGAGGTAAATGCTAGTTCCACCCGGGTTTTGGGAAAGGCCTTCCGCACCTGCTCGCGGATGGCGAGGATGCCAGCCAGGGCGTCCGGGTGGCTGGTGCCGAAGACGGCGAGCACAATGGCTTTATCCTCGGACGGTTTGGTCTGGCCGACATGCGGCATTGCCAAGATAAGCAGCAGGATAAGCAAGACATGTTGAAGCACTCGCTTTTTTTGCATCAGTCAATCCTCGATTTAAATACTTGTAAAGTAATATCCTATGCCGATCACGATAATGCTGCCGATCCGGAAGGCCTGGCCGTAGCCGACCAGTTGCATGGCCAGGCGCGGGCTGAAGATTCCGGCGTAATATGGAAACTGGTGGCGGATGGTGCGGACCGGCGAGGCCAGGACATTGCCCACCAGCAAGGCCAATACCACCTGTCGTTGTGAAAGGGTGCCGGCCTCAAGCAGGGCGCCGGCCGCGGCGAGTCCGGCGGCAAATTCGGCTGCCACATGGGCCGCTACGATCCCGAAGCTCCGGGGATCAAGCCAGGAGAGCAGCGTCAGATGGTCGGTCAAGAATCTTTCGAGCCAGGCAAAGAGTCCCAGCCGGTTCAGAAAGTAGATGGCGGTATAGATCGGCACCGTGTAGAGGAGAATCTTTTTGATCCGCTTGCGGAAACGGGTCCAGGCCTTGTCGAGGGCCGCATGAACGCTGAGCCGTTTGGGCACGGCCGGGGCAATCATGGCGTCGGCTGATGTTTGTGGGGCAAGTAGGAGCCGGCCGGCTATCAGGACCAGGACGGTGCGCAGGATGGCGGCCAGCAGGGTAAGGCCCACATAGAGAAAGGCCGCGCCCTTGATCAGCGGTGCAGTAAGGAAAAAGACAGTTGGCAGGTGGAGAAAATAGTTAGGCAGGGTGTTAAAGAGATTGGCCAGCAGCAACTCTCGCCGCGTAAGCCGGCCTTGATCAAAGGCCTCGGCCAGCATGGTGTTTGAGGTCACTCCGGAAACAAAAGCCATGGAAAAGCTGGCGCCGACCGTTTCGGAGAAATTGCCGACCCGGATCAGCGGGGCCGCGAGAAGGGCGGCGGCTCTTGTCCAGTTGAGGGCCTCGATAAAGTTGCCGACCAGGAGCCCCAGGGAGACGTTAAATATCAACTTGGCAAGGGGCCAGCCCAGGCCGTGCCATAATTGTGGTAAGGTTATCGAAACGTCCATATCACGCTGTCCTGAAAAGGTGCTGAAGATCGGCTTGCCTTGGACAAAAAAAATCCCGGATCGAAAAAATCGATCCGGGAAAGCCCTTTATATCCTGGAACTGGTCGCCATATCTTCTGTCCGCGAAGATAGACGTATGCTCTCAGGCAGGTCTTCTGACTCCCGGATCGTTCTCCTTCCGCGTCTTCCCGTTCATACGAACAGTGACATTTTGCGGAATTCGTCCCCGGTCACAGCGGTGGGCCCGTCCCCGGTTCACACGGGGTTCCCTGTTATGCTCGTTACGAGCGCCTGAGAAT
Source organism: Desulfobacterales bacterium CG2_30_60_27 (assembly GCA_001873115.1). GTDB lineage: Bacteria > Desulfobacterota > Desulfobulbia > Desulfobulbales > CG2-30-60-27 > CG2-30-60-27. Next base: position 13,373 of record MNYK01000002.1, on the reverse strand, counting down.
TAACTCTTGGTCTTGTTACCCGATTTCCAGATAATGGTCAAGGAAAGGCTGTGAACCCGGTTGCGCCTCAGCCCCGTTTGTCGTTGCTGATATCCTGGCTGAACAGTGCTGAACCTCGTTGCATGGCGCAGAAGTCACCGCACATGGTGCAGGTCTGGCTGTCGCCGGGGGTGCGGTCGGCGCGGATCTGGCGGGCCTTGTCCGGGAACATCAGGAGGTCCATGTGTTCGTCCCAACGCATGTCGCGGCGGCTTAAGGCCACCATTTTTTCATGGTTGCGGCGTTCCGGGTACTTGGCGATGTCGCCGATTCTGGCGGCCAGGCGGGTGACCCGCACCCCTTCGCGCACATCATCTTCATTGGGCAGGGCCAGGTGCTCGGCCGGGGTGATGTAGCAGATCAGGTCGGCGCCGTAGCGCGTTGCGCTGGCTGCGCCGATGGCGGCGGTCACGTGGTCGTAACCGGCCCCGGAATCAATGGGCAGCGGCCCCAGTACATAGTAGGGAGCATTGCCGCTCATCCGTTTCTCCAGAATAATATTGGCCTCGATCTCATCCAGGGGGATATGGCCCGGGCCCTCGACCATCATCTGACAGCCCAGGTTGCGGCCGATCTCGGCCAGCTCGCAGTTGATGATCATCTCGGCCATCTGGGCCCGGTCGTGGCTGTCGTGGATGGCCCCGGCCCGGATGCCGTTGCCCAGGGAGAGCACGGCATCGTATTTTTTCATCAACTCGCAGACCCGGTCGAACTGCTCGTAGAGCGGGTTTTCCTTGTTATGGTGTTCCATCCACGAGACCATGAAGGTGCCGCCCTTGGAGACCAGGCCGCCGTAACGGTAGCCCTGCTTGCGCAACCGTTCGATGGAGAAGCGGTTGATGCCGCAGTGGATGGCCATGAAGCTCATGCCGTCGTTAAGTTGCCGCTCAATGAGTTCAAAGAGGTACTCGGGGTCGAGCTTGTTGGGATCCTTGTGTTTTTTTGCCGCGTCGTGGAAGGCCTGATACAGCGGAACATTGCCGATGGGCAGGTTGCAGGCCGCCATCACCTCGCGCCGCACCAGGTCGAGATCGCCGCCGGTGGAGAGTTCCATCAGGGTGTCAGCCCCTTCCTGCTCGGCGATCCGTGCCTTGCGTTTTTCAAGTTCAATGTCACAGATATCGCTGGAGGTGCCGATGGAGGCGTTGACCTTAGTGCGCAACCCTTTGCCGATGCCGCAAACCTTCTGGTGCGGCCGGTTGGGGTTGTTGGGGATGACGATTTCACCGGTTGCCACCCGCTCCCTGATGGTCTCGGGGGCAAAGTTTTCTTGTTCGGCGACCTTGGTCATCTGAGGGGTGATGATGCCGGCTTTGGCTTGTTCCAGTAAGGTTTTCATTGTGTCTCCTTGGTGTGTGGGGATGAATATTTTTAGGTTGCGTATTGCCCTTCAGGGCATAAAAAAACCGTGCCACAGGCATACACCTGCGGCACGGTTGTCTTTGGGCAAAACAGCCATCTGATATTTGTTCCCTGGCAGGTCTTCTGACTCACAGATCATCCCGCTGGCCGCGCCTTCCCATCCTAAAATTCCGGACAGTGACAAAATGCGGTTGCAGTCCCTGTTTACAGCGCCGGCCCAGCGCTCCCGATTTGCACGGGATTCCCTTTTCAGCGGTGCAGTGATGCAGCCGCCACCAGGGGAACATGGGTAGTAATTACATAGCGTTGATCAAAACGATATGGTTCCCTCCAGGTAGCAGACCGCCTGGCCTGAGATAAGGATGCGGTCGCCGTTGTCTTGGCAGAACAGGTCGCCGCCCCGGGCCGAAAGCTGCAAGGCGTGGAGACGGTCTTTACCCAGGATTTTTTTCCAGTATGGGGTCAGGGTGCAATGGGATGAGCCGGTGACCGGGTCTTCATCAATTCCGAGACCGGGGGCAAAGAAGCGCGACACAAAGTCGGAGTTTTTGCCAGGCGCAGTAACGATCACCGCCCGGCAATCGAGTTGCTTAAGTAAATCGAAATCCGGGGTTATATTGAGGATATCCTCGGCGGATTCATACACTGCCAGATAATCCGCTGCCTTTAAAACTTCGATTGGTTTACGCTGCAATCCTGCAAGTAAAAGGGGCGGCGGTTGGCAGGCCATGGCCGGGCGCGCCGGAAAGTCCAGAGTCAGCCGGTCTCCTTCCTTGAGCACACTAAGTTCACCGCTTATCGGTGATATAAAGCGCAGCTTAGCGGAGATAAAATCTCTGAAATTTGCCAGGACAAAGCCGGCGGCCAGGGTCGCATGGCCGCACAGGTCGATTTCCACGGTTGGCGAGAACCAGCGAATTTCGTGGGTATCATCTTGGCGGACGAGAAAGGCGGTTTCGGATAAATTATTCTCCATTGCGATATTCTGCAGCAGTGAATCTTCCAGCCAGTTGTCCAGAATGCACACCCCGGCGGGATTCCCCTTGAAGGTATGACTGGTGAAGGCGTTTATGTGGTAGAAAGGAATGTTCATGGCTTACCTTGGTAAACTGTAACGGCCAGGCGGATACCGATAAACAGCAGCCCGGCCAGCAGCGTTGTAATCAGCAGCAGTCGATTTGCCAATAAAATATGCTTGGTCCGCGGGGGATGCTCCGGGTTGCCGATGGTCGGTTTATGCACCAGGCTACCGAAGTAGAAGTTCGAACCGCCCAGTTGCAGGCCCAAGGCGCCGGCCACTGCTGCCTCGCTGTGGCCGGAGTTGGGGCTGGCGTGCCGCAGGCGGTCGCGTTTGAAAATCCGCCAGGCCTGGTTGGTGCCCAGGCGCAGCATATAGGCGGCCGCTACGATGATCAGGCCGGTGATGCGGGCCGGCAGGAAGTTGGCCAGGTCGTCGAGTCGGGCCGCGGCCCAGCCGAACTCACGGTACTTTGCGTTCTTGTAGCCAAAGGTGGAGTCCATGGTGTTCACTGCCTTGTAGAGCAGGGCGCCCACCGGTCCGGCCAGGGCGGCGTAGAAGAGCGGTGCGGTCACCCCGTCGACGATGTTTTCCGCCACGCTCTCGATGCAGGCTCGGGTGATGCCAGCTTCGTCGAGATGTTGTGTGTCGCGGCCGACCATCATGGCCACCCGTTTCCTGGCCAGTTCAAGATCATGATCTTGTAACGCCTGGTAAACCGCCCGGCTGTGCACGGCCAGGTCCTTGGCCGCCAGGCAGGTGTAGAGCAGGATGACGCCGGCCGCCATCTGCAGGGCCTGATTGACCAGCCCCAGGCCGTACAGCAACCCGGCTGTGGTAAAACCGGCGGCGAGCAGCACGATGGTCACGGTCAGCACGCCGGCTGTTTTTTTATGGGTGAAAAGCGTGCGGCAACCTTTCTCGGCCAACAGGGCGAAATTACCCAATAACCGCACTGGATGCGGCAGCCAGCGAGGGTCGCCGCAAAGCTGGTCCAGAATGACGGCCAGGCTGATTTGTAGTTCCAATAACATCATAAGCCCAGCAACCGGTAAATGGTGTTCATATCCATATTGCCACGCACGGTTTCAGCCAATCGGTCAAAGGCCGGTTCCAGGTCATAGATGGCCAGGGGTTTGCCAACGGGTTGCAACCCCCGGCGTTGCCGCAAGCGGTCGATAAACCAGCGCCGGAACTGGTCGGCGTCAAAGATGCCATGCAGATAGCTGCCCCAGATCAGGTCGTTTGGTGTGGCCGCGCCGGCCTCGTCGTTGTTGGCAAAGCGCAGCACCGGCCGGCCGGTGGAGGTGCTCTGGCCGTGATGGATCTCGTAGCCGTAGACCGGCAGGCCTGAGGGCTGGTGGACGCCGGTCTGCCGGGTCAGGGTCTTGTCTTGTTCCAGCACCGTGACCAGGTTGAGCAGGCCCAGGCCGCTGACCAAGGCGTTGTTGCCCGACTCAAGGCCATGGGGGTCGCTGATGGTGTTGCCAAGCATCTGGAAGCCGCCGCAGATGCCGACGATCTCTATGCCTTGGTCAGCCATGCGCTTGATGCAGTCAGCCAGGCCAGTTTGCTTGAGATAGCCCAGGTCGTTGATGACGTTCTTGCTGCCCGGCAGCACAACGACGGCCGTTTCGGCCAGGTTCTTCTCCAGATCGGCCAGGGTGCGGATCACCCGCAGATGCACGTCCGGTTCGCCCAAGAAGGGTTCGAAATCGGTGAAGTTGGAGATATGCGGCAGGTCGATCAAGGCGATTTCCACATGCTCGCCCGTGGGGCGCGGCGCCTCATAGAGGCCGGCCTTATAGCTCACCGAGTCTTCCTCCGGCAGGCCGAGGGGGTGCAGATAGGGGATCACCCCCAGCACCGGCCGGTTGGTAAAGTCGCGGGTATAGGTCAGGCCGTCTTCCAGGAGTTCACGTTTGCCACGGAAGCGGTTGACCACAAAGCCGGCGATCAGGTTGCGCTCCCAGTCGGAGAGCACCTCCATGGTGCCGATGAACGAGGCAAAGACCCCGCCCCGGTCGATATCGCCCACCAGCAGCACCGGGGCCTGGGCATATTGCGCCATCCGCATATTGACGATGTCGTGGTGCTTGAGGTTCACCTCGCCGGGGCTGCCGGCGCCTTCCAGGATAATCCCGTCATAATCGGCGAGCAGCGCGTCATAGGCACGGCAGACCGCCTGCCAGGCTGTGGGCTTATAGGCCACATACTCACTTACTGACATATTGCCCACCGGCCTGCCGTTCACGATCACCTGACAGCCCATGTCGCTCATGGGTTTCAACAGCACCGGGTTCATCCGCACCTCCGGGTCCAGGCAACAGGCCTGGGCCTGGACCACCTGGGCGCGGCCCATTTCCAGACCATCGCGGGTCACATAGGAGTTGAGCGACATGTTCTGCGCCTTGAAGGGCGCCACTCGCAGGCCATCCTGCAGGAGGATGCGGCAGAAGGCGGCGGTGAGCACCGACTTACCGGCATTGGACGAGGTGCCCTGCAGCATCAGGCTGAAGGGTTTGCGAACGGCTTTAACGGGCTTGGTGCCAATCAGGATGGTGGTCAGGGCTGCAATGAGTCGTTGGTTTTCGTTGGTAGTGCGTACCGCCAAGCGGAAGAAGTTGGCGCCGCCATCCGGCAACCCCGTGAAATTGTCGCAGACCCGGATGGCGATCCCGTGGCCAAGCAGGGTGTCGGACAGTTGGCGGGCGGAGAGTTTGTGCTTGGTCAGTTCGACCAGCAAGAAGTTGGCATGCGATGGATAGACCTTGAGGCCAGCGATGTTACTGAGTTCGTTGGTGAGATCTCGGCGCAGTCGGCTGACGCTCTCCCTGGTGCGGTTGCCATATTCCTCGTCCCCAAGGGCCACGATCCCGGCGGCCTGGGCCAGGGTGTTGATGGACCAGGGCAGGATATAGCGGCGGAGCTGGACGGTGAGTTCCGGCGTGGCCGTGGCGAAGCCAAGGCGCAGGCCGGGGATGGCGTAGAACTTGGCGAGCGAGCGGACCACGATCAGATTGGCCAGTTCCGAAGCCATAACGGATTGGCACTCCGGGTCAAAATCGGCGAATGATTCATCCACCACAAAAAAGGTTTGCGGGTAGTCCTTGGCCAGGGTGATCAGGTCGTCATAGTCCGGCACCGCACCAGTGGGGTTGTTTGGGCGGCCGATGAACAACAGATCGCCGGCCTGCGGAATCGATGCAATTTCAGCGGGTTCGATGGCGAACCCATTGGATGACTTCAGGGACAGGGTGATTACCGGCAGCCCGGCAAGTGCCGCGGCCCGCCGGTAATCGGCGTAGCAGGGTTCCGGGATTACGGCCCGTTTTGCCGCCAGAGCCCGGGGAATGGCATAGAGGATCTCGGTGGAGCCGTTACCCATAATGATCCTGCATGGGTCGATTTGATAGCGGTCGGCAATGGCTGTCAGCAAGGCGCTGGCCTCTGGGTCCGGGTAGTGGCTCAGCATATCCCAGTGGCTGCTGATAACCCGGCGCAGATCTTCCGGAGGTCCCAACGGGTTGATGTTGGCGCTGAAGTCCAGGAGGTCCGCGGTGGGGATGCCAGCTTTTTCAGCCAATCTGCCGATATTGCCGCCATGGGTGGCAGTCATCGGCAGATCCCCCCAAGATGGGGAAGGGCAGGCTGGGCAAGCAACAGGAGCGCGGTCAAGGTTTCGGCAAGTTCGCAGGCCGCGCCCAGGGTGTCGCCGGTGGCGCCGCCGATTTTATGCTTGCAATGGACGGTAAAGAGCAGACTGCCCACCATGACGCCGGCCATGGCAACCAGACCGGCCGGCCCGGCCACCAGCCACGCGGTGACGGTGAAAACGGTCAAAGCCCAGGCTGCCGACGGTTTGGCAGCGCCGGCATAGAAGGGCGTGGCCAGCCCCCCTTCCGATCGGGCATAGGGCTGGATCGCGGTCAACAGCACCAGGACGCAGCGGCCGGCCAGGGGCATAAGCAGGGCTGGGATCCAGAGATTCTCTATGGGAAAACTGGCGAGCGCCGCGATTTTCAGGGCCAGGGTCAGGACAATGGCCATGACTCCCATGGCGCCCACGCGGCTGTCGCGCATGATGGCAAGAATTCTCTCCCTGGGTCGGGCGCTGAAAAATCCGTCGGCCGTGTCGGCAAGGCCGTCCATGTGCAGGCCGCCCGAGGCGGCCAGCAGGATCAACACGAGCAGCACGGCAACGACCGGTAGCGGCAAGATGGCGCCGAGCAGCCACGCCGCGCTGGCCGCCAGGGCACCAATCAGCAGGCCAACAATCGGGAAGAACCACAGGCTGCCGGCCAGGGCCTGTTCGTCGGTACCGGTTCGCCCCGGCAAAGGGAGAATCGTGAGAAAACCCACGGCGGCCAGAAAGCGATCCATCATTTACTTGTCGGCCCCGGCCACCTGGGCCTCGGCAAAGGTGGCCACCTCGGTGAGGATGGCGACCGCCGCCTCCACCAGGTGCATGGCCAGGGCCGCGCCCGTGCCCTCGCCCAGGCGCAGGTCGAGGTCCAGCAATGGTGTGATACCCAGATGTTCCTGCATGATGCGGTGGCCAGGTTCCATGCTGCGGTGGGCGGCGATGATGTACTGGCAAACCTCGGGCTTGAGGCTGTGGGCGATGAGCGCCCCGGCCGTGGAGATGAAGCCGTCCACCAACACCGGCTTGCGGTTGGCGGCGCAGCCAAGGATGAGGCCGGCGATCCCGCCGATCTCGAAGCCGCCCACCTTGGCCAGCACGTCGAGACCGTCGGTCGGGTCGGGTCGGTGCAGGGCCAGGGCGGTCTCCACTACCTCGATCTTGTGGTGCAACTGCTGATCATCGAGGCCAGTGCCGCGGCCGCAGAGGGCCGCCACGGTATGGCCGGTGAGGACGGCGGCGATGGCGGTGGAGGGCGTGGTGTTGCCGATCCCCATGTCGCCGGTGCCGAAGAGATCAATCCGGCCGGCCAGCGAGTTCGCCACCTCGATGCCCGCCTCGATGGCCTGCGCGGCCTGATTACGAGTCATGGCCGCCTCCTGTGCCATGTTCCTGGTGCCCATGGCGATTTTTTTATCGATGATCTTGCCGGCTGCGGCAAGTCCCGCCAGATCGGCCGCCACCCCCATGTCCACCACGACCACCTCGGCCCCGGCCAGGCGGGTCAAGGCGTTGATCCCGGCCCCGCCATGCACGAAGTTCATCACCATCTGCGGGGTGACCTCCTGGGGAAACTTGCTCACGCCCTCGGCCACCACCCCATGATCTCCGGCCATGGTAACCACCGCCTTGCTGGTAACCGGCGGTTGGATCGAGCCGGTGATGCCGGCCAGGTCCAGGGCCAGGTCCATGAGCCGGCCCAGGGCCCAGTGCGGCATGGTCAGTTGATCGAGGCGGTCCTTGGCCAGGGCGCGGGCGTTGTGGTCCTGGCCGGTAATGGCGGCAATGGTCTGCTTGAGAAGTTCCATGTCGTGTCCTTGTTATGCTTTGATGGTGATGGGCATGCCGCAGGTGACCAGGATTACCTGGTCGGCCGCGGCTGCAATCGCCTGGTTGCAGCGGCCCACTAAATCACGATAACGACGGGCCATTTCGTTATCCGGGACGATACCCATGCCGACCTCGTTGGTGACGAAGACCATGGTGCCCTGGTGATTGCGGGCCGTGGCAAGCAACTCGCCGGCGCAGCGGTCGATATCGTCCTCATCCATGTCCGGCTGCAGATGGAGCAGGTTGCCGACCCACAGGGTGAGGCAGTCCAGCAGGATGGTGGCCCCCGGGTCGACGCCGCGTATCACGGCTTGGAGGTTCAGGGGTTCTTCCACGGTGTGCCAGTCTCCTTGGCGCCGGTCTGCCTGGTGGCGGGTGATGCGCCGGGCCATTTCTTCGTCAAGGGCGGTGGCGGTGGCCAGAAATATTAGTTGCCCAGGCATGGTTTCACACAGGGCCTGGGCGTGGCGGCTTTTGCCGCTGCGCGAACCGCCGGTGATCAGGATAATTCGCGCCATGTCAGACGTTTTCCTCTGGGCCGAGATTGAGGCCGGATAAAACGCCGCCGCCGTCATACAGGTCGATGATTGTGACCATGGCCGGCTGGATGGCAAAGAGCAGATACTGTTTCCATGCAAGGCCCAGCAGGTGGCAGAGTATGGCGCGGATGACGCCGCCATGGGTGACGGCCAGGATGGTATCGGTCTTGTTGGCGCTCAGCCTGGCCGCGGCGTTCGCCACTCTGTTCTGAAACGAGGTGACGGCCTCGCCACCCGGGAAATGAAAACTGTCCGGCTGGCTGGACCATAGCCGCACCCGTTCAGGGTCAGCGGCGGCGATAGTCTGGAAATCAAGGCCTTCCCAGTGGCCGAAGTCGATTTCACGCAGATCGGGATCATTGAGGATTTGCAGACCAGTTACCGCGCTGATTGCCTCGGCGGTCTGCAGGGTGCGGCGCATGGGGCTGGCGAAACAGACCCCAGGCCTGAACCGGGTCAGATAGGTGGCCAGGCGGTCGGCCTGCTCAGGGCCACGACCGGCCAGGGGGACGTCCGTGGCGCCGATGAATTTACCGGCCAGATCGGGCCCGGTCTCGGCGTGTCGTACCAGTAAGAGTCGTTTTACCATCATTGGTCACAGGCCTGGAGGGTGGCGGTGTTTACGGGTTTTTGGCAAAAAAAATCCCCGGGACCGAAATGATTCGATCCGGGGACATCCCTGCTACCCGAATATCTTCTTGGCATTCCTCACGCCGCGGAGGTCTGCATGCCAGGCACCCGGGTAGGTCTTCTGACTTCCGGTTCGTTCGCCTTCCGCGCCTTCCCGTCCCTAAAGGACAGTGGCAATCTGCGGAAGTTGTCACCGGTTACAGCGGCGGGCCCGTCCCTGATTTGCACAGGGTTCCCTTTTACGCCTCCTTGCGGAAGCACCCAGATGAGCCTTTCTGATACTGAACCGCGGCGGAATTGTCAACGGGAAAAAATCAGCCAAACGTCTTATCCGTCCGATCCGTCATATCGGCCGATCGTCTCTACAACTTGCCAGAGCAAATCAATTCAAGCTTGGGGAAATAGCTTCGATACCGGGTTGCGTCGCGGGTCAGCAAGGTCAGCCCTTCCACGGCGGCATGCGCTCCAATAAAAAAATCAGGCAGCGGGGAGCGGCGGGTGCCACCGGCACGGCGCTAGCGCAGAAAACACTTTCCCGCCAGAAAGACCGCTTCCCATGGCAATGGCCGCCGCGCAAAAACATCATGGGGCAGGGCCTCCTCAAGTTCCTCAATACGGGCAAACCCCACTGAAACCTCGGAATAAATCACCGGATTGATGATCAGGGGGTAGTTCTCCGCACATTCGGCCAGGCGATCCGCCGACCAGGAAAACCAGCGGGGATCCTCCTCAAGAATGTCGAGCAGCACGTTGCTGTCGACTAACACCCTTGTGGACATTACTCACCCCTGGTCAAGGCCATGATCTCGTCGGTGCTCATTGTAATCGTGGCTCGACCACGCATCCGATCGATTAAGCCGCGCCCCCGTCCAGGCCGGGAAGGGGTTGTGCTTTTGCGGATATAGACGGTGTTGTTTTTTACCTGGAACTCAATCTCCGTTTGTGGAAGAAGGCCAAATTTTTCTCTCACTGCCCGCGGGATTGTTACCTGTCCCTTGCTGGTAATGCGCATGGCAATCTCCTGTATTACTTGTAGTAGTATTACTTTGCCGCCGTCGGGAGGTGGTTGTCAATATTCGTGATAGGGCGTGGCCGGTCACCCTGCGCGGTAATAAATTCAACCTCAAAAAGCATGCAACCTTTTCAGAAACTTCGACGTCATTTGACACAACAGGTTGGGCGCGATACCTTGTGATTGCAACTTTACTCATAGCACGGAAAAATATGGCAACCATAATCGACCTTATGCGCTTTCGCTCCGGACCCTCGCGGTTCGAGGCCCTGCTCCGCCCCTACCTCCAGCCCCTCTTTCGCACGGCCTTCCGTTTTGCCGGCAACGTGGCCGATGCCGAGGACTTGGTGCAGGATGTGTTGGTCAAGCTCTATGCCAAGCGCCAAGACCTGGACAAGATCGAAAAGCTGCAGCCCTGGCTCATGAAGGTTCTCTTTCGGACCTTTGTGGACCGGAAGCGCAAGCGCGACCGGGCGCCCGTCATCCTTGCGGCGCTGGGGGGCCGGGATGGCCACGAATATGCTGATTTTTTCGAAGCCTTGCCGTCCGACCGCCCGGGGCCGGCGGCAACGGTGGAGGCCATGTTCACCCAACAGCGGCTCCACCTGGCCCTGGCGGCCCTGAACGAGGATCAGCGCACCCTCTGCGTACTCCACGACATGGAGGGCTATACCCTGCATGAACTGGAGGACATCCTGGATACGCCTATCGGCACCCTGAAGTCACGGCTGCACCGGGCCCGGGCCCGTCTGCGAGGCCTGCTGCTGGCCGAGGGAACCCTGCCCTCCGTCCAGACGTCTATTAATCAATAGGTGAAGCACATGAACTGTCAGCAGGTCATCGCCCAACTCAACGATTTCATGGACGGCTACCTGGAACCCGTCGCCACCCAGTCGATCCAGGCACACCTGGCGGATTGTCCAGGGTGCGGGGCCGCGGTGGCCGCTGAACAGAAGTTCCGACGGGCCCTGCGGCAGTTGCCGGTGCCGTCGCCGGTGCCTGGTTTTGCGGAACGGGTCCTGGAAAACGCCATGTACCAGGAAACGCAACATCACGGCTGGTGGGGCGGCTTTTTGGCCGGCGGCGGCGTGGCCGTGGCGATCATGCTCTTCCTTTTTTTCGGCTTGCCGTTTCAAGGGGCGGAAAAGGCTATCCAGCAACTGGCCGGGGTGACCATGGCGGTTGGCGCCTCCCGTACCATCCAGATGGTGGTCAACGTGCCCCAGGATCTGGCCGGTTCAACCATCAGCATTCTGCTCCCCGAGTACATTGAACTGGACGGTTATCCGGGTGAGCGGCAGATCACCTGGACCACGGACCTGCGCAAGGGCGACAACCTGCTGGCCTTGCCGGTGGTCGGTAACCGGGCCGGCGCTGGCACCCTGGTGGCGCGGGTCGAGCACGATAACAAACGCAAGGTCTTTGAGGTGGCCATGGATGTCCGGCCGCGGCTCTCCGGCGCGCCATGGCATTCGGCCTGGCTGGACAGGTACTGGCATGGAGAAGCATCATGGTTCGTCTGATCGCATTGCTGTTGCTGCTGGCCGGGCTGCTTATTCCCGCCCAGAGCAAGGCTCAGGATGGGCGTTGGGACACCCTGGAGGCCACCATGGTTATTCTAAAGGATGATGCCCCGCCACCCGCCGCCGCCAATCAGATCGTCTTGCCGCCCCAATTGGAGGCCAGGTTGCGCCAGCGTGTGGAACAGCGCAAGTCCGATCCCGTTGTCAGCCCGGTACCTGTGTCCATGGGCGGAAACAGTATGGGAAGTCAGGCGGTTCGTGAGCTCCAGCAGGAGTTTCACCAGAGGATGCGCCAGCAGGGGAGGTGACAGCGTTCAGCCATCAGCCTTTAACCTTCCAGCATTGCGGTAATAGATGATGATGTCAACACCCACCATGAGTCCGTTGACGACATAGAGAAAGATGACCCGGTCGAAGCTGTAAAAGATCTTGTGCAGAACGCCGGCCATGTAGCCCACCAGGACGATGTACAGGAATGGCAGGCTCTTGCCGGCGTTGGTTCGCGTTCGGTAGGAGCGGTATATGGAAAAGGGCCAGGCCGCGCCGAAACAAACGAGCATGACGATTTCGAAAACACTCATTTTTTACACCGGCGCAGGTGTCTGAACTGACGGAAGAGCGGATTCGTTTGCAAAACAGGTGGTGCCCCCGGTAGGAATCGAACCTACGGCCCCAGGATTAGGAATCCTGTGCTCTATCCCCTGAGCTACGAGGGCGTCTGAAGCGAAAAAACGGCAGCAGATCTGCCAGTCCGTTGCTGACGGGCATTTTTCTAGCACGGAAAGGCAAAATTGGCAACTGAATTCAGGCTCCGCGGCTTGCTTCGGTGGCTGTGGCAGTTGCCGTGGCCCTTGCAGGCCTGGCCCGGTTCCATGATGGGTAATTTGTTCAGTAGCGCCGCATGCCGCCTGCGCCGGCGATTTATCATAGTGAATAAGGAAATCAATCTTGGGAAGCGGTTGCTTGATTTTGACGTTCCTAACATGTGAACCACCAAAGACAAAAATCAGCAACCACGGCCCGAAACAAAACTTCATGATTCGACATTCAGTGTTCGATATTCGATATTTGCTTAAAATTCTTGGCTGCGCAATTTCAAACACTTACCGTGAACTTACTTGGAAGCAGGCCGTCCACGGCGGAACCGGCATCCGGGAACAGGGCCTTGGGCGCGAAAAAGACCTCAATGCCTTGCTCGGCGAAGCCCTGCAAGGGCCGGGTGCCGATGCCGCCCACCAGGATGGCTTCCACACCCAGCTCGCCCAGTTTTCGAACTGGCACCAGGCAACCGCCCTCTTCGTGGCCGTTGTTGTTGGCCGTCTCTGTCCGGGCAATAACCCCATCAACAATATCCACCACCGTGTAGGTGTCACAGTGGCCGAAATGGTCGGAACGTTCCGCTGCCAGGCCACCGGGGTTGTTGGTGGGAACGGCGATTTTTTCCTTCCGCATGTGCTGACTCCTTATTGACTTTAAGGTAACTATCCAGCTTGTGTCGGCAGTCAAGCGTTCCCGGCCTGAAAATACTTTTCGCTCATGCGGGGGCGGGCGTCCTGCCCGCCTCCGAGGCGTCCGCGACCTCCCGCGCAGCCTGCGCCCGGTCGCGGACGAACCCGCGAAAAGCATTTCCAGTCCGGGAACTCACCTGGGTTGCGGTTCCACTGGATAGTTACCCTTTTTCTACTGTATAATTAAAGCCGGCTCGACTCAACCGGGAAATGCTGATATCGTCCGCACGGCCATTTTCCATACGCCCTGTTTTTTATGGAACCTTTCC
>MNYK01000031.1 GCA_001873115.1 Desulfobacterales bacterium CG2_30_60_27 | reverse complement strand
GGAAAAGTAACTAGGGACGCGGAAAATACCAATCTACCAGCACGCATCCCGGCTTAGGGCCATCTTTGCCCGCGCCTCAATCGCAGGTAAACGAGGTGAAACCGAGACTCCGAAATCCTCGACGTAGCCCTGCTGCGCCTGCGGTTTTGTGCAGCGCAGCAAATACTCTTGGGGTGCTCAAGCGGCCCAGCCAAATCCGACCCCAACCCGGGCGCGATCCAGGCATATTGGTATTTTCCGAGTCCCTTACTGGTTCCCCGCGGTTTCCTCCCAGGCAATGCAACCTTCCGGACACAGCTTGATAGCCTCGTCCACCAGGTCGGCCGGGTATTGTTCAAGGTCGTTCACTTCAACATAACCGCCGGCCGGATTCCGCCGGAACACAGCGGGGCACACCTCAATGCAGCCCAGGCACGCGGAGCACCTGCCAAGATCAATCGTCGGTATTAGCATGGGTTTTCCTTTTTCCAAGAAAGCGGTGCGGCATCAGCAGACGGGCCGGGGAGGGTGCTTCCCGCGTTTCCGTCATGGTACGATGAAACGGAGCGGGCTGCAAGACTGTCGTTCAAGATGAGGCGGGAGGGCAGGGGCCGGGCGCGGAATATCTTGCCAAAATCTTTTCTTTTCGGTACGTTCTGTAGCCTATGGAAGAGAACGACTTTACCCACTATGACGAGGCGGTCCAAGAGGCGGTTGACCTCGCCAACCGCTTGGCGGACAACAACCCGGAGGCCGACCTCTGGGACATCGCCGATGGCATTCTGGCCGGGGTGGTGCATTACTGGCTCTATACCCGTCAGCCCTGCGGTGACCCTGCCTGTGGTGACTGTGACTCCATCTCCACCCCGGAGGAGCGGTTGAAAGAGCTGCTGCGGATTACCGAGGAGTTGGCCCGGGGTTCCGAGTATTTCCACTCGTCTTACGACCTCAACGTTGGGCGCGCCTAAACCTCTCGGCCTTGCGCCGCTCTAGTGGTCCGTTGTTTGTCTGCTGTCCAGCACCTCCCGCACCTTTTTGGCCAGGGCGCTGGGGGTCAGCGGTTTCTGCAGGAAGGGCGTGAGATCACCGAGTTCCTGCTCGTTAATATCCTCGGGCCGATATCCAGACATGAAGAGCGCAGCGGCATTTGGATGTTGGGCGCAAAGTTGTGCCGCCAATTCAGAACCACGCATGCCCGGCATGACCAAGTCGGTGATCAGCAGGTCCACGGATTCCATGGTGGTGGCCCGGGTCAGGGCCTCCTGGCCGCTTGACGCCGCCAGTATGGAGTAGCCCAGGGGGGTCAGGATGTCGATCACCAGGTGTTGGATGGAGGGTTCGTCGTCAACCACCAGGATGGTTTCGTTCACACCGATCATGGGTTCCTCGAGTTTGGGCGGTTTTTTGGCAGGGTATTTGGTTGCAGGCAGCAGGACTTTGAAGGTGGTGCCGTGTCCAGGGGTGCTTTCTACCTGGATCGTGCCGTGGTGCTGTTTAATAATGTTGTAGACCGTTGCCAGGCCAAGGCCGGTGCCCTTGCCCTGGGCCTTGGTGGTGAAAAAAGGTTCAAAGATTCGTTCCATGGTAGCTGGATCGATGCCCGAACCGGTATCGGCCACGGTGAGCTGTACGTATGGACCAGGCGCTATCGTGTCTCCCGGCCGTAGCGCGTGTGGATGCAGGTCCAGGTTTTCGGTCCCGAGCAGCAGCCGGCCACCGCGCGGCATGGCGTCCGCCGCATTGACCGCCAGGTTCATGACCACCTGTTCCAACTGGCCAGGGTCGGCCAACACCTGCCGGCCCCGGCAGGTGGTCTGGGTCTCGATGACTATGTCTTCTGGTATCATGCGGGCCAGCATTTTGGCTATACCGTCCAACAGACTGTTAAGGTCAACCGCCTGCGGTTCGAGCACCTGCTTGTGGCTGAAGGCCAGGAGCTGACGGGTGAGCTCTGCGGCCTTTTCCGCCGATTTCTTGATAATGGCAAGGGGCTGGGCCAGGGGATGGTCCGGCGGCGTTTCCATTATGGCCAGTTCGCTGTAGCCCAGGATGGCGGAGAGAATGTTGTTGAAGTCGTGGGCCAGGCCCCCGGCAAAACGGCCGATGGACTCCATCTTCTGGGCGTGCAGGAGTTGAAACTCGAGTTGTTTTATTTCCGTCTCCGCAGCCTTGCGCTCCGAGAGGTCCCGAACAATGGCCAGGACGCCGGTTTTCTTGTCGTTGTCCGGCGCGGGCAGGGCAAGCTTGCGCAGGCGGACCTCAACCGGGAATTCCTCGCCGTTTTTCCGTCTGGCCACCCAGGCAAAGTCCGGCTGCAACCCCTGCACGGCAATGGCAAATTTTTCCAGCACCATTTCGGTGGTGAGACCGGCGCCGCTCAGTTCGGCCAGAGAGAGCCCCCGGACCTCGTTCCGGCTGAAACCATAATTCTTCAGCATGTTGTCGTTGACGTCCAGTACGCGGCCGAGGTCGTCGTGAACGAAAATCATGTCCGGCGAGGCGTCATAAATGGCCTGCAGTTCCTCGCGGACGTTATGGAGGCGCTGTTCGTTCCTGACCCGTTCGGTAATATCCCTGGTGATTTCGATGCCGCCGATGATGTGGCCTGCCACATTGCGGAGCGGCGAGGCGGTGATTTCAAGGTGCAGCTCCCCCTGACGCCTTGCGCTGGTGCAGGTATTGCCATCCCGAAAGGTGCTGGCCAAGGGGCATCTGGGGCAGACGGTTTCTCTGCCACCAATGGCGGCGTAGCAGGGTTTGCCGACATGGTCGCCGACCATGTCCTTGCTGGCCTCGTTCTGGTAGAGAATGGTGAAGTCGGGGGTATGGATGCTGATGCCGTCGCCCATGGAGGCGATGATGGCTTCCAGATGGGTTTTCTCTTCGAGCAAGACATTTCCGGAGGTGAAAAGCGCCGGCCGGTTTTTTTCGTTCGTATCCATAACCTGCCTTGGGATGTTTGCTGGGGTGGAATCAAGCCGGCTTGCTCATGATTTTTGAGAATATTAGCCTATTTGTTTTGGTTTTGATAATAAAAAATTATTAAGAGATATTGTTTATTGGTAACCTGCCAAAGGCTTGAATACACATGGGGCGGTGGTTGCATGCGGCAAGATGGAGTCGGTAAAGATGGCCGACTGAGTGGTATGATCAGGGAGGTTTTGCTAACGGCGGAGGTCTACGCCATTTTTTATTGCATACGCTGGCAAGGGCAAGCCGCCGGCGCCTGGCCGGCACGGCATGGAATCGCGGGCATGCGGTCAAGTTCTTTGCATCCTGTTCAGAAGTAGGGGATAGTGATTTACCATGATCTCCTCCGTATTTATCGCCCTTATATTCCTGGCCGCGGGTTTTACCCAGGGGGTGACGGGCTTTGGCTCGGCCCTGGTCGCCATGCCGCTCTTACTTTTTTTCCTCGCCGCCCGGACCGCGACCCCGCTCTGCGTGCTGAACGGCCTGGTGATCACCGGCTATCTCTGTCTGCGGCTCAAGACTCACATGGATTGGCGCAAGATTTTGCCTCTGTGCCTCGGCTGTCTGCCTGGTATCTATGTGGGGGTCGTCTTTCTCAAGCGGGTTGATGACCAGCTTTTTCGTCTGCTGCTGGGCGGGATGCTGATCGCCTACTCCGTTTATAGCCTGCTGGCCCGCCCGCGGTCCCGGCCCATTCATCCAGCCTGGGCCTATGCGGCCGGCTTCGGCACCGGCGCCATCGGCGCTGCTTTCTCGGCCGGTGGTCCGCCCACCGTCGTTTATGCCTCCCTTACCGGGTGGAGCAAGGAGGCGATCAAGGCGACGTTCTCGGCTTTCTTTTTCATCACCGGCCTCTGCATCGCCACGGCCCATGCCGTCACCGGCCTCACCACGCCGGTTGTGCTCCATCATCTGGCCGTCTCGGCCGGTTTCGTGCTGGCCGGCGTCTGGCTGGGCACGGTCTGCTCCGCCAGGATTTCCAGGGTCATCTATCTCCGCATGGTGCTCATGCTTCTGGTCGGCATGGGATTTCTGATGCTCGGTTCCGCGCTTCCGTAGACGGTGGCGATCGGAGAGATTCCTTGGTACTATGAACTCAAGGGGGCTGACCATGCGACTGGCAACAGCACAGCAGATGCGCAACCTCGATGCCGCGGCCGCGACCGGCTTCGGCATTCCGGGCATCGTCCTCATGGAAAATGCCGGCCGAGCCACGGTGGCGGCCATTCTCCGGCGTTGGGGAGACCCGAACGACCGGGACTTCGGCATCCTGGTCGGGCCGGGTAATAACGGTGGCGACGGGCTGGTGATTGCCCGCCATCTCCATGAACTCGGCGGTCGGCCCACGGTCTATCTTCTGGCGGCTCCCGATAAGGTCAAGGGCGATGCGGCCATCAACCTGGATGCGGTACGGCGCTTGTTGATTCCCGTGCTCCAGGTGCCGGACGAAGAGGCCCTGGCCCCGGCAATTGCCGGGTTCGATAAGCATTTCCTGCTGGTGGACGCCCTGTTCGGCACCGGCTTGCAGCGGCCGCTGGCTGGACTTTACCTGGAAGCGATTCAGGCCGTCAACCGCTGTCCCCGGCCGGTGGTGGCGGTGGACCTGCCCTCGGGGCTCAACAGTGACAACGGCCAGCCGCTGGGGGAATGCGTACGGGCCGATCTTACCGTTACCCTGGGGCTGGCCAAGCCTGGTCTGTTCCTCTATCCGGGCCGTGAACTGGCCGGTGTGCTGGAGATTGTCGACATCGGCATCCCGCCCGCGGCCCAAGAACAGGTCGGGCCATTTCTGGAAGGGTTGGAGGCTCACGCCATGGGCGCTTTGCTGCCCCGCAGGCTGCCTACGGCCCACAAGGGTACCTGCGGCCATCTGTTGTTGGTGGCCGGTTCCACGGGCAAGACCGGCGCGGCCCTGCTAGCCGCTCGGGCCGGCTTGCGCGCCGGCGCCGGCCTGGTGTCCATGGCCGTGCCCACGGACCTCAATCTGGTTTTCGAAATTGCCCAGGCTGAGACTATGAGCTTGCCCATGCCAGGTTCGGGTGCGGGTTATCTCTCTGTTGCCAGCCTGGCGGCGATGCGCGAGGCCCTGGCCGGTAAACAGGCGGTGGCCATGGGTCCGGGGCTCGGCACTGCCCGGGAAACCATGGACCTGGTAATCACCCTGTACCGGGAGATTGCATTGCCCATGGTGGTGGATGCCGATGGCCTCAACTGCCTGGCGGGTCATATTGACCTGCTCAGCCAGGCGTCGGCCCCGCGGATACTGACGCCGCATCCCGGGGAAATGGCCCGGTTGCTTGGCAAGGGCGTGACGGAGGTGCAGGCCGATCGCCTCGCCATGGCCAGCCATTTTGCCCGGGAACATGGGGTTATCCTGGTATTGAAGGGGGCGGCTACCGTGGTCGCGGCCCCGGACGGCCGGGTGGCGGTGAATTCAAGCGGTAACGCCGGCATGGCCGCCGGTGGAATGGGCGACGTGCTCACCGGTCTCATCGGCGGGTTGCTGGCCCAGGGCTGCGGGGCGTGGGAGGCCGCCTGCCTGGGGGTTTTTGCCCACGGCCTGGCCGCCGACCGGCTGGCCGTGCATATGCGCCGCGGATATCTGGCCTCGGAAGTGGCCGATGCGTTGCCCAAGGTGCTGACTGAACTGGCGGATTGCGGTCCGTTGGACGTTACCTTATGATAAATCGCCCCGGGCGGCGTGAGCCGCTACAGTCCAACGGACTAAACAACCTGAGTAGTTACTAATAAAGGAGAATAGAATGTTGCAGGCCAAGGATATCATGAGCCGCGAGGTGATCACCGTACCGCTTGCCATGCCGGTGGAAGAGCTGGCCGCCGTGCTGTGGGAAAAGCACATAAGCGGCGCGCCGGTGGTGGATGCGGCTGGCGTTTTTGTTGGCGTGGTCACGGAGAACGACCTCATCGATCAGAACAAACGCTTCCACATCCCCACCGTGCTTTCCATTCTCGACTCGGTGATCTTTCTGAAAAGCCCTCATAAGCTGGATCAGGAAATCAAGAAGATGACCGGCACCACGGTGGCCGACATCTGTTGCCTGGAATCGGTCACCATCGGGCCGGACACGCCCCTGGACGAGATCGCCACCATCATGTCCGAAAAGGGCGTGCACACACTGCCCGTGCTGGCGGACGGCGGGCTCGTGGGGGTAGTGGGCAAGTCGGACATCATCCGCTCCATGAGCCACTCCGGACGGACGGGCAATTAGCTGTCCATCTGGCAACCATGTTTTCAGATGAACGCGGTCAGCGGTCAGCAAAAAACTTCATCAAACGTAACTGTCCAGCTTGTGTCGGCAGTTAAGCGTTGCCGGGCTGGCCATGCCTTACGCTCATTCTCGGCGGGCGTTCGCGACCTCCCGCGCATCCCGCGCCCGGTCGCGGATGAAGCCGCGCAAAGCATGGCCAGCCCGGGAACTCACCCGGGTTGCGGTGCCCCTGGATAGTTATGATTTTGTCCAGTGTTAAAAGCCGGGATGACGGGGTATGATGAAAATCATGGCTCAAGACGGCACAAAACCTTCCTTGCCATCTCCCGGGGCGGACGAGTTGAAGGACGTCAGGAACATGGTTGCCCTGTTCCTGACCGCCATGAAAAACTACGCCCTCTATCCCGCCGACCACAATATCACCCAGAAATTCATGAGCAATGTCAAGGCTGGCCTGGAAGTCTTCCTGGCTAAATACGGCAGTCTGCGTTTTGATGTCGTCAAGGACGCTTTGCTGTATGAAGGGCAGTCGGTGCATGAAGACCGGGCCGCTGCAGGGTTGGCCTTTTCGCTTTTCAAGGACGGCATTACCTGGCTGGAATTCATGGAAGGCATCGCCCTGGACGAGATCGTTGCCTTCTTTCAGGTGCTGCACACCTATAAGGAGCAACGGGAAGAGGCGGGCGGCGACGTGGTTACCGCCTTATGGGATCTGAGCCTGCCGCATCTGCGTTATGAAGCTGCCGATGTCTTGTGGGATGCGGACGGCACCTTGGATTTACGCTCCCTGAACCGTGGATTCGTCTACAGCCGGGAGATGGCGGTGGCGGAAGACGTGGACGCCCCGCCCTTTGAAGGGATGGCGGAGAAATTCGAGGAGACTCAACCCTGTCTGTTGACCGCTGTTGAGGAACAGGCCTTGCGGCACATGGTGCTGGCCGAGGAAACCAAGGAAACCAACGAGGGGGTGTTGGATGTCCTGATCATTATTCTTCAGGGCCAGTGCAGGCAGGAGGATTTCGAAACAACCCTGTCCCTTCTTCGGGATGAATTTTACATCGTCCTTGCCCATGGTGAGTTGGAATCCGGCCTGAATATGCTGGAGAACCTCAGGGTTCTCATGATGACCAGTCAGAGTGCGACCCCCTGGATCGTGCCGATGCTGGAAAATTTTTTCCGGGATGTCTCTTCGCTGGATGGCATGTCTGGCATTTGCCAACTACTGACCGGCCTTGACACCAGCAACCAGGAGCGCTGCGTTCTGCTCCGCAAGATGCTGAGCCTGCTCGATCCGGTCGCCATCGGCTCTCTGGCGCCGTTGCTTGTTCAGGTTAGCTCGCCCGTCCTGGAGCAACTTCTCCATGATGCCATTGAGATGCTGGCCGGTCGTGACTTGCTGCCGCTCGAAAAAATTTTCAAATCCGCTGATGACCCGGTTATCGAAAAGCTGGTGCCAATACTAGGCCGGTTGCCTGGTCAGCGCGCCGGTCAGACCCTGCAAAAACTCATCCGCCACTCCTCCGAAATGGTTCGGCGGTCCGCGGTCCGCGTTTTTTTACAGGGGGCGGGCCGCGAGATCCGGGAGGTCTTCCCCCTGATCGACGACCATGCCAGCGTCATCCGCGAAATGGCCTTCCGTTTTCTGGGCCGTGAAAAAAATGCCCAGGCCGAAAGACTACTCATGGATTACCTGGCAAAAAGTCGGTCCATAACGGTCGATGTGAACAGCCTTGTCCTTGCGTTCGACGCCCTGGGGCGGTGTGGCGGATTGCCTTGCCTTCCTTTCTTGCGGAGGGTGCTGCTTGGGCAAGGTTGGAACTGGTTTAAAGGCTTTGGCAAACCGCGGTACCGGCGCGGGGCGGTGGTCGCGCTCCGGCGGTTGGGGATGCCAGAGGCCGAAGCGATTCTGGCCCGGGCGGCCGGCAGTATTTTCCCGGTTGTCCGTTCGGCGGTGAAGGACGCGGAGGTGTGACCTTATGGCGGATGATCTCCAGGTAAAGGATGGCGCCATCGCGGCCCTGTCCTTATTGCAAGAGGACTTCCTGCATGTTCTGCATCGCCTGATCCAGACGGCCAAGATCCATGATGACAACTCCCGTCTGCTCCTCGAATTGGCGGCAGAATTTGTCCAGATCCTGCGTCGGATTGGCGCCTATACGGATGAGATTATCCTGCAGATTTCCGGACAACGGGTTTTCCTGCAGTCCGAAAAGGTTCCTTACCTCAACCGGAATGCCGCGCTGCTTAATCAGGTCGTCGATCTTCTGGAGAGGCTCGAGTTGCCGGGGTTGCGGTTTTATTCCCGTGTTCTGGAAATTACCCCCGCGGAGGTGCTGGCGCTGACCCGCCTGTTGCTTGTTGCCGAGCGTGAGCCTTTCCCGTTGCTTTACCTGGCCGACCAGGTGCCTGCGAAATTTTCCTGGGTAGCGGTTATCCAGGAAGAGGCGAACTTTGCCGAAGCCGGCCTTGAACGGCGGGAGAGAGGGTTGCGCACATACTCCCAGGCCATTTTTTCCCTTCAGGATGTGACCCAGAAGATCACGGCACGGAAGTCGGTGGGGATCCGCAAGGCGGTGCGCGTCGCCCAGAAGATGGTGGACCTCATCCTGGCGGATGAGCCGGTCCTGATCGGCATGAGCACCATCCGGGATTATGACGACTACACCCATACCCATTCCGTCAATGTCGCCATCCTGGCCATGTGTCTTGGCGCTCGCATTCATCTGTCGCCCGCTTCGCTCGAAAAACTCGGGATCTGTGGTCTGTTCCATGATCTCGGCAAGGTGGATATCCCCCTGGAGATCATCAACAAGGAAGGCAGGCTTACCGCCGAAGAGTTCGAGGAGATCAAGCACCACTCGCTGAACTCCGTCCGGCAGATTTTAAGGCTGCATGCCCCCCAGGGTATGAAGGCCAGAATTCTGTTGCCGCCCTTCGAGCATCACTTGAAGTATGATCTCTCCGGCTATCCGCGGACTTCAAGAAACAAGCCGCTGAGCCTCTTCGGCCGCATCCTCGCCCTCGCCGATGTCTTCGACGCCATCACCTCGCCCCGTAAATACCGACCAACCGCGCTTAGCGCCGATCGGGCCATCCGTCTGATGATGGAGGGCGCTGGCAAGGATTTCGACCCCATTCTTCTCAAGGTCTTCATCAACATGGTCGGGCCATACCCCGTCGGGACCCTGCTAGAATTGCGGAACAATCAACTGGGGCTGGTCATTAAATCGACCGGCAAAAGGGTCAAAGAGCGGCTACGACCCGCTGTGGTTCTGCTGGAGGCGGACGGGGCGGGTGGCTACCGCAAGGGGGCAGTCATTGACCTGGGGGAACGCGATGTTGGCACGGGAGATTTTAAGCATCATATCAAACAGTCCATGAATCCAGCGATTTATGGCATCCAGCCCGCCGATTTTATCTTCTGAGCGGGTAACTGTCCAGCAGCACCACATCTGCGTTGTCATCGGCCTGCTCATGTGCAATAGCACACTTCGCAGACCTCTTCCTGGCATCCGCGGCACTGCTGAACAGTTACATACTGTGATTTTCATTCCATTCCGTCATCAAGCTGGATAGTTACCTGAGCGGTCTTTTTTCCCCCCTCGTACCACTCAGGTTGTTTAGACTGTAGCGCCGCACGCCGCCTGCCGCGGCGGTTTATCATAAAGTAACTTTTCACCAATTATTGCCAAAGACAAAAGCGAATATCGAATATCGAACAAGGAATGATGAATGTCGAAGGAGAACAAGGAAATCAATCTTGGGAAGCGGTTGCTTGATTTTGACGTTCGTAACATGTTGTCAGCGGCCCGAAACAAAACTTCATGATTCGACATTCAGTGTTCGATATTCGCTTAAAATTTTTGGCTGCGCAATTTCAAACATTTATCGTGAATTTACTTGGAAGTATGTTAGGACCGCGCCAAGCCCGCTATTACTCAAGTGCGTAATTCTGGCCATTGAACTCCTGCCGAGAGGGCAAGCGGCCCGTTTGGCAGGGTAACGGTAACCGCTCAAAAAAAGTTGTTCCTTTTGAGCCTTTTGCAAAAGAAAAGGAAGCCCCCACAAAAAAAAGACTGCCGGGAAATAGTGCCCGGCAGTCTACAATGCGTATTGATTGTGAAAAAAGATGTGAAAAACTGACGGCCCAGGATACAGGTCAGGCGACCAGTCGTTCGGCTTCCTTTTCCTTCCGGATCTGGCAGGCCTTGGCCAGGGCTATCTGTTTGCCATGCTTGACGATGGAGACCGAGGTTTTGCCCTGCTTGCCCTGGCTGTCCACCCAGCTCACCTCGTAACGGTGCAGCTTTTCGTTGAACCGCACGCCGACCACGCCGGTGGTGGTGTGGCTCACCGTGACAATATGCTTGTCCGTGCGGATCTTGCCAAGGGTCGCCTCGATCTCATTCCGCCAGGCCAGGGCGGCCAACAGACTCGAATAGCGGCCCCCGCACTTGCCATCCGAGAAGAATTTGGAATGCGTCGTTCCCTTAAAGCGCACACGTACATACCAGCCATGAGTCCGCTTGGACTCCTGGTCTATCCTGGCAATATCCTTGTGCTTTTCCAGGAGAATCTTCTTCTCCTTTCTTTCCCGGTTCGCCTTGGCCGTTGATGCTGTTTTGGTTTTTGTCTTCTTACTTTTGATAGCCATGTTACACCCCGTCTAAAAATAGGTTTTATATCTTCAGAAAAAATCCGACATACCGACCGCCATGACAAGTCAGATTCCTTCCCTGACAAAATTCTATCATTTTATTTTACATTTTTAAAACAAAAAAAAGCAGTGAGGTCCGGTGCGGGAACTTACTAGAAAATCTTTATCCTTTAGTAACGATTATATACAATAAACTATTTTTTTTTGCAAGAGGTCTCCATCTTTTTTTTAAAAAAAACTCCATAGGGCGGACATCACCGCCCTGGCCGATAAATTGATGGTAAAATCCGGAACACATGCATCTAAGTCCGGCCACGCCTTGGCCAGTACATGGAAAAAGAATACCCCTCCGTCTGCGTATAATTCTATAAAGTGAGACAATCATCACCTAAGTAGTAGTTATAGAATAGGCTGTACGATTAAAAGAATCCAGTCTTAATTTTGTCAGGGACAAACAAAACCTGCCCATACCCGCGGCCCCCTTCTCAATCGCCTCTCTGCCTGGTATAGTAAATTTTTTCCGGTAAAAGGTCCCATGTTCAGCATGAATTTATTCCCTGTTCCAGGAGCCATCATGACCCATGATACCGGCAGACGCTTTCTTGATCTCATGGAGATTGTCGCCCGCCTGCGTGCCCCGGACGGCTGTCCCTGGGACAGGAAACAGACCGCCGTCTCCTTAAAGTCATACCTCATCGAGGAAACCCATGAACTGGCCGAGGCCATTGATGTTGGTGAGCCAGGTCATGTGCGGGAGGAACTGGGCGATCTGCTGTTTCAGATCGTTTTTCTTTGCAGAATCTACGAGGAGCAGGAAGAATTCGACGCAGCCGACGCCATAGAAGCCATCTGTCAGAAGATGATCCGCCGCCACCCGCATGTGTTCGGCGATGCCACGGTGGAGTCCATTGAGGAGCAGAAGCGGCTGTGGATGGCCATCAAGGCCAAGGAACAGGAAGGCAAAAAAAATGGCGCCCCGCATTTCCTGAATGCCGTGCCCGGCACCTTGCCCGCCCTGCGCCGGGCCCAGCGGGTATCGGAACGGGCCGCTCATGCCGGCTTTGACTGGCCCGCCATGACCATGATTTTCGACAAACTTGACGAGGAAGTCCGAGAACTGAAACAGGCCATGGCCAGTGGCGATCAGGCCCTGGTGCTTGAAGAGCTTGGCGACATTCTCTTTACCGCGGTCAATCTCGGTCGCCGCCTCGGGGCCAGCGCCGAGGATGCCCTGCATGGCGCTACCACAAAATTCATTCGCCGTTTTATCAGAATGGAGGACATGATGACCGAACAGGGCCAGAGGCTTGCCGAGGCCGACCCGGACACTTTGCTGCGCGGCTGGGAGCAGGCAAAAAATCGTTGACACTGCAAAGAAAACTATGGTATCAGGTGCATCTTCATTCTCCCTGATAAGGGAACGGTATTTGGAATAGACAGAGAAGTAACCTCTCCTTGCTCTCCGCATAAAGACAGAAAGCGAGGGCCACAAGTCCACGAGGAGGAAACCACATGCGCAGATACGAGACCATCTGTATTATTCGCCCCGGCGCGGGCGAGGAAAAAATCAGTGCCATCGCCGAGAAAACCACCGGCATCATCCAGCAGTTCGGAGGCACCCCTCTCCGGGTCGACCATTGGGGCGTAAAAAAGCTCGCCTATCTCATCCAGAAAGAAGGCCAGGGTTACTACCTTTATATTGAGTACGCCGGCCGGCCCGAGGCGGTTCAGGAGATCGAGCGGGTCTTCCGGATTGACGATCAGGTGCTGAAGTACATGACCGTCAAGACCCAGGCCGCCTATATCCCTGACCCGGAAGTGGATAAAGACGAGGAGTCCGTGACCGCCGCGGCCGGGACCGTCGACGAAGCCGGTGCGGAGCAACCGGGAAACGATGTCGAGGCCGATGCGTAACTGAAGACGGCCTTGCCGTCATGGGCCATGATCCCGGGCGGCGACGGTTTCTGCCGATCCAGGCCAGCGGATTTCACCATAGAGGAAAAAGATTATGCAGCAGCAACAGCAACAGCAGCGGAGAAAACAGACCTTCAGCCGTCGCAAGGCCTGCCGGTTCTGCAGTGATAAAAGCCAGTTCGTTGACTACAAGGAGATCAAGACCCTGCGTCACTTTGTCACCGACCAGGGCAAGATAATCCCCAGGCGGATTTTTGGTACCTGCGCCAAGCACCAGCGCCAGGTGACCGACGCCATTAAGAAGGCCAGGCAGATCGCCCTGCTGCCGTATGCCGGCCACCTCAATTTCTAAGCCGGGGCGCCAGCCTGGTGCCAGCGGCTGGGTGGTTCGGGCATCAGGGACATGACCATTAAGAAGCCCCTGTCCATCAGGGACCTGGCGGTGGCGGTGGCTATCTTCACCCTGCCCAATGCCCTGCCGGAATTTTTTGGCTGGCTGTACGTGATCACGCCTCTGCCGGTCTTCCATGCCCTGCTGGTTCACAGTCAGAAAAAGGGTATGGCCCTCATTGTCAGGGCGCTGGGGATCGCGGCGGCCATTCTCCTGGTGGCCGGCTCGCTTAAAAGCCTGCCTTTTACCTTCGCCCTGTTGCCGCTTGGCTTCTCCCTGGCGCAATCCGCCCGGGCTGGCCACTCTGCCGAGGCGGCAAGTTTCCGGGGTGCCGTTGCCCTGTTAGTCGGTTATCTCGCCCTCTGGTTCATGGCGGGCTGGCTGGCCGGTGCCAATCCTTATCAGGAACTCCTGACTGGCTTGGATACGGATATGGCTCTTTTGGCAGAGAGCTACATGAACATCGGCAAAGCGGAAGGTTTGCCAGCGGACACGCTAAACAGCCTGGCCGCCGCCTTCCGGCAGGTACGCGATGTGCTGCCCCATTTTTTGCCGGGTATGCTGCTGGCAACCATGCTCTTCCAGGTTTGGGCCATCCTGGGCATGGGCAGCCTGCTCATGCGCCGCCTGGCGCCGGGCCTGATTCCGTGGCAGGATCTCCGCACCTGGAGGCTGCCCGAGTCGTTGGTGTGGGCCGTGATCGCCGGGACCGTGGCCGTGCTCCTGCCCATACCGGCCATCGGCCTGGCGGGCACCAACGTGCTCATGGTATTGGCGGCCCTCTATTTTTTACAGGGGGTGGCCGTGATCTCGTCCCTGCTTAGGAAGTGGCGGTTACCCCGGCCGTTGCGGGTGCTCGCTTATATTCTCCTGCTCGTGCAGGGATATGGCATTCTGGTGGTGATCGTTACCGGTGTGGCCGATGTCTGGGCCGATTTCAGAAAGCCTCGCAGTCTAAAGGAAAATCCCCTATAATGGGGTGACCCGGCCTGCGGGGAGAAGCGATATCTTGGAGGAGCAAATATGGAAGTCATTCTCAAGGAAACCATCGAAACCCTGGGCGAGGAAGGCGATATCGTCAAGGTCAAACCCGGCTATGCCCGCAACTACCTGTTCCCGGCGAACAAGGCGTTGTTCAGCACCAAGGCAAACAAGGCCATCCTGGCTCAGGAGCAAGCCTCCATCGAGGCCCGCAAGGCCAAACAGCGCGAGGAGGCCGAGCAAATGGCCAAGAAAATCGCCGGCGCTACCGTGGTCATTGCCCAGCGGGTGGGCGAAGAAAACAAACTCTACGGTTCGATCACCTCCGCCGACATCGCTGAAAAGCTCGCAGCCCTGGGCATCGACATCGACAAGAAGCGTATCCAGCTCACCGAGCCCATTCGCACCCTCGGCGAAACCTCGGTGCTGGTGAAGATCGCCTATCAGACCACCGCCGAAATCAAGGTTCAGGTCGTGCCCATCGCCGCTGAATAGCCATTAGATTGTTGGAGCGGGGCCGCGGCGGCTCATCTGTCCGAGGTGCCGTCACCACTACCAGAACCCTCTGCCCGCCCTTCGGGGGGTCGCGCTGCCATGGAACCTAGCATCCAGCAATTGTCAGCCAGCCGTCGGGTTCCGCCCCAGAACCTGGAGGCGGAACAATGCGTGCTGGGCTCCATCCTCCTGCAGCAGGGCATCCTGGTGCGGGCGGTGGAGTTTCTTACGCCCGACGACTTCTACCGCGATGCCCATAAGGCGATATACGCCGCCATGCTCGGCCTGTTCGACAAGGGCGAGCCACAGGACATCATCACCGTCACCAATCATCTGAAAGACAGCGGCCACCTGGAAGGGGCGGGCGGGCCAGCCTATCTCGCCACCCTCACCAACATCGTTCCCGTTGCCTCGAATATCGCCTTTTATGCCAAAATCGTCCGGGCAAAATCCATTCTGCGGCGCCTGATCAGCACCACCACGGAAATCGCCGGCCGCTGTTACGAGGAGCAGGACGATATCGACGGCCTGCTGGACGAGACCGAGCAGACCATCTTCGAAATATCCCGCGCCAAGAGCGATCAGGCCTTCCTGCCCATGAGTACCATCATCAACGATACCTTCAAGATGGTGGAAAAACTCTTCGAGCGCAAGGAACTGATCACTGGCGTGTCTACCGGTTATCCGGAATTCGACCGGAAAACCGCGGGGTTGCAGCCTTCCGACCTGATCATCATCGCCGGCCGGCCAAGCATGGGCAAAACCGCCCTGGCCATGAACATTGCCCAGAATGCCGCTATTGAGAGAAAGGTGCCGGTGGGCGTCTTCAGCCTGGAGATGTCTTGCGAACAACTGGGCATGCGCATGCTCTGCTCGGTGAGCCGGGTGGACGCGCAAAGGTTACGGACAGGCTCGCTCCAGGAGCACGACTGGCCGAAGCTGACCAGGGCCGCCGGCATCCTGCATGAGGCGCCCCTGTTTATCGACGACACCCCGGCCCTGTCGGTGTTGGAGATGCGGGCCAAGGCGCGGCGCTTAAAGACCGAGCACAACATCGGCCTCATCGTGGTGGACTACCTGCAACTCATGCGCGGCCGGAGTTCATCCGAGCGGCGCGAACAGGAGATCAGCGAGATTTCCCGCTCCCTGAAGGCCATGGCCAAGGAACTGCACATCCCGGTCATCGCCCTTTCCCAGCTCAACCGCAGCCTGGAGTCGCGCACCGACAAACGGCCGCAGCTATCCGACCTGCGTGAATCCGGGGCCATTGAACAGGACGCCGACCTCATCTGCTTCATTTATCGGGACGAGGTATACAATAAGAGCGAAGACAACCCCAGGCGCGGCACGGCCGAGGTGATCATCGGCAAACAGCGTAACGGCCCCACTGGCACCATTGAGCTGACCTTCCTGGCGCAGTACACCACCTTTGAAAATCCGGCCCGTCCCGAATACGGGGAGCGGATGTAAACCAACCAACCTCTGGCGCGGAAATGACCATGGTGAACAAGGACAGCCTGCACTACGACTTTCAGACCATTGAGCACAAATGGCAGGAGCGCTGGCAGGAGAGCAAGACCTTTCAGGCCTCCCAGCAGGCCGACCACCCGAAATATTATCTCCTGGAGATGTTTCCTTACCCATCCGGCCGCATTCACATGGGCCATGTACGCAATTACACCATCGGCGATGTGGTGGCCCGCTACAAGCGGATGCGTGGCTTCAATGTCATGCACCCCATGGGCTGGGACGCCTTCGGGCTGCCGGCGGAAAACGCCGCCATCAAGCACAACACCCATCCGGCCAAATGGACCTACGAAAATATCGCCTACATGAAAACGCAGCTCAAGCGCATGGGCTTCAGCTACGACTGGGACCGCGAAATTACCACCTGCAAGCCGGAGTACTATCGCTGGGAACAGCTTCTTTTTACCAAGATGTTCGACCGGGGGTTGGTCTACCAGAAGGTCACCACGGTGAACTGGTGCGAGACCTGTAAGACCGTGCTGGCCAACGAGCAGGTCATCGACGGGGCTTGCTGGCGCTGTGACGAGCTGGTGGAACCACGGGAGATGAACGGCTGGTTCTTCCGGATCACCGCCTATGCCGAGGAACTGCTGGCCAACTGCGACAAGCTGACCGGCTGGCCGGAAAAGGTTCTCACCATGCAGCGCAACTGGATCGGCAAGAGCGAGGGCGTTGAGCTTGACTTCGCGGTGGCCGGCCTTGACCGGACGCTCACGATTTTTACCACCCGGCCGGATACCATCCACGGGGTCACCTTCATGTCCCTGGCCCCGGAGCATCCTTTGGTGGAAGAACTGATCCAGGGGACCGGGCAGGAAGCCTTGGTTCGCGACTTCGTGCAGAGCACCAAACTCGCCAAGCGGCGTCAGAAGCCGGATGAGGAGATGGGCAAGGCCGGGGTCTTTACCGGCCGTTATTGCACAAACCCCTTTACCGGCGAGCAGGTGCCGGTGTACGTGGCCAACTTCGTGCTCATGGAGTACGGCACCGGCGCGGTTATGGCGGTGCCGGCCCATGACCAGCGGGATTTTGAGTTTGCCAGAAAATACGACCTGCCCGTCCGGGTGGTTATCCAACCCGAGGACCGCACCCTGGACCCGATCAGCATGACCGAGGCCTTTGAGGCGCCCGGCCTGCTGGTAAATTCCGGCGCCTTTGACGGCCTGACCTCGACGGCGGCCAAGGCGGCCATCACGCGGCACGTTGAAGAAAAGGGGTTTGGCCACGGCCGCACTACCTATCGGTTGCGGGATTGGGGCATCTCCAGGCAGCGTTACTGGGGCGCGCCCATCCCCATGATTATCTGCGAAAAATGCGGCGCCAGACCGGTGCCGGCCGCCGAGTTGCCCGTGGTGCTGCCCACGGAGATCGAAATGGACAGCAGCGGCAAATCGCCCCTGCACACCCTGGAGAAGTTCCATAAGACCACCTGTCCAACCTGCGGCGGCCCGGCGCGCAGGGAAACCGACACCATGGATACCTTTGTCGAATCATCCTGGTACTTCGCCCGCTACGCCTGCCCGCATTACCTGGATGGCCCTCTGGAACGGCAGGCGGTGGACCACTGGCTGCCGGTGGACCAGTACATCGGTGGGGTGGAGCACGCCATCCTTCATTTGCTTTACGCCCGCTTCTTCACCAAGGTCATGCGGGATCTTGGTTATCTCACGGTGGACGAACCGTTTGTCAATCTGCTCACCCAGGGCATGGTCATCAAGGATGGCACCAAGATGAGCAAGTCCAAGGGCAACGTGGTGGACCCCAATGACCTGATCGGCAAGTATGGCGCCGATACGGTGCGCCTCTTCAGCCTGTTCGCCGCGCCACCGGAACGCGACCTGGAGTGGAGCGATCAGGGCGTGGACGGTGCGGCCCGTTTTCTGGGCCGGATTCAACGCTTCGTGGCCGCCAACCTGGCCCTGTTGGCCAAGAGTCAGGATCGCGACGCCACGACCTTGAACAAGGTCGGTCGGGTGCTGCGCCGCAAAACGCACCAGACCATCGATAAGGTGACGAGCGATATCGACAACAACTTCCATTTCAACACGGCGATCAGCGCGGTGATGGAACTCTTCAACCTGCTGTCCGCCCAAGTGGCGGAGGGAACGACGGAGCGGCCCGACGACTGGGCCGTGGCCGAGGCCATGGAGAGCATCCTCCTGCTCCTCTCCCCCATGGTTCCTCACCTGGCCGAGGAGCTGTGGGAGATGACCGGCCACGCCACCCCCTTGACCCGGACCGTCTGGCCGACCTTTGACCAGGATCTGATCCGCGAGGAGGAGATCACCCTGGTGGTGCAGGTGAACGGCAAGGTGCGCAGCCGGCTGCTGGTCGCGCCGGGCACCAGCGAGGCGGAGATCAAGGCTCGGGCCTTGCAAGACGACAAGGTCATCAAGGCCATCAACGACATCCGGATCCGCAAGGTCATTGTCGTGCCCAATCGCCTGATTAACATTGTGGTGGCGTGAATCATGCGCAAGCCTGCCTGTTTGCCCCG
>MNYK01000072.1 GCA_001873115.1 Desulfobacterales bacterium CG2_30_60_27 | reverse complement strand
CTGCGCCCGGTCGCGGACGAACCCGCGAAAAGCATTTCCAGTCCGGGAACTCACCCGGGTTGCGGTGCCGCTGGATAGCTACTGTCTTTTTTCGCTTTCAGCCTTGAGCTGCCGGCCCACCGAAGGTGGACCGGCAACAATCATCTGCGCAATGGTCAGTTTGACCCGGGGCAGCGGCCGTCCTGCTGCGGTCAGCAGCGCTCGTTCCAGGTCGGCCAACTCGCGGAGCAGGGGGGTGCGGTCCACGCTTGGGAAGTCGGCGCGACCTGCGATTTGTTCCTGGCAGCGGAAACAACCACGAAACTCTTTACTGCGCCCGTCCGGCAGTAGGAACCAAGAGGGCACGCCGTGCATGCGGCAGATCATCAGGCGATACCGGTACAGGGTGCAGAGCCCATCCTCGTTCAACGGGCACATGATCACCGGGTTCTCACCGGCGGCGGTCAGTTGCAGTAAGTGCCCCACGTAAGCCTTGGCCCGTTCCTCAATCGCCGCGCGTTTTTCCAGCGCCAATCCCTTAAGTCCTTCCCAGAGATAGCTCCACTCGACGTAGGTGTGGTGCTGGAAGAAGCTGTCGCAGCAATTGTCCGGGCAGCCCTGGCAGGAGAAGTCAAGGGCGCCGGCCACCTGATCATAGGCCTGTTCCATGCGGGCGTAAAGATCGGCAAGCTGGCTGAACAGTTCTTGGCTTTCCACAATACTCATGGCAATTCCAGAGTTGAGTTGGTAAAAAAGATAAGGCACAGAGGCACAAAGGCAGAAGGCACAAAGTTAAAAACATATCGAGCAGAAAATTTTTTCAAAACTCTGTGCCTTCTGCCTATGTGCCTTTGCCCCTTTGCCACTGCAAAAACGAAACATACCCCACGGAAACCCCCTTTGCCAAGGACCATTGACCATGCCCGCACCAAGTCCAGAGATCCCGTCCTGTTTCAAGGCTTATGACCTCCGCGGCCGGGTGCCGGAGGAGTTGAATGAAGAGCTGGCCTTTGCCATTGGCCAGGCTTACAGCGCCAAGCTGACGCCTCGGCAGGTGGTGGTCGGCCACGACATCCGCCTCTCCAGCCCGGCGATATCCAGGGCCCTGGTCGAGGGATTTCTCACGGCCGGGGTCGATGTTATTGACATTGGCATGTGCGGCACCGAGGAGGTCTACTTTGCTACCTTCCATCTGCGGGTCGATGGCGGTGTCATGGTGACCGCCAGCCACAATCCGGCCGAGTACAACGGCATGAAGCTGGTGCGGGCCGGTGCCAGGCCCATATCCGGCGACACCGGGCTCATGGAGATCGGCCGTCTGGCCGCGCAGGGTGAGAGGATACGGGCTGAGAAATCGGGTCGTTTGGAGCAGCGTGACATTCGCCCGGCCTATATCGACCATCTGCTGGGCTACGTGGACGTTGCCGCGCTCTCGCCCCTAAAGATTGTTGCCAACTGCGGCAATGGCTGCGCCGGGCCGATTATCGAAGAACTCAAAAAGCGGCTGCCCTTCTCCTTCATTACCCTGCAGGCCGAACCGGACGGCACCTTCCCGAACGGTGTGCCAAACCCGCTCCTGCCTGAAAACCGGGCCATCACCAGCCAGGCCGTGGTGGCGCACGGCGCTGATTTCGGCATTGCCTGGGACGGCGATTGCGACCGCTGCTTTTTGTTCGACGAGACCGGCGGCTTCATCGAGGGCTATTACATGGTGGGGCTGCTGGCCCAGGCCATGCTGGAGAAGGCCCCGGGCGGCAAGATCATCCACGACCCCCGGCTGGTCTGGAACACCCAAGAGCTTGTGGCCCAGGCGGGCGGCAAGGCAGTGATGAGCAAGACCGGCCACGCCTTTATCAAGGAGCGCATGCGGGCCGAGGACGCGGTCTACGGCGGCGAGATGAGCGCCCACCACTACTTCCGCGACTTCGCCTACTGCGACTCGGGCATGATCCCCTGGCTGCTGGTGGCCCAAATTCTCTCCAAAAGCGGCCGCCCGCTCTCCCATCTGGTTCGCGAGCGGCAGGCCGCATTCCCGGTGAGCGGCGAGATCAACAGCCGGGTGGCCGACCCGGAGGCGGCCATCGCCCGGGTGGAGGACTACTGCGCCGGTTTCCCCGGCCAGAAGGACTACACCGACGGCCTGAGCTTTGAGGGTGCTGACTTCCGGGTCAATGTCCGCATGTCCAACACCGAACCGGTGCTCAGGCTCAACGTGGAAACCCGGGGCGACCAGGGGCTGATGGAAAGGCGAACCCGGGAGCTGCTGGGGTTGATCAGGGGATAGGCGGCAGGGGCACCAAGGTTTTGTGCCCCTCAGTACCTTCGCGTTCAGCGTACATCCTGAAGATCCCGCCGCCGCTGGCCTTGGCCTGGTACATGGCGGTGTCGGCCAGCCTGATCAGGGTTTCGCCGTCTTTGCCGTCGTCCGGGAACAGGGCGAACCCCAGGCTGGCTTTGATTTGCACTTCCCTGTCTTCCAGATGGATCGGTCGCGTCAGTGCCGCAAGCAGGTTGCAGGCCACGCCTTCAACCGCTTCGCCATCGTCCACCTCGGGAAGCAGCACCAGGAATTCATCCCCTCCCAGGCGGGCGATGGTGTCGCTTTTGCGCGTCTGTTTTTGCAGGATGCCGGCCACGGCCTGCAGCAACCGGTCACCAACCCCGTGGCCGAGAGTGTCGTTCACCTGCTTGAATCTGTCCAGGTCAAGGAGCATGACGGCGATCTTCTGTTTGTTCCGGCTGGCATGGACCATCTCCAGTTCCAGGCGAATATTGAACAGGGCGCGGTTCGGCAGGCCGGTCAGAACGTCATGGGTGGCCAGGTGGGCGAGCTTTCTTTCCGCCTCCTTGCGCTTGGTGATGTCGATGCTGTATTCGATCATCTCGATCAGTTCGCCGGCCGGATTATATATCGGAAAGCCATGCACCTCCATGTTCCGCTGGTTGTTCTCCGCATCGAAATGGATGTGTTCGACAATTGCCGGTTTGCCGGTTTTCTTGACCAGGGCCAGGGTGCAGGGGTGTTCCTGACTCATGCAGGGGCTCTGGCGGTGGTGGGTCAGGGTGTAGCAGTGCAGGTTCTCGAGCGGCGCACCCTTCAGGGCGGCCCGGTTGGCTATCCGTATGGTGTAATCATGGGCGCTGATCACATAGAAGGGGTGCGGCAGGGAATCCAGGATGTTTTTCAGGATTTCGCCATCCCGCGATCCGGAAACACCTCCTGTCACCTGCTCCTCGGGCCGCAACTCCCGGAACAGGCAGTGGGTCTGCTGGAATTGGCCCGCCGGGTCGCGGCTGATGCTGCCGTCAAAGGAGACCGGGAGCGGGGTGCCGTCATTGCGGAGCATGGTGAATTCGACGCCCTTGATCTGGCCGTCGGCCAGGAACATGGGAAACTGGCGGCGGAATCTTTCCTGGGAGGCCGGGGTCAGGAAGTCGGCAAACGATCGGCCGACCACCTCCTGCCGCTCATAGCCCAGGGTGTCGAGCCAGGTTTGGTTCACCTCCAGAAAGTGGCCCGCGGCGTCCAGGGATTGGTAGCCAAGGGGGGCGCGTTCGTACAGGGTTTGAAATTTTTGCACGCTGGCCAGCAACGTCTGTTCCTTCTGCTGGAAAGCGGCAACTTGGGCTTCCAAGGCCTTGATCTGTTTTGCCTGGGACGTCTGCTGGGTTGAATCCGCCATTTTTTCTCCGGGGAGGAATCCCTTGGTTGTCATAAATAAGGTTCTTATGGACATCCATTCCGAGATATTTTACTATTTTATTCGTAACTATCCAGCTTGTGTCGGCAGTCAAGCGTTCCCGGCCTGGCAATGCCTTTCGCTCATTTTCGGCGGGCGTCCTGCCCGCCTCCGAGGCGTTCGCGGCCTCCTGCGCATCCTGCGCCCGGTCGCGGACGAACCCGCGTAAAGCATTGCCAGACCGGGAACTCACCTGGGTTGCGGTTCCGCTGGATAGTTACCACGAGACAAGGATGGCAGGTCTGTTTTTTATTTCCTCGTACCATGGTCAACCATTATGTCTTTGCGGGGCCGGCAACCGTCAAGCCCCCGGTTTTGCCGGTGGTAGCTTACTCCGTTTGACTGCCATTGCAAACCCGAACATGGCCATCCACATATTACAGAACTGTCGAGGTCAGGAGGCCTGAAGTTTTATCTTATGATACCCCCTGCCGACAATCCGGGGCCGAGCAGGAGCGCTTTCTCTCCGGCCGATTTTGCGGAAATCAGGCAACGCGCGGATCCGGCAATTGCAGTGGGCCGGGGCCGTGCAACCGCAGGTAAACCTCGCACTGGCGGCACTTGGCCATTTTTTCTCGATAGGATCCCTGTTTCTCGCCCCCGCACATGGTGGCGGTTACGGCCCAGCATTGCCCGCCATGCTCCGGGAAGGCGGGGCATCCGGCCCGTCTGGCATCGGGGCAATTTTTTATTTCCCAGCAAGTAACCCCGGCGGGTGGCGGGGCCGACCGATCATTGCCGGCGGCATGGGCCGCCTGGTAGACGTCGCACTGGCGGCACTTGCCCATTTTTTCCTGATAGCCCCCCTGCTTTTTACCGCCGCACATGGTGCCGGTCACCTCCCAGCATCGGCCTCCCTCGGCAGGATAGGCGGGGCAGGCATCGCGGCGCTCGGCGGGACAATTTTTCATTACCCAGCAGGTGACGTCGGCAAATGTCGCGGGTTGGGTGGCGCCGCCATGATTTTTCCCGTGAATCAGCGAGCCGAGATCGGCAACCAAGACCTCCATCACCTCGGATTGCGCCGCCAGGTTGTCGGCCGCCGTCGCCGTGTTGGTGGAGGAATGGGAAAGTTCCTGGGTCAGGCGATCCAGGGCGAGTGTCGCCTTGGTGATCTCTTCAATACCAATGGCCTGTTGCTGGGCGGCCTCGGCAATGGCGCTGGTTTTCGCACCGATACTCGCGGCGGTGGCAACGATCTCCTGGAAATCGTGGTTTACCCGCTGTAAGCCTTTTGTGCTCCTTGATATCCTGGTGACCGTGCCGTCCAGCAGGGTCTGGGTGGTTTTTGCCGCCTCGGCTGTACGGCCGGCCAGGGTCTTCACCTCGTCGGCCACCACGGAAAAACCGGCGCCGGCCTCGCCGGCCCTGGCCGCCTCCACCGCCGCGTTCAAGGCCAGAAGATTGGTTTGAAAAGCGATGGCATCGATCGCATTGATTATCTTTCGGATGGCATCGCTGTCCGTTTCGATCTTCACCATATCGCCGGTCAGCTCATCGAGCGCCTCCAAGGAGTGCTTGGATCTGTGCAAATTGTCGGTCATCAATTTTTCGGAATCCCGGGTCAACTCCGAAGTCCTTTTGCTCATGGCCGACATTTCTTCCAGCGAGGCGCTGGTTTCTTGAAGCGCGGCGTCCTGCTGGCCGACGCAATCCAGCAGGCTCCGACTGACGGCATGAATCTCACCGGTCGCCCCGACAACCTGCCGGGCGTTTTCCTCGATGTCATTGGAGACCAGGGTGAGCACGGTGGTGACGCCACGGACATTCGCCCAGGCCAGCACCAGGCAGAGACCGCTGGCCGCCAGCACGGCGATGAGGGTCAGGCGTTCGAAGAATGCAGCCTTGCCGACCAGCACTGCATCGGAAATCGTGTGCTTGCGGGCCTCGACGCGGAGCTCGCCAAGCAGTTGCCGCACCTGCTGTAAGGCGGGGCTGGTCTGGGCGAGGTAAATCTTGCGCGCCTCTTCCAGTCCGGCGGGCGAGGCCTTTTGTAAGGCACGCTTGATAGCCGCGGCTGAATGGTGGAGATCGTGGTGCGGCCCCTCGATTTTTTTCAAGAGCGGCCCCAAGGAAGGCACGAGTTCCTCGGCCTGCCCACGGCCCTCGCCATACAACCATTTGCCGAAGCCGCATTGATGATCATCCAGCTCCACCGCTACCGTGTTGCTATCGTTCTCCAGCATGCCGGCGACGAGGGTATTGGTCCAGACCAGGTGGTCCACTTCCTTTTGCGTCAGGATGCCGTCCAACTGGTTAGCGTGATTCACTTCCTTAGCATCATTGGTGATCATGCCCACCCCCAGGCACCCGAAGGCGCCCAACAGGATAAACAGGCAGATGATGACCCCGAAACCGGCCTTGATTTTTTGCCCGATGGTTAACTTGCGCAAGTTCATCTCAATCTCCCGTGTGAATTGTTCCAGGCAACGTCGGCGCTGCGCAGGGCTGCCGTACTCGGGGTCTCCCTGTCAGGCGGATCAATTGTTTTTTTCCGGGTTTAGCACGTTCCGGAGCGCCCGCGCCAGGAGGGACGCCGTGAACGGTTTGCCGAGAAAGGGAAAATTCTTTTCGGCCAGCTCCTGATGCGAGAGGATGTTGTCCGCATAGCCGGACATGAAGAGTACCTTGAGTCCAGGTTTCTGGGCCGCCAGCCGCTCATACAGTTCCCGGCCATTGCAGGCCGGCATGACCAGATCGGAGAGGAGCAGGTCGATATCGGCGCCGGAGCGCGCAAAGATAACCTCCGCCTCCCGAGGATCGGCTGTGCCCAGGACCGTATAGCCCAGGCCTTCCAGGATGCGCCTGGCCAGCTCCAGAATCCTTTCCTCGTCCTCGACCACGAGGATGGTTCCCGTGCCCCGCGGGGTATGCCCCGGCGCGGCCGTGTCCATCCCCTGGTCTCCGCCCGCCTGCATGGCCGGGAAGAACAGGCTGAAGGTCGTGCCCCGGCCGGGCGCGCTTTTGATCTCGATTGCGCCGCCATGCTGCTTGACGATGCCGTAGACCAGCGACAGGCCGAGGCCGGTGCCCTTGCCGACTTCCTTGGTGGTAAAAAAGGGTTCGAAGATCTGCTCGCGGGTCGCCTCGTCCATGCCGGTGCCGGTATCGCTTACCCGCAGCCGCACCAGGGCGGCCAGAGGTTTTTCACCGTCACCATCCGGCTCGACGTTGGCGGTGTCGATGACCAGCCGGCCGCCCTCCGGCATGGCGTCGCGGGCGTTCACCGCCAGGTTGACCACCACCTGTTCCAACTGGCCCTCGTCGGCCTTCAGCCGCCAGAGGTCGGGGCCGGGCGCGAATTCCAGTTCGATGTTCTCGGGGATCAGACGGTGGAGCAGCTTCATGAGGTTGGTGATCAGGTTGTTGAGGTCCAGGTCAACGGCCTCCATGGCCTGCTGGCGGCTGAAGGCCAGGAGCTGGCGGATCAGGCTGGCGCCCCGCCGGCCCAGGGCCAGCACCTCGGAGAGATCACGGTACAGCGGGCTGTCGGCGGGCGTCTCCATCAGGGCCAGTTCCGCGTAACCCAGGATACCGGTCAGGAGGTTGTTGAAGTCGTGGGCCACGCCGCCGGCCAGGGTGCCCACCGCCTCCATCTTCTGGGCCTGGCGAAGCTGGGCGGCCAGCAGTTTTTGCTCGGTGATGTCCTTGGCCACGTGGATCACCCCCTCGAAATGGCCCTGTTCGTCGATCAGGGGCGCGGCGGTTACCAGAAAGGACTTTTTCAGGTTGGGGTGCTCGATCTCGGTGGTGTGCAGCTTGAAGTCGTGCTGGGCCAGGGCCTCGGGGCAGCCGGCGCATGGGGTGTTCTCGCCCCGGAACACCTCGTAACAGTGCCTGCCGAGCAGCTCTTGCCAGTCGATACCCAGTATCTTTTTGGTCGCCCGGTTGGCGCGGACGATGCGCATCTCGGCATCGTGGATGGTGACGATGTCGCCCATGGCGTCGAAGGTCCGTTCCCAGCGCTTTTCCGCCCCCCGGCGGTCAATGATTTCCTTCTGCAGCACTCGGTTGTTTTCTTCGAGGGCACTGGTCTTCTCGGCCACCAGTTCTTCCAGGTGATGCCGGTGTTCTTCAAGTTCCCAGGCGGTCTGCGCGTGGGCGTCCTTCTCCTGGCGCAGGGTCTCGTTATCTTGGAGCAGGCGGCGCTCGATGCTGCCGGTAAACAGGAAAAAGCCGACAAACAAGACCCCGCCGATGGCGGCGGTGATCAGCAGCAGGGCGTACAGAAGGGTGCGCAGGGCGGCGGCTTCCTTGCTGATATCCTGGAGGATAAAAATTTCGCCCACCCTCCTGCCCCCGGCGTCGAGCAGGGGAAGCTGGCCGGCGCACCAGTCGCGCCCCTGCCCGGTAAAGAGCAGGGTGTTTCCCTGGGGCTGGTCATGGGGCTGGTTGATGAAGGCGGGCCAAAGGCGCCGGGATTTCCTTGGCGCTGCCGGCCACCAGGATCACATGGTCGAAGCGTTCCTGATCCGGGAAGGATGCGACCGGCAGGGCGCCCTGCCCCGTCCTGATCTCCTGGAGGCTTGTCTTGTCGACCGCCCAGAAAAGATCGGCGCCCATAACCTTGGCCAGGGCCGGGGTCATGGCCTGGACATCAATGCCCAGCTCGACAAAGCCGCTCGGGGGTTTACCGTTCATGGGCCATGGCGTCACCACCCGCAGGGTCAGCTTGCCCATGGGGCCCAGCTCCAGGCCGTGTTCCTGCTGGTTGTTGGCCGCGGCCGCGGCCAGGGTGTGGCGGTGGATGGTATCGCCGAACCGGTCCGGCTGATGGACCCGCAGGAAACAGGTATGGTCCGGGGCGATGAAATAACAGTGGCTGATCCCGAAACGGGTGCGCCAGGCATCCAGCAAGGGCGCGGCCCGTTGCAGCAGCCCGGCGCGGTCCCGCCGCTGCCAGGCGCTGGCGAGGCCGGGAGCCTCTTGCAGGACCGGGGCCAGGGCCTCCATCAAGCCGGCCTTGTCCGCCAGCAGGGAGGGCAGAAGCTCGCCCAGGGCGGCTATTTTTTCAAGGTTTTCGTTGGTGTCGTGGTTTTTCTGGAGCAGGTAGACACTGGTGAAGATGCCTGCCAGCAGCAGCAGAATGGCCAGGCTCAGGGGGATAAGCAGGCGGGCTCGTATGCGGGCGCTTCCGTAAGGCAATTTGGGTCTTCCTTCCAGCCGTCGGCGTGCCAAGGGTTTTTTGTCGCTTTTTTATTGTGATGGACGTCTTGTAACATTGTGGCATAAGGGGACGCCCCCTGTCTGTAGGGAAAGTTTGATGGGTGGGAAAAAGGCACAGAAAAATGTCGAATGTACGGAAGAAACTTCATCGGTTCGACATTCGGTGTTCGATATTCGCCTTTGACCGCTGACCGCTAAATCGTGGTCAGGCCGTGCTGGATGGCGAATTTCACCAGGCCGGGAATGTCATGGATGTCGAGTTTCTGCATGAGGCGGGAGCGGTAGGTTTCCACGGTCTTGGGCGAGAGGCCGAGCCGGGTGGCGATGGCGGCGCTGGTGTGGCCCTCCACCACGAGTTGCATGACCAGGCGTTCCCGCTCGCTGAGCCGGGTCAGCGGTGATTTGGCCAGGCTGCGTGTGTCGCAGTACCTGTCAACCAAAACCGGGTCGATCTTGCGGCTCAGGAAGCGGCGGTTGCCATGCACGGCCCGCACCGCGGCCACCAGTTCCTGGCCGGCCGCCTCCTTCAGCACATAGCCGCCGGCCCCGGCCGCCAGGGCCTGACAGACATGCTCGGTGGTGGAGTACACCGACAGCATGACCACCCGGGTGCCCGGGTGCAGTTGCCGGATCAACCGGGTCGCCTCGATGCCGTTCATCTCCGGCATGCCGATGTCCATGATCACAAGGTCCGGGGCCTCGGCCGCAACCACCGCAAGGGCCGCCCGGCCGTTGTAGGCCTCGGCCACCACCGTCATGTCCGGCTGGGTTCCCAGGATATAACGCAGGCCGTCCCGCATGATGGCATGGTCGTCGGCCAGCAGGATCCGGATCATGGGATATCCACCTCCACCCTGATTGTGGCGCCGCGGCCCGGTTTCGAGTCAATGCTGAGCCGGCCGCCTATTGCCATCGCCCTTTCCCGCATGCTGATCAGGCCGAGCCTCTGTCGCGACCCTTCAGACTCTGGCCGGCCAGGCGTAAAGCCCTGGCCGTCGTCCGTGACCAGCAGGGTCAACCGGTCGGCCTCGGCTTGCAGGCGCACGGCAATGGTTGCGGCCTTGGCATGCTTGACCGCGTTCATGATGGCCTCCTGGGCTATCCGGAACAGGGCGATCTCCTGGTCCGGTCTCCGAGGCGGTGGCGATTCATCGGCGGTCACCCGCACTACCAAGGCCGGGCCGTAATACTCGGTGACCCTTTCTCCTTCCCAGCGCAGGGCGGCCGCCAGTCCGCAGTCGTCCAGCACCGGCGGCCGCAGGTCGGACATGATGGTCCGGACCTGCTCAATGGTCTGCTCGACGATCCCCGTGGCCGTTTCCAGACGCTGGTCGAGCATGGGGTCGCTGTCCGGCGGCAGGACATGCCTGACGATCGAGAGTTGCAACCCCAAGGCGCTCAGTTCCTGGCCAACCGTGTCGTGCAGTTCGCGGGCCAGGCCGCGCCGCAGATTTTGCTCGGCCGTGGCCAGCCGGCTGGCCAGATCCTGGAACTGGCGCCGCTGCCGGGCAAGGGTTTCCATGAGCCGGGCCCAGCCCAGGGCAATGGCCACCGGCGCCGCCACCTCCTTGGCCAGTTCCAGGTGTTCCGGCCGGAAGAAATCGGCTGACCTGGCAAACAGGCCCAGCATGCCGATAAGCGTTTCCTTTTCCATGAGGGGCACGGCCACGAAGGAGAGCAGGCCGGCGGCGCGCAGGGCCTCCTGCACCGCGCAGGGCGCCGGGTGTGTGACTTCCCCGACGGTAATGGTCTCGCCGGCCTTGAGTTTGGCCAAGAAGGTTTCGCACTGGAAGGCCAGGGTATCGTCCTGCTTGAACGGGCAGTCGAATTCGGCCAGCAGGGCCAACGGCACGGTTACCCGGTGCTCATGGTCAAAGAGCAGGATGCAGCACCCATCGCAGGGGATCATCTTCCGGAGATGGGCCAGGGCGGCCCGGGCCAGGGCCTTGGGTTCGCGGGCCGCCAGGATGTCCTGGTCCAGGACCTGCAGAATCGCCATGCGTTCGGCATACTGGGCCAGCTTCTGTTCGGCCCGTTTGAACTCGGTGATGTCGTCCACCGACTCGATGACCCCGATCATCTGGCCAGCCTCGTCCTTGAGGGGCGTGGCCACGACATGGAAATGCCGCGTTTCGGCGCCGGCCGGCGTGGCGGTGATGGCCTCGTGGACCAGGCCGTCCTGGAGGGTCTGGCGGGTGGGGCAGTAG
The DNA here is from genome assembly GCA_001873115.1 of Desulfobacterales bacterium CG2_30_60_27. Lineage (GTDB taxonomy): Bacteria > Desulfobacterota > Desulfobulbia > Desulfobulbales > CG2-30-60-27 > CG2-30-60-27. The sequence continues at coordinate 7,302 of MNYK01000072.1, read as the reverse complement.
GAACAGATGCCCTGCCGGGGCGGGTCGTTGAAGGCCTTGTAGCAGATGGGCTTCCGCGCGGGGTCGATGTTGGGGAACCACTTGCGCATCTGCGGATTGACGCTCAGAATCTCCATGGCCGGGCTGATGAGCGCCACGCCGGCGCCCAGGTTGTCCACCAGGGACCGAAACTTTTGCTCGGAGAGTCGCAGGGCCTTTTCGCTTTGGGAAAGCTCATGAAACAGCAGTTCCTTGGGCTCGGTGAAGCCTTTGCGAACAATGGCCAGGTAGACGAAAGAAAAGGAGGCCAGTTTCAGCAGATGGCCCGTCTGATTGGCGAGGTCATATACCCCGATGTACAGGGTAAAGGCCAGTTCGGCCGCTATGGAGCAGACAATGGCCAGGCAAAGCTGGCGCAGAACCTTCGGGTCCAGCGCCAGCCTTTGCTTTACGAAAAACAGCAGGGCGGCCAGCAGCACGGTGATGATACTGTATTCGCCGGCGATCTTGAAGAGAGTGAGGCCTACACCATCGATGTAGCATACCGGAAAAATCGGCCAGACGAAGATGGCGGCCAGCAGCGCGGCCGTGAGCAGGGCGCCGCCGGCCAGCATCGGCCCGAAGGCCAGGCGGCGGGTAAGGAAAAGCGGCGCGGCCAGCAGGGCGAGGCTTTCCATGGTCCTGGCCGCTATCCAGAGCTGGGTGGCCAGGTTGGCGACGGAGCCGGGGAAGACGCCCATGCCCTGATAGGCCAGGGTGTGCAGCAGGTCCAGGCCGCCGACGAACAGGTAGGCGACACCGAGGAAGAGCAGGAAGTCGTTGCCGCGCATCCGGCGGGCGTTCCAGGCCACCATGAACATGGAGCCGGCCACGATGACGGCAAACATTTCCACCAGACTGTGGAAGAGCAGGTAATTATAGCGGGCCATGGCAAGGAGCCCGGCCAGGACCGGCACAACGCCAAGGCCGGGCCACGGGAATTTCGTCTTTGTTGGCGCCTCTGTCATGGGGCCCTTTCCGGGGACGGCTGGGGATGCAGGAGTCCGCATTGTCTGCCTTCTTAATTTTTATCCGATCCGAGTCGCTTTGCAAACCAGATCAGGCGCGGCGGGCCGATAATAGCCGCCAATGTCAGCCGGCCGGCCCGGGGCAAGGGATGAATCATGGTGTCCGCCTAATGTCCCGGCGTTCCGTTGGTCGCTGGCCTTTTTGTCCTCCTGGGATGCAGTTTGCCATGCAGGGCCAGGATCGCATCCCCCAGAAACAGGGCGAGTGGGTTCTCGTTGCCGGTTTTTTGGGCATATTCGAGGACCACGTAGTAGAGGGCCTTGTTGGCCTTATTGATCAGGGGCGGGATCAGGCCGATGGTCAGGCACTGCGCCGCCATGAGCAGGCGGCCGAATCTGCCGTTGCCGTTGCCAAAGGGGTGGATCAGTTCGAAATGGGCATGGGCCCGGGCAATGTCGAACAGGGAGGCAACCCGCTGGTAACAGCGGCACCAGTATTCCATCTCCTCGGGGATGTCGCGGGCATCGGTAAGGACAAGGTCGGTGCCGGGAATTAGCCGCCGGCTCCGGGAATATTCTCCCGCATCGGTCCGGATGCCCTGCATGAGGGCATAATGCCAGTGCCGGATATTGGCGGGCGTCAAGGTGCCGACCTGGCCGGCCAGTGCGTCGTGGATCAATTTTTGGTTCAAGGCGTGCTGGTTGTGTATTTCCAGCCAGGCCCGCCTGTCGAGGTCGGCCATGAGCTCAGCCCCTTGGACCGTGCGGTCGAAGGTTGCCTGCGCCACCGAACTGTTCTCCACCTCCAGGGAGCCGAAACTCACCTGCCGCACCACCTCTTGCACCAGGTGCTCCTCGACCAGGGAAAAATAGCCGAAGTCGATGTCGGCCAGACGTTTCTGCAGGGCGATCACCTCGGTGGCGGATACCTCGGCAAGGCTGAAGGCCCGGCAATAGGCGATGTCGATCTTGAGGCGGTTTTCCTCCTTGATGCGGGCGTCATCGTCGCGCCAGTTGACCACCGACATCCTGCTCACGCCAAGGGTCTGCGCCAGCCGTGTAGAGGTCTGATGATACTCCAGCAGGCGATCGAGCTTGGCTGGATAGGAGAGGGTCCGATAGTCCATTACAGGCACTTTACATAAATTGCCATTAAATGTAAAATAAAATAGAGATTTGGCGTTTCGCTTTACAGGAGTAAGGGCGACCGGCCGGTCGTCCCTACTCCTTAAAGGCCGGCTTTATAAAGATAGTGCTTAGGGACCCGGAAAAAATTAATATACCATCACGCATCCCGTCTTCGGGCCATCTTTGGCCGCGCCTCAATCGCAGGTAAGCGAGGTGCAACCGAGACTCCGAAATTCTCACCGTAGCCCTGCGACGCCTGCGGTTTTGTGCAGCGCAGCAAATACTCTTGGGGTGCTCAATCGGCGCAACCAAATCTTACCAAAATTCGGGCGCGATTCAGGTATATTAATTTTTCCGTGTCCCTTAGAGCGAGTCCACAATCGTATTGCAGGTCTTACTCGGCCGCATGGCATGATTGACCTTGTCCTGGTCCGGCCGGTAATAGCCGCCGATATCCACGGGGTGGTCTTGGACAGCAATGAGTTCAGCATCTCTTTTTAGCTCATTGCGGCAAGATTTTTGGCAAGTGTCATCAAGCCGGTCGCCTCTACTCCGTCACCCAGGGGATAGCTTTCGCTGCCTGCATAGACCGCGAAGCAATGGTCCGGTTGCAAATCAAGACGCGCCTGATAGAACCCTTTTTCCAATTTTGGCGTCAGGCCGCTCTTGATCTCAATGGCCCAAAGACCCTGGCCGGGAATCTCAAGCATGAGGTCGATTTCCGCGCCGGCGGCGGTACGATAAAATGACGGGACGGTCCGATCCGGCGCGGCATTAATTAGCGTTTCGGTTACAAAGGCTTCCCAGCTCAAGCCGGCCACCGGGTGTCCCAGCAGGGCTTCGCGATCACCGATGCCAAGCAGGGCATGGGCCACTCCGCTGTCCCGTACCAAAATTTTGGGCGATTTGACCAGTCTTTTTTTCGTGCTGGTGTGCCAGGGGGGAAGGCGCCGCACCAGCAGGAGGTCGACCAGCAAGTCCAGATACCGGGCCACGGTTTTGCCATCCACGGCGAGGCCGCGCGCCAATTGCGCCGCATTGAGCAGGGTAGACTGGCCATGCGCCAGCATGGTCCAGAAGCGCCGCAGGGTTTCGGCCGGGATGCGAGGGCCGAGCATGGGGATATCTCGTTCCAGATAGGTGCGAATGAAATTTTCCCGCCAGATTAAGCTTCGCCGGTCATTCGTGGCCAGGAAGCTGTCTGGAAATCCGCCTCGCAGCCAGAGTTTTTCGGTCGCGTTCGGCGGCACTTCCAATACATCCAGGGGGGGCAGTTCAATATAGGCGATCCGTCCGGCCAGACTTTCCCCGGACTGGCGAAGCAGATCCATGGAGGCCGAACCCAGCAGCAAAAACTGCCCGGTCCGACGGCCCTTGCGGCGACCGCGATCGATCAAACCTCGCAACACCTCGAACAATGCCGGTGTGCGCTGCACTTCGTCAATGATCACCAGTTTATCCTGGTGGGCGGAGAGATACAGTTCCGGATCCGAGAGTTTGCTGCGGTCGGTCGGTGACTTAAGGTCCAGGTAGAGGCTCGGTCGAAGATCGGCAACCATCTCCGCCAGGGTTGTCTTGCCTGCCTGACGAGGCCCCAGCAAGGCGACGGCGGGGAATTCCTCTAGGCGGTCTTGTACGAGTTGTTGAAAGCGTCGGTGAATCATCCTTGCAATTATAGACTCTTGTGCCATAATTGCAAGGATGATTGGTCAAGGAAGAGGTGAGCGGGATCGCTGCCAATTTTAGGCATCCACAATGGCATTAAAGGTCGCACTCGGCCGCATGGCCTGATTGACCTTGTCCTGGTCCGGTCGGTAATAGCCGCCGATGTCCACGGGGTGGCCCTGGGCCGCGTTCAACTCGGCGACGATCCTGGCCTCGTTCGCTGCCAGTTCCCGCGCCACCTTGGCAAAATGCGCGCGCAGGCCACCATTCTGGCTCTGCCCGGCCAGGGCCTGGGCCCAGTAGAGGGCCAGGTAGAAGTGGCTGCCCCGGGTGTCCAGTTCATTCACCTTGCGGGAGGGCGAGCGCTCGTTTTCCAGAAAGGTGCCGATCGCCTGATCCAGCGTTTTCGCGAACAGCCCGGCAATCTCGTTGTGGAAGGTGGTCTGGATATGCTCGAAGGCCGGCACCAGCGCGCAAAACTCGCCCAGGGAATCCCAGCGCAGATGTCCTTCACGCAGGAACTGCTCGACATGCTTGGGCGCCGAACCGCCGGCGCCGGTCTCGAACATGCCGCCGCCGTTCATGAGCGGCACGATGGACAGCATTTTGGCGCTGGTGCCCAGTTCGAGGATCGGGAACAGGTCGGTGAGATAGTCACGCATCACATTACCGGTGACGGAAATGGTATCTTTCCCCCTTCTGATCCGGGCCAGCGAGAAGCGCATGGCCTCGTCCGGCGGCATGATGCGGATATCCAGGCCCGTGGTGTCGTGCGCCGGCAGATATTGCCGCACCTTGGCGATCAGCTCGGCATCGTGACCGCGGTTGGGGTCCAGCCAGAAGATGGCCGGCGTGCCGGTGGCCCGGGCCCGGGCTACCGCGAGCTTCACCCAGTCCCGGATGGGTACGTCCCTGGCCTGACACATTCTGAAGATATCGCCTGGTTCGACCGGCTGGGCCAGCAGGGTCGCCCCGGCCCCGTCCACTACGCGGATCGTCCCGTGGCCGGGCGCCGTAAAGGTCTTGTCGTGGGAGCCATACTCCTCGGCCTTCTGGGCCATGAGGCCGACGTTGGCAACGCTGCCCATGGTGGCCGGGTCAAAGGCGCCATGTTGCTTACAATCCTCCACGACCTCCTGATAGATGGTGGCATAACAGCGGTCCGGCACCATGGCGATGGTGTCGTGCAACTGGCCGTCCGACCCCCACATGCGGCCGCCGTCGCGGATGAAGACCGGCATGGAGGCATCGACAATCACCTTGTTGGGGACATGGAGGTTGGTGATGCCCTTGCTGGTATCGACCATGGCCAGCTCGCACTGGCGCGTATAGACCGCCTGGATGTCTGCCTCGATCTCGGTCCGCTGGGCCTCGGGCAGACTCTGGATTCTGGCGTACAGGTCAGCCAGGCCATTGTTGACATTTACGCCCAGTTGTTTGATGAGCGCCGCATGCCTGGCAAAGACATCCTTGTAGAAGACGGCCACGCAGTGCCCGAACATGATGGGGTCGGAAACCTTCATCATGGTCGCCTTCAGATGCAGGGAGAGCAGCACCCCGTCGCGCTTGGCCGCCGCGATCTGCTCGGCATAGAAGGCCCGCAGGGCGCGGACGTTCATGACCGAGGCATCGATCATTTCTCCTGCCAGCAAGGCGGTTTTTTCCTTGAGCACGGTGATGGCGCCGCCTTTGTCGACAAACTCAATCCGGACAGCGCCGGCCTTGGTCATGGCGAGGGATTTCTCGCTGCCGTAGAAATCGCCCGCGCGCATGTGCGCCACCCGTGACTTGGAAGCGGCGGGCCACGGCTTCATCAGCCGGTGTGGATTCTTCTTGCCGAACTCCTTGACCGAGGTCGCGGCCCGGCGGTCCGAGTTTCCTTCGCGCAGCACCGGATTGACGGCGCTGCCCAGCAGTTTGGCGAAGCGGTCGTGCAGGGCCTGCTCGGCGTCGGTTTGCGGTTCCTCGGGATAGTCCGGGATATCGTAGCCTTTGCTCTGCAATTCCTTGATCGCGTCCTGCAACTGCGGCGCCGAGGCGCTGATATTGGGCAGCTTGATGATATTGGTCTCCGGCTGCTTGACGAGGCGGCCCAGTTCCCCCAAATCATCGGGTAGTCGCTGGTCCGTGGTCAGGCGTTCGGGAAAGTTGGCGATGATCCGGCCGGCCAGCGAGATGTCCATCTGGACAAAGGCGAGGCCCGACCCTTTGGTATAGGCCTGGAGGATGGGCAGCAACGAACAGGTGGCCAGGGCCGGCGCTTCATCGACGGCCGTGTAGATGATCTTCTGGATTGCCATATCTTTACCTTGGGTTGAGGGTGGTGGTGACCTTGGTACGCCGCGCCTGCTCGTGGATGGCCGTAACCATTTCCCGGTATTGCCCGGCGGTGAGGCGGGCGCCGCGGATGCCGCCGCGCAGGTTGATTTCGGTCAGATAGGTAGCACCGGTTTCGGTTACCATGAGATCAATGTGGGCGTAAGGGAATTTGCCCCGGGCCATGACTTGCTCGCAGAGGTTCTGCTGAGCCGGGGTGAGGGCGCAGGGCTGGCTCGTGCCGCCGCAGTGCAGGTTGTGCCGGAAGTTATTGGGGTTGTGCCGTTGGTAGGCCTCCCGGTACTCGCCCAGGACGATGACTCGGATGTCGGAGGCACCCGGAAAAAAGGGCTGCACCACCAGGGGCAGGGCCAGGCTGCCGCACGAACAAAGGTTGAAGACCTCTTCGATGGACGGCCAGAGGTGCACCCCCAGGCCGGCGTTCTTGCGGTCGTGCTTGGTCACCACCCGGGTGACGCCGGCCGCGCCGAAGCGGTTCATGGCGGCCAGCAGGCCGTGCAGGTCATGGATGGCCACGGTATCGGGCGGCATGAAGGCGGCCAGGAGTTGAGCCTGACAGGTCTTGGAGCGGCTGAGCTGCTGGGCCAGGGCGGTGGGGAAGAGGCGCACCCCGCGTTCCACCAGGTCGAGGAGCAGGTATTCCTCGGTGGGCGCCAGACGCAGGCGGCCGATGACGAGGTCGCCGGCCTTAAGGTCATGCCAGGATGAGCGGAGGGTGTCGTTGTCCGTGATCAGGCGCGGCGCGGCCGGCCTATGGCCCGGGCCGTGGTTCAAAAGAGCATTTCCAGAAAGCGTGGGTGAAACTGGGTGAGGTCGGCGTTGCATTCGCCGCAGTAGAAGGTGATCTCGCCCAGGATCTGCGACTCGTCCTCGTCCTGGGTGAAGCTGCCGTCCTCGTTCTGGCTGTAATGGGTGGTGAGAATGACGCCGTCGGCCACCTCGAAGAAATCCGTGTCATTGCCGCACTGGGGGCAGGTGATCCGGAGGCTGTTTTGGTGTGGAACGGGTATAGCGTTCAACGGCGGATTCGCGGGCATGCGTCTTCCTCAGGTCTGGGACTGGTAAACAGGGGCGCTACTTTAAGGCACGGCGACATGCTTGTCAACGAGGAAGACCGCCGGTTGTTGGCAACAAATATAATTGTCCGCTTTTTATCCGGGGCGGAGTGGCTGGAGGGCGTAGCCCG
>MNYK01000129.1 GCA_001873115.1 Desulfobacterales bacterium CG2_30_60_27 | reverse complement strand
CTCCCGCGCATCCTGCGCCCGGTCGCGGACGAACCCGCGAAAAGCATTTCCAGTCCGGGAACTCCCCTGGGTTGCGGTTCTGCTGGATAGTTACATATACAGTTTATTGAGTCGGCCTTCCCGGAAGACAGGCCAGCCACAGGGTGGCATGTCCTTGGAGGCTGTTGGTCCACCGAGGTTCCATGGCCGTTGTTTATTTGTCAATTAACTCCGCCAGGTTAGACAGTTAGTTAACTATCAACAATGTCCCTTGGTTGCTACCACATAACAGCGCATGGCGGTCTGTTTAATCACGTCTTTCTGTTACTTTGGCAAATAACCGCACAAGATCAGGTCGTTTTTTTAATGGTGCTTGTTGTTGTTTCAGGCGTGTGGTATGTCATTACATGGAGGAAGCAGGGGTTCGCATTGAGTTTCACAACTTAACTTGGGTAGCCCTGACCATTAAACTGACAAACTTTGTCCCGCGGGTACGCCACCGAAACAATTGCCTACAAGGAGGAAGAGCGATGGACATGGTCGAACGTGTTAAAGGGATTTTGCTCCAGCCTAAGCAAGAGTGGGAGGTTATTGCGGGGGAAACAACGAGCATCGTCGAGCTGTATAAGTCATACATCATTATCCTGGGGGCCATCGGGCCGATTGCCGCTGTTATCGGGATGTCGATCGTGGGGGTAAACATCCCGTTCGCTGGCTCGTTTCGGGTGCCCATAACCACGTCGATAGCTGCCGGGGTTGTGCAGTATATCCTGACGCTTGTCGGCGTATATGTACTGGCCCGCGTCATCGACGCCCTGGCTCCCACCTTTTCAGGTGAAAAGAATCTCAACCAGGCGTTTAAGTTGGCAGCCTATTCCTACACTCCGGGCTGGCTGGCCGGGATATTCGTGATAATCCCCACCTTGGGCATACTGGGTATTCTCGGACTTTACGGCCTGTACCTGATTTACGTTGGCCTCCCGGTTCTCATGAAGTCGCCCCGTGAGAAGTCGATGGGCTACACCGTGGCGGTAGTGATCGCGGGCATCGTCATTTCCGTGCTTATCGGCGCCGTCTCCCACGCCTTTATTTCCTACCCAACGTCGGGCATGCACATGCCGGGGATGTGAGAAGGGGGGGGCGAGAGGGGCGCCGCTTACTTGTCGATCTTGGTCCATGAATCACGCAGCGTCACGGTACGGTTGAACACCAGCCGGTCCGGCTTGGCATCGTGCCGGTCCACGCAGAAGTAGCCCAGGCGTTCGAATTGAAAGCTGCTTTCCGGGCTGGCGGCGGCCAGGGACGGCTCCACCCGGCAGTTGGCGAGGGTTTCCAGAGAGGCCGGGTTGAGATGATCGGTGAACTCGGCGCCGGCCTCGCTGTCCGGGCTGGCCACGGTGAAGAGGCGGTCGTAGAGACGCACCTCGGCCGGCAGGGCGTGGGCGGCCGACACCCAGTGCAGGGTGCCCTTGACCTTGCGGCCATCGGGAGAGGCGCCGCCGCGACTGGCCGGGTCGTAGGTACAGCGCAGTTCCTTGATCTCCCCCTCCCCGTTTTTGATCACCTCGTTGCAGGTGATAAAATAGGCGGAGCGCAGCCGCACTTCGCCACCCGGTACCAGGCGGAAGAATTTCTTGGTCGGCACCTCCATGAAGTCGTCCTGTTCGATGAAGATCTCCCGGCTGAAGGTCACCTGCCTGGTGCCCAGTTCCGGCCGGTTCGGATGGTTCGGCACCGTCACCTCTTCCACTTGGTCGGCCGGATAGTTGGTGATGACCACCTTGAGCGGCCTGAGCACGGCCAGGGCGCGCGGCGCCTGTTCGTTCAGGTCTTCCCGGATGATGTGCTCCAAAAGGGCCATGTCCACCACACTGTTACTCTTGGCCATGCCGATGCGGCCGCAGAAGGCCCGGATCGCCGCGGGCGGGTAACCCCGCCGCCGGATGCCGGCCAGGGTGGGCAGGCGGGGGTCGTCCCAGCCGGCGACATGACCCCGGGTGACCAGTTTGATGAGCTTGCGCTTGGAGAGTACCGTGTAGCTCAAGTTGAGTCGCGCGAACTCGATCTGTCGCGGGTGGAAGATCCGCAACTGGTCCAGGAACCAGTCGTAGAGAGGGCGGTGGTCTTCAAACTCCAGGGTGCAGAGGGAGTGGGTGATCTGCTCGATGGAGTCGGAAATGCAGTGGGCATAGTCGTACATCGGATAGATGCACCAGGCCTCACCGGTACGGTGGTGGCTGGCCTTGAGGATGCGATAGATCACCGGGTCCCGCAGGTTCACATTGCCGGAACTCATGTCGATCTTGGCCCGCAGAACGTGGCTGCCCTCGGCAAACTCGCCGGCCCGCATGCGCGCGAACAGGTCGAGGTTTTCGGCCACGGTCCGGTTGCGGAAGGGGCTCTCCCGGCCCGGCTCGGTTAGCGTGCCACGGTAGCTACGGATCTCGTCGGCGCTCAGGCTGCAGACATACGCCTTGCCCATCTTGATAAGGGTCACGGCATAGTCGTGCATGAGCTGGAAATAGTTCGAGGCGTAATAGAGGTGCTCGCCCCAGTCAAAGCCCAGCCATCGCACATCCGCCATGATGGCGTCAACGTATTCGGTCTCCTCTTTGCTAGGGTTGGTGTCATCGAAGCGCAGGTGACAGCAGCCGTTGTTCTCCGCCGCCACGCCGAAATTCAGACAGATGGACTTGGCGTGGCCGAGGTGCAGATAGCCGTTTGGTTCGGGTGGGAACCGGCAGACGACCAGACCGCTGTTCTTGCCGGAGGCATGGTCGTGGGCGATGATGTCGCGGATGAAGTCAGAGGCGGGCGGCGTTGCGGAGATGGCCATGGTTAAGGTCCTTTGGCGCTGGCTTTGGCGGGCGGTTGTCCGTTGTCAAAACGCTGTTTATAGCCCTTTTCCCAGGCCGGTTCAAGAGCGTGGTAATGAAAAGAAGGTTTTTATGTATTAACGGGCTTTGATTTGTGCTATACTAAAAGAAATGATAATCTGTTTTCTGACCTTATCGTCTGCCTGGGAGGGAAAATATGATTGTCAACCCTAGTGATGTCGCCACCCTGTACAGTACCAACCGTGAGCAACCGCAGCCCAAACCAGTAGAAGCCGTGAAGGGGCCACAGGAGTCCGAGGCCGGTCAGCCCCAGGACAATGGCCCCGCCGTGGTCACCTCCATTTCCGCGGCTGCCCTGGAGACCGCCCGGGCGGTGCAGAAGACGGAGCGGGCTACTGATCAGAGTCGGACCGCGGCTACGAAGACCGAGGAGCCGCCACCCGCCGCCCCCCCGCCTGCCAAAGCGGATGCAAACCGGTCGCGGATCGATTTGCTGATCTGACGCGCGGCGCCTTTGGTTATATGTTCATGCCCCGGAGAAGCCAGTAGGGCTCCCGGGGCATTTTTTATGGGGCCTGCTTACAGTCCCATGTCACGCAGGAAGGTATCGTCGCGGGTCCAGTTCTTCCTAACCTTGATAAACAGTTTTAAAAAAACCTTCTGATCAAGCATGGCTTCGATGTCAATCCGGGCGGCGCGACCGATCTGTTGCAGTTTGCTGCCCTGCTTGCCGATGACGATGGCCTTCTGTGAGCCCTTTTCCACATAGATGGTGGCGTGGATGGTCACCAGGCCCCGGCCCGGGTCTTCCTTGAAGCTGTCCACGGTCACCGCGGTGGAGTAGGGGATCTCCTGGCCGGTCAACAGAAAAATCTTTTCCCGGATCAGTTCGCCAACAATGAAGCGTTCGCTGGCATCGGTTGGGATGTCTTCCGGGTAGAGGCGCGGGCCGGTGGGCAACAGGGGCAGCAGTTCCTTAAGCAAGAGCGCGGTGCCGTCGTCTTGCAGGGCCGAAATCGGCAGCAGGGCTTTGAAGGGATAGACTTCCTGGTAGGCCAGGAGAATGGGCAGCAACTGCTCGCGGCCCACCAGATCAATTTTGTTGATGACCAGGATGGCCGGCCGATCCAGGCCCTTGAGGTGACCAGTGGCGGTCGCCACCTCTCCTTGGCCTGGCAGGGGGAAGGTGACGTCCACCATGAAGATGATGGCGTCCACCTCGGCCAGGGTTTCCACGGCGACGCGGACCATGTTCCGGTTCAGCGGGCTGCCGGCCTGGTGGATGCCGGGGGTGTCGAGCAGGACCACCTGGTAGTCCGGCCCGTTCAAGATGCCGAGGTTACGGGTGCGGGTGGTCTGGGGCTTGGGCGAGACGATGGAAATTTTCTGACCCAGCAGGTTGTTGAGCAGGGTCGATTTGCCCACGTTGGGTGGCCCGATGAGGGCGACCATGCCCGATATGACGTCTTTTTCCGCTGGCTGCGGCATGGCAAGATTCCTGGTAAAAGTTGGACTGGTTGGGACACGGATCGTCCTCATGCTACCCGAAAAGGGTGACAAAGGCGACAAGAGTTGGTATCAGTGACGGTTTTATCGGCCCTGTTTTCGTCGATTTTTTGCCGGCATGGCGGCCGATGCAGTAAAAGGACTTTATGGGATTGCAAGGCAAGATTATCGAGTATGTGGACAACGGTAAGTTTCTCTGCGCCTATGTGCAGGAGGAAGCGGGCAACCGACTGCGCTTGCTTAATCAAAACAGCAGGGAGGTCAGCCTGCCCCAGGCCCGGGTGGTGCATGAGAACCTCAAGCCGGTGGCCGGCCTTGCCAGGGAGCAACTGCTGAACCTGCTGAAGGAAACCGCCGAGCACCGACTGGCCCTGATGGCCGAGGTTCGCCTGCAGGAGATCTGGGAACTGGTCAGTACGGAGAATGACACTGATTTCCCTCCTGTTTTTCTGGCCGAGCTTTCTTTCGGGGCTGGCACTGGCGACGACCAGGTGGCTGCCTTGCTGCGCTGTGTCTTTGTCGACCGGCTTTTTTTCAAGTACCGGGACGGCCGGATCGTCGTCCACTCCGAGGCCGTGGTGGAGGAACTTCGTGGCCGCCAGGAAAAGGCACGGGAAAATGAGAATTTCCTGGAAGACAGTGGTCGGGCCCTTGCCCTGCTCATGGCGGGCCAGGAGGCTGGTGACTGGCCCGGGCGGGACCGTTGCCTGGAACTGGTGGAGGATTTCTGCCTGCGCGGCGGCGAGGCCACCGAGGGCGCCCTGGCCCGGGAGGTGCTCAAGAAGGCCGGGCTGACGCGGCCCCACGACCCTTACTGGGTACTGGTGCGGGCCGGGATCTGGCAACCTGACGAGAATATCGGCCTGCGGCGCTATGAAGTGCCGGTCGCCTTCAGTGACGAGGCCAGGGCCTGGACCCGGCAGTTGACGGAACCGAGTACCGAGGCGTTGTTGGCCGAGGGCCGACGGGATCTGCGGGCCCTCGATCTGTTTACCATTGATGGCCCCCAAACCCGGGATTACGACGACGCCCTGCATCTGGAAGCGCAGGGCGGTAATTTTCTGGTGGGCATCCACATCGCCGACGTGGCCCGCTTCGTGGCGCCGGGCGACCCGCTGTTCGAGGCGGCCAGGCGCCGCGGCACCTCCCTCTACTTCGCCGACGCCCAGGTGCCCATGTTGCCGCCCGAGATTTCCGAAGGCTTGTGCAGTCTCATGGTTAATCAGGACCGGGCGGCCCTGAGCATCCTCGTTACCCTGTCCCCGGACGCCGAGGTCTTGGATTTTTCGATGGTGCCAAGCGTGGTAAGGGTCAAAACGCGACGTACCTACGGCGAGGTTGACCAGGTGGCCGACTCGGACCCGGTGATTCGGACCATGCTGCGCCTGGCCGGCCGCTTGCAGGAGCGGCGGATCCGGGCTGGCGCCCTGGTCCTGCCCGTGCCGGACGTGAATATCAGTCTGGACCGGGCCGGCGCGATCAAGGTAAACTTGGCGCCGGTGGATACGCCTGGCCGCTGCCTGGTGGCCGAGTTCATGGTGCTGGCCAATTCCCTTGGCGCCCAGTACCTGGCCGACCGCGAGGTTGTTGGGCTGTTCCGCTGCCAGGATCAGCCCAAGCGGCTTCTGGTACAGGGCAAGGGCGCGGATTTTTTCCTCACCTATCGGCAACGCAAATATCTTTCGCCCGGCCGGCTGGTGACCACGCCCCAACCCCACAGCGGTGTTGGCGTCATGCAGTACACGACCCTCACCTCACCCATCCGCCGGCTGCTGGACCTGGTCATGCAACACCAGTTGAGCGCCCTTCTGCGCGGCCAGGGACAACTCTTCAGCCAGCGGGAACTGGAGGAGATAGCTGGCATTATTCAGAGCCTGCAGACCCGCGCCAATCTGGTGGGGCAACTCCGACACCGTTACTGGCTGCTGAAATATCTGGAAGGCAAGGTTGGCAGCCGGATGGCGGCCCTGGTTCTTGAACGGGGCCCGAATCGGGTCAAGGTGGTGCTGGTCGATCTGCTGCTGGAAAGCGAGCTACCCGCCAGACCGGCCATGAGGTTGGAGCCCGGCGCCACCGTGCAGGTCCTGGTCGCCCGGGTGGACCCCCTGGACAATCTGTTGCGGCTGGAATGGTAGAAGAGAGGTAAGAGGTGAGAGGTGATTTGACCTTCTTTCAGTCATAAATGATACAGGACCAGCGGTCCAGGATGGCCTCGGTTTCCTGGTCCAACTGGTCAGCTACCTCATGGATCTGGTATTCATGGCCGCATTTTGTACACTTCATGCGGACTCGGCGGCAGGCGCGCCGCACTGCCAATTTCCCTTGGCATTTTTTGCATTGCATGATGTTTGCTTTTTTCGCAGGTGACCGGCTAGGCCAGCAACTCACTTCTGGTGAAGACCGCCTTCAGTGGAAAGCCTCGCGCGGCCAAGGTTTCGGCGCCGCCTTCCTGGCGGTCCACCACCGTCACCACCAGCCCCACCCTGAAGCCCGCCGCCTGGACCCGGTCGATCACTTGCAGCAGGGTGCCGCCCGTGGTCACCACGTCCTCCACCAGGGCCACCAGGCCGCCGGGCGGCAGGTTCTTCATGCCCTCAATGTATTGGCCGGTGCCGTGGCCCTTGGCATCCTTACGCACGATGAAGGCCGGAATGGGCTGCTTTTCAAGAAAGCTTGTCATGGATACGGCGGTCACCAGCGGGTCGGCGCCCAGGGTCATGCCGCCGACCGCCGCGATGGGCTCCGGGTGGTGGCGGATGAGTGCAAAGAGCAGGCGGCCGCAGAGGCAGGCGCCTTCGGCCGACAGGGTGGTCTGCTTGCCGTCGATGTAGAAATCCGATTGTTTGCCAGATGACAGGGTAAATGTCCCCTGGCGATAGGATTTCTCCAACAGGATCTGTTTGAGGCGAAGACGGTCGTTCACGGTTTGGGCCCTTATTGAGATTTTATGGTGCGCCAACCATGATGGACTCGTAACAACCATTGGGATGGCTAAGTAAGAATTTCGATAAACAGGTAAGCGAACGGCGTGAGACTCCGAGCAGTAGATCGAAATTCTTACGACGCCATCAACTATACCGGCAAGCCTGGGCGCTGGCAAAGATTTTCTCAAGGCGCGGTTTTTAAAGATAGGGTAGGTTGGCGCCAGACCTATCGAGGAAGACAGCTATGATACAGGCAGACCAATGGCGCCGGAAACTGGAGCAACTCAAGGATCTTCTGCGCGAGATGGGCTCGGTGCTGGTGGCTTACAGTGGCGGGGTGGACAGCACCCTGCTGGCGGCAGTGGCCCGGGAGACGCTGGGGGATAACGCCCTGGCGGTGACGGCGACCTCCCCCACCTATGCCGCGCGGGAACTGGCGGCGGCCCGGAGCGTCGCCGCCGCGCGTGGCTTCCGCCATCTGGTCGTTGTTTCCAATGAGCTGCACATCCCCGGTTTTGCCGAGAATCCGCCGGAGCGCTGCTACCTCTGCAAGGCCCATCTGTTCGGGCAATTGCAGCAATTGGCCGACCGGCACGGTCTGGCCTATGTAATCGACGGCACCAACCGTGACGACCAGGCCGACTATCGGCCCGGCCGACAGGCGGCCGTGGAATATGGCGTGAAGAGCCCCCTGCTGGAGCTGGGCTTCTCCAAGACGGATATCCGGGCAGCCTCCAGGGTCATGGGCCTGCCCACCGCCGACCGACCCGCCGACGCCTGCCTGGCCTCCAGATTCCCTTACGGTACGACCATCACCCTTGAAAAACTGGGCCAGGTCGAGGCTATGGAAACCTTCCTGGCCGATCAGGGTTTTCGGCCGTGCCGGGCCCGCCATCATGGATCCGTGCTTCGTGTCGAGCTCGACGTGGCAGGGCTCGCCCGCCTACTGGAACCGGGCTTCCGGCAGCGATGCGTGGCTCACGCCAAAGGGCTGGGCTTTGTCTATGTTACCGTGGACCTGGAAGGCTATCGGACTGGCAGCGCCAACGAAGTGTTGGGTGGGGCAGACCAAAAGTCCACCCCGGACTGAGTTGACCCTTGCTCACTACGGCGTTGGGAGGTATGTTGTCTCGGGCGGAGGGCAGGGCGGCCGCCAATCCGGCATTACCGATGATCTACCTGTGCCCAGGCAATATCCCTTGATATGTTCGTTTACCATGGAGGCCCTGGTTTTTTTCTATGCACCCCGAGGCTGGTGCTGGACGAAACCTGCAACAGCATGCCGCTTGATCCTCTGAACCCGCAGTCCCTGGCCTTCTGGGTCCGTATCGGGGTTACCATCCTGTGCGGCGGTATTATTGGCATGGAGAGACAGTTACGGGGCAAGCCGGCCGGCATCCGGACCTGCACCCTGATCTGTTTTGGCACCTATATCTTCGTTGCTCTGGCCGCGGCGCTGGATACCCGCACGCTTGACCCGTCGCGGGTTCTCGGCCAGGTGGTAACCGGCATTGGCTTTATCGGGGCAGGCGTCATCATGTCCAAGGAGGGCCTGGTGAAAGGGGTCACCTCCGCGGCGGTCATCTGGGTGCTGGCCGGGATCGGTGCCGCCATCGGCCTTGATCGACTGGAACTGGCCATCGCCTTTACCGCGGTCACCGTGGGCGTGCTGGTTGGCGTTGAATTTTTTGAAAGAACCTTCCTGAAACTGCGCCGCGGGGTCCACGGTCGCGTCCTGCCAGCCGAGGAGACGCCAGAGGAAGAGGACAGCCCCCGGGTCTTGGACCAGGAATGAGTAACAATTCGCCAGAACCGAGGAGATAAGATGGCGCAGGTAAAAAAAGGCAACCGGGTAAAGGTGTTCTATACCGGCAAGCTCAACGACGGGACAATATTCGAGACCAATATCGGCAAGCCGCCCTTGGAGTTCAGCGTTGGCAAAGGGAAGGTGATCAAGGGCTTCGAGACCGCAGTCCTCGGCATGACGATTGGTCAGGTGAAGACCGTCAAATTCAAGCCCGCCGAGGCCTATGGCCAGAAAGACCCCGGCCTGGTGTGGACGGTGGCGGTCAGTGAACTGCCGGCCGGCACGCAGCCTGCGCCGGGTCGGGAGGTGGCCTGCACGCGCTCTGACGGCTCCCGGGTGGAGGGGCGGATTACCGCCATCGACGGGGACCAGGTGGTGGTGGATGGCAACCACCCCCTGGCGGGCCGCAGCCTGACCTTTGAAATCAAACTGGCTGGCCTGAGCTGATTTTTTTTTGCGGGGCGGTTAAGGCGCGACAGCCGACCGCCGTGGCGGGTGATGGGTATGACCGAAGAGAAGGTATCGACCATTGTTGAGCATCTGGCCGAACTGCGTAAGCGGCTGATCATCAGCATCATCGCCGTGATGGTGGGCATGGGCGTCGCCTGGAATTTTGCCAACGATATCCTGGCATTCATGGAAAGGCCGCTGACCGGCAGGACGTACCTGACCGAAGTCAAGAAGGATGTCTATGCCATGATCAAGGAGCGCGCCCCGGCCGTCTATGCCCATTTCAAGCTGGATCAGGATGACAGCGTGCCGGAAAAAACTCGGCTGCTCAACTATTCCGCGCCGCTGGAACCGTTTTTCATGCAGTGCAAGATTTCCATGCTGGCCGGTTTTGTCCTGGCCCTGCCCGTGGTTTTTTATCAGCTCTGGCTGTTCATCGCCCCGGGTCTGACTCGCCGGGAACGGCGTCTGGTGGTGCCTTTTGTCACCTCCGGCACGGTTACCTTCTGTCTGGGGGCCATGTTTTTTTTGACCATAATCTGGCCGGTGATCATCAATTTTTCTCTGTCCTACGAGGCCGAGGGGCTGCAGAGCTGGTTCAATATCAGCGCCTATGTAAATTTTTGTCTGCGGCTGATTCTGATCTTTGGCCTGATCTTTGAACTGCCGATCATGGCCTTGATCCTGGCCCGTTTCGGACTGATCACCTACAAGATGCTGGCCGCCAATCGCAAGTACGCCCTGTTGGGCAGCGCCGTCGTCGCCGCCTTTCATGCCGACCTGATCACCATGTTTGTCATCATGCTTCCTATTTATTTTATGTATGAGATAAGCGTCTGGATGGCCCTCGTCTTTGGCAAAAAAGACACCCCGGAAGAGTCGGAGGCGCAGACAACCTGATGGCGAAATTGCTGGACAGCCTGCCGTGGGGGCTGCTGGTGGTCATGTGCCTGACCTTGGGGCTGGCCCCGTTTCAGCCCCCTCATCTCTGGGAAAAACTGCGGATGCTCGTGGCCGGTGACTTGGTGCGCCCCATTGACTGGTTCGACCTGATTATGCACATCACCCCGTGGGTGCTTTTGGGCCTCAAGGGTGTATATGCCGTGCTTCGCAAAGGCTGATATCGAAAACATGGGATCGGGAGGTCAGTCAAATCATGATCCGCGTCAAGGAGAAAAATTATGAGTACATCTGAACAGAACCTTTGGGAGGCCTTTGCCGGCGAGTCCCAGGCTAATCGTAAATACCTGGCCTTTGCCCAGAAGGCCGATCGGGAAGCCTATCCCCAGGTGGCCAAATTGTTCCGGGCCGCGGCCGAGGCCGAGACCGTCCATGCCCATGCCCACCTGCGCGCCTTGGGCGCGGTGCGGACCACGGCCGAGAATCTTAAGGAGGCGGTGGCTGGGGAAACCCATGAATTCAAAAACATGTATCCGGCCATGATCGCCAGCGCCAAGGCGGAAGGCAACAAACAGGCCGAGCGGACCTTCACCTATGCCAACGAGGTGGAGAAAATTCACGCCGCCCTCTATCAGCAGGCCCTGAACACCCTGGAGAGCCAGGTAGAGGTGGACTATTTTGTCTGCATGACCTGCGGCTACACTTGCGAGAACGAGGCGCCGGAGAAGTGCCCGGTGTGCGGGGCCAACCACCGGGCCTTCAAGCAGGTCGTATAAATAGCGGTCAGTTCATGCATTGACAAAGCAGGAGGGCTCGAATATGTTCCCTGCCTGAACCGCAAGGCGCATACTAATGGAACATATTCTCCTGGAAAATCTCAAGGGCTCCATCGTTGCCAAGGAGGCCTTTGCCAAAAGCCACGCCGCCACGGTGATCCGCCTGGTGCATGCCATGGCGGCCTGCCTGCGGCAGGGTGGCAAGATTCTGATTTTTGGCAACGGCGGCTCGGCGGCCGACGCCCAGCATATGGCGGCGGAATTTGTCAATCGCTTCCTCATCGACCGGCCGCCCTTGGCCGCCATGGCCCTGACTACCGATTCTTCTGTCATTACCAGCATTGGCAATGATTTCTCCTTTGACGACATCTTCGCCAAGCAGATCGTCGCTCTGGGCAAGGAAGGGGACGTGGCCCTGGGCATCTCCACCAGCGGTAATTCCCAGAATGTTGTGCAGGGGCTGATGGCGGCCCGGGACAAGGGTATGATCACCGTCGCGCTTACCGGCGGCAACGGCGGCGTGGTCAAGGAGCTGGCCGATTTCGTGCTCATCGCGCCGACCAGCTTCACCCCGCACATCCAGGAGGTGCATCTTTGGGTCGAGCACCTGCTCTGCCAACTGGTGGACGAGGTGCTCTTCGGTTCCCTGGCCGAGGTCACCTCATGAAGGAGTATACCCCCCTCGACTTCAGCGGCCTGCATACCTATTCCGTGTTTGGCCGGACCAGCAAGGTTACGGTGGCCGACTTTTGCAGACCGCTGGCCCCCGGCGCCACCGTGTCTGATTTTTTGGCCTCGCTACCCAACCAGCTCCTGGGTCATGACTTCCCGGAACTGGTGAACCGCCTGGCCGCGGTTCGGCGGGCGGGTCGGCCGCTCTTGGTCGGCATGGGGGCGCATGTCATCAAGGTCGGCCTCAATCCGGTGCTCATCGATCTCATGGAGCGGGAGGTCATTACCGGCCTGGCCTTAAACGGGGCCGGCATCGTCCATGACACCGAGATCGCCATGGCCGGTCGTACCTCCGAGGAAGTGGAGCAGGTGCTTGGCACCGGCGCCTTTGGCGCGGCCCGGGAAACCGGCGAGGTGGTCAACGCCGCCATCAGCCGCGGCGCCAAGAATAATACAGGTATCGGCCAGGCGGTTGGAGAGTTTTTGCTGGAACAGGGTTTTCCCCACAACGACATGAGCCTGTTGGCCGTAGCCCGCCGGCTTGGCGTGCCGGTGACCGTGCATGTGGCCATGGGCACGGACATCGTCCACATCCATCCGACCGCGGACGGGGCGGCCATCGGCAAGGCGGGCCACCAGGATTTTCGGCTGTTTTGCGCCATGGTTGCCGACCTGGAGGGCGGTGCCTACCTTAATTGCGGCTCGGCCGTGCTGTTGCCCGAGGTTTTTCTGAAGGCCATCACCGTGGCCCGCAACTTGGGGCACACGGTGGACCACTTTGTCACGGCCAATTTTGATTTTATCCGTCAGTACCGCTCGACCACCAATGTGGTGAATCGGCCCACAGCCTCTGGTGGCAAGGGCTATAACATCACCGGCCACCATGAAATTATGATCCCGCTTTTGGCCGCCGCGCTTAATGCGAGGCTGGGCTGACCCAGGATCAGGACAACAAGACGTCCATGCCAATTTACGATTTTGTCTGCCGCCAGTGCGGCGAAAAATTCGAGATTCTGGTCATGGGCCGGGACACACCGTCCTGCCCCAGATGCCAGGGCATGGATTTGCGGAAACAGATGTCCGCCTTTGCCGCTCGTACCGGGAGGCAGGGCGGCGATCAGGCCAATGGGGCATCGGGCTCGGCTTGTGCCGGGTGCGTCGGCAGGCAGTGCAGCACCTGCCGGTAGTGCATGGCTCTACAGACTAAGGATAATAAGAATGCGCGCGACAATCAGACTAGGAACCCGGAAAAGCCTGCTGGCCCTGACCCAGTCCACCATGATCAAGGATCTTATTGAAAAGCGGCATCCCGGGCTGAAGGTGGAACTGGTCAAGATCGTCACCAAGGGCGACAAGATCACCGACGTGCCCCTGGCCATGGTGGGCGGCAAGGGGCTGTTCGTCAAGGAGATCGAGGAGGCCATGATGCGCAGGGAAATCGACATGGCGGTGCATTCCATGAAGGATATGCCAGCCGAACTGCCCGAGGAACTGATCCTGGGCGTGGTGCCCAAGCGCGAGGATCCGCGCGACGCCTTTCTCGCCGTGCGTTATAGCTCGGTGCATGAGCTGCCCAAGGGCGCCCGGGTCGGCACCAGCAGTCTGCGGCGTAAGGCCCAGCTTGCCCACCTGCGCGCCGACTTGGACATCCGGGACTTGCGGGGCAACCTGGACACGCGGCTGCGCAAGTTGGACGAGGGCGAGTACGAGGCGGTGATCCTGGCCGCCGCCGGTCTGAACCGGCTGGGCTTTACCGACCGGATCACCGGCTATTTCTCCGTTGAGGAGATGTTGCCCTCGGTGGCCCAGGGCGCCCTGGGTATTGAGGTGCGCAAGGATGACCGGGAACTCCGGGAGGACCTGGCCTTCCTCGATGATCCGGACACCGCCGTGACGGTGCGCGCCGAACGGGCTTTCCTGCAACGGTTGGAAGGCGGCTGCCAGGTACCCTTGGGCTGTTTTGCCCAAGTGCGGGGCGCCGAGCTGACGGTTACCGGCCTGATTGCCTCGGTGGATGGCACCCAGGTGGTCAGGAAAACGACCTCAGGCAAGGTCGGCGCCCCGGAAGAGAGCGGCCGCGGGCTTGCCGAAGACCTGCTCGCCATGGGCGGCGCCGCTATTCTGGCCAAGGTGTACGGTCGGGATTTCTCCTGATTTTCGCTGGTTGCTGAAATATGACTGATTCGACTGATATGCCCGATCCGACCGATACAGCAAAAAACAAAGCCCAGCCAGCCAAAACCGGCAAGGTCTATCTGGTGGGCGCCGGGCCCGGCGACCCCGCCCTGATCACGGTACGGGGGCGTGATCTGTTATCCAGGGCCGAAGTGGTGGTCTACGACTATCTCGCCAGCCCCAAGCTGCTGCGGTACGTGCCCAGGGAGGCTGAACTCATCTATGCCGGCAAACGGGGCGGCGGCAAGCACACCCACACCCAGGAGGAGATCAATCAGATCCTGGTGGATCATGCTCTGGCCGGCCGGAATGTGGTGCGCCTCAAGGGCGGCGACCCCTTTATTTTCGGCCGCGGCGGCGAGGAGCTTGAGGTACTGGCCGAGCACAACATCCCCTTTGAAGTAGTGCCTGGCGTGACTTCGGCCACGGCGGCCGCTACCTATGCCGGCGTGCCTATCACTCACCGGGGCTATACCTCCTCGGTGGCCTTCATCACCGGCCACGAAGACCCGACCAAGTCGGAAACCAGTATCGACTGGGACAGGATCGCCACTGGCATCGGCACCTTGGTCTTTTACATGGGCATCAAGAACCTGCCCTCCATCGCAACCAACCTTATCAGGGCCGGTCGGGACGCCAAAACGCCGGTGGTGGTGGTCCGCTGGGCCTCCACCCCGATCCAGCGCTCCGTGGTCGGCACCCTGGCGGATATTGCCGACCGGGTGAAGGCCGAGGGCATCACCCCGCCGGCCCTGGTGGTGGTTGGCGAGGTGGTGAAGCTGCGGGACAAGATCAACTGGTTTGAGAAGCGGCCCCTGTTCGGCAAAAGGGTCATGGTCACCCGCACCCGGGAACAGGCATCGGAACTGGTCAACCTCTTGGAGGAGCAAGGCGCCGACGTGCTGGAGCGGGCCACCATCGCCATTCAGCCCCCGGAATCATGGGAACCCTTGGACCTGGCCCTGGCGAAACTGCACCAGTATGATTGGGTGCTGTTTACCAGCCTGAACGCGGTCCAGAATTTCTTCCCGCGCCTGCACGAGCAAGGCAAAGACGCCCGTGCCTTTGGTCGGGCCCACATCGGTGTGGTGGGCAGCGCCACGGCCGAGGCCCTGCGGGGGTATGGTCTGCTGGCCGA
The DNA here is from genome assembly GCA_001873115.1 of Desulfobacterales bacterium CG2_30_60_27. Classification (GTDB taxonomy): domain Bacteria; phylum Desulfobacterota; class Desulfobulbia; order Desulfobulbales; family CG2-30-60-27; genus CG2-30-60-27. Next base: position 3,813 of record MNYK01000129.1, on the reverse strand, counting down.
CCTGGTGCCGGCAAAATTCACCAGCGAGGGGTTGGCCGCAAGTCTGGTAGGCGCAGGGGTTGCTGGCAAGTCTATCCTGATTCCAAGGGCGGCCAAGGCCCGGGAGGTGCTCACCGAGACCCTGGAACAAGCCGGGGCGATGGTGGAGACGGTGCCAGTCTATCAGAATGTCAGGCCAACTGGCTACGAGGATCAGCTTCGTCAGGAGCTGACCGAGGAACGCGTTGACGTGGTGACCTTCACCAGTTCGTCAACCGTTACCAACTTTCTGCATATGCTAAATGAAAAGGATCCACGGAAACTGGTCGAGTTGCTGAAGAACACGGCCATTGCCGCCATCGGCCCGATCACCGGCCAGACCGTGCGGAAAAACGGCCTGGCGGTAGACATTATGCCGGCCACCCATACCATTCCCGACCTGGTCGAGGCTATTGTCCGACATTTCGCTAGTTGAAGGTTTGCTGAACTAAATAGTCAGGGCGGACGAGGTGGACCAGCAAAAAAACGTCCACGCCATTGTCCAGCTTGTCCACCATCCGCAGCCACCAAGCGCTAGCTGGCCAGCATATCCATGCCGATATCGCAAGCCGGCGCCGAATGGGTAAGGCAGCCGGCCGAGATGAGGTCCACTCCGGTTTCGGCGATGGCCCGGACATTTTCCAGGGTGACGCCGCCCGAGGCCTCCACCAGGGCGCGCTGGCCGATACGCATCACCGCCTGCCGCATGGCATCGAGATCCATGTTGTCGAGCATGACGATGTCCACCCCGGCCTCCAGACATTCTTCCACCTGCCCCAGGGTCTCGGCCTCCACCTCGATGCGCAGGGTGTGGGGCGCCCGCGCCCGCACCGCGGCCACGGCTTGACGAATGGAGCCGCAGGCCATGATGTGGTTGTCCTTGATTAGCACGCCGTCGGCCAGGTTGAAACGATGGTTGCCGCCGCCGCCGGCCCGCACCGCATATTTTTCCAGAACCCTTAGTCCTGGCGTGGTTTTTCTGGTATCGACGATTTTGACCGGCAGGGGGTCAATGGCGCGGACGAAGCGGTTGGTCAAGGTGGCGATGCCGCAGAGCCGCTGCGCCAGGTTCAGGGCCACCCGTTCGCCCAGCAGCAACGAGGCCACCGGCCCTTGCACGACGAGCAGGCGCTGGCCGACCTGCACGATGATGCCGTCCGGCACGTTGTCGCGGCAGCGGATGGCCGGGTCCACGACCTCGAACACCAGGGGCACGATCATAGTAAAACCGCAGGCCACCAAGGGAGACCGGGCTGCAAAAACCGCGGTGGCCATCTGGTTGCCTGGAAAAATGGCCTCGGTGGTGATATCGCCGGTGCCGATATCCTCCTGAAGAAATCCTTCAATCTGGCGTATGATGGTAAGGCGGTCCATGCCTGCTCCTGGTATGGGCCGTGTCATGGACGGCCGAGTTTTTAAAAAGCTCTACCGCGCGCCCCGCGGTGTGTCAAGGAAAAGCGCAAATCCCAAAGGCGCTGCACGCCGCCTTGTGATAGATTGTTGCCAATCGTTGCACTTCCTGTTAAAAAGAAGGAATACAATTCTTTACCTGTCTTTGCTCATAAAAAAGGGGGAAGGGGAGATTATGCAAGGCGCTTGACCTGCGGCGCAGGTCAGTCTTGTATGATCTCCTGGCAACCGTTTATCATCAGGCAATGCGAAAGCAAGAGAGAGGAGCATAATGCAAAAGCACAGTTGCCGATTGGCCGTCACCAGCTTGGTTCTTTTCGTGCTTGCCCTGCTCGCGGGCTGCGTGGCAAACCAGGGCACGAATAGCACCGAAAAACGCTATGTGGTCGGGCCGCAGGGCGCCGAGCAACGCTATGTGGTTGGTAAGGACGCCGCGGCCAGCCGTTATCTGGTGGATGGCGAGCGGCCAACCCCTGCGGTCGCGGTGGCGCCGGCCGTGGTTGGCGAGACCGCCGGGGAGGCCATGCCGATTGCGGGCGAGGAGGAGGAGTTGAAAAAGGCGGCCTCTACCGGTGATCTGGAGAAATTCATTGACACCCACAAGCCAGACGAGCTGAGCTTCGTGGCTGTGCAACGGCTGGCCAGACCCTACCTCAGCATCAAGGACTGGCAGGGGGCCAGCAACGTCTTTACGGCCCACAGGGCGCAATTTCCCGGCATGGAGGGTCGCTTCGACACCATCATCGGCCTGCTGCGGGCCCCGGCCAGAAATCCGCTGGTTACCAACCTCGGCCCCGGCATCAACACCCCTGGCGAGGAGTACCATCCGGTCATAGGCGGCCATGGTAACCTGCTGTATTTTGCCAGGGACGTCGGACCACGGGGCGGCGAGAATATCTTTGTCTCGGCCCATGACGGCGTGCGGTGGGGCGAGGCAGTGGACATGGGCCGGCCGGTCAACACCGCCACCCACGAGGTTCCCCTTGGGGTCTCGCTGGACGGCAATCTCCTCACCTTGTTCGGCAACTACGCCAACTCCTTTGGTCGCGGTGATATCTTTTATGCGGTGCAGGAAGATGATTGCTGGAGTGAGGTCGGCCACTATCAAGCGCCGATTAACACGGAGCACTTTGATTCCGACGCCATGCTGCCCGCGGACGGCAAAACCATGCTGCTCGTCTCGGATCGGCCTGGCGGCATCGGCGAGGCGCACAAAAAAGGTGAATTATTTCATAACGGATACGGCGGCAACACCGATATCTATATAGTCGTGCAAACCGAGGCCGGTCAAACGGCCATCAACCTCGGCCCTACCATCAACACCCCGTACAGCGAATATTCGCCCTACCTGAGCGCGGACGGCAAGACCCTCTACTTCAGTTCCGACGGCCATGGCGGGCTCGGTGGCCTGGATGTCTTCAAGTCAACGCGCACAAGCGACACCACCTGGACCGAATGGAGCGAGCCGGTCAACCTGGGCAAGGACATCAACGGCCCTGCCGACGACTGGGGCTATCAAATCGCCCTGTCTGGTAATCTCGCCTATTTCGCCACCAACAGCAGGATCGACGGTTATGGTGGCAATGATATCTATGCCATCGAAATGCCGGTTGAGCTTAGACCAACCCCGGTAACCGCGGTCTCGGGCCGTGTCCTTGACCCGGATGGTAATCCGATTCCCGGGGCCACCGTGATCTGTAATGATCTTACCCTTAATCGGGAGGTTGGCCAGTCTTCCAGCGCGCCGGTCACCGGGCAGTACCTTATCGCCCTGCCAGCCGGTCATAATTATGGCTTCTACGCGGAAAAGGAGGGCTATGTCGGCAAATCCGAGAACCTTGATCTGACGGACAAGCCTGATTATGCGGAATACCATATGGACATCATCCTGCATCCGGTAGAGGGACTGGTGCGTGATCAGGTAGTGATCCGCTTGAACAATATCTTTTTCGACTTCAACAAGGCCACCCTGAAGGAGGCGTCCATCCTTGAATTAAATCGTTGGGTGAAGTTCTTCGCCAAGTATACGGACATCAAGGCCGAATTCCAGGGTCATGCCGACTGGATCGGCAGCGATGCATACAACCAGAAGCTTTCCGAGCGACGCGCCCAGTCGGTGGTTGACTATCTGGTTCAGCAAGGGGTGGCCGGCAAGCGGGTGACGGGTGTCGGTTTTGGGGAAAGCCGGCCGGTGGCCTCCAACGAGACCGAGGCGGGCAGGGCTCAGAACCGGCGGGTGGAGATCCACTTCCAGACCATGCAGCCCTAACCCAAGGTAGCAGCTCAGGTTGTTTAGTCCGTCAGGCTGTAGACTGTTAGGCAAAAAAACGGAGCGTATGCGGAACACAGTACGACTTATACCGCAAGGGCATAAGTTTCGTATGA
>MNYK01000124.1 GCA_001873115.1 Desulfobacterales bacterium CG2_30_60_27 | reverse complement strand
AGTTCCCGGACTGGCAATGCTTTTCGCGGGTTCGTCCGCGACCGGGCGCAGGATGCGCGGGAGGTCGCGGACGCCTCGGAGGCGGGCAGGACGCCCGCCCCCGCATGAGCGAAAAGTATTTTCAGGCCGGGAACGCTTGACGGCCGACACAAGCTGGATAGTTACCAAAGACGACAGATAACATCACCACGAGTAGCATCAAGAGGAAAGGAGGAAAACATGCTGGAAACAGCCAACCTCACCATGGTGAACTGGGCCAGGGCCCAGTTTGCGCTCACGGCCATGTATCACTGGCTTTTCGTGCCCCTTACCCTCGGCCTTTCCTTCCTGGTCGCCTTTTTTGAAACCTGGTATGTGAAGACCGGCAATGAGGACTGGAAACGACTGACCAAGTTCTGGATGACCCTGTTCGGGATCAACTTCGCCATTGGCGTAGCCACCGGCATTATTCTGGAGTTCGAGTTCGGTACCAACTGGTCCAACTATTCATGGATGGTCGGTGATATCTTCGGGGCGCCCCTGGCCATTGAAGGTATCTTCGCCTTTTTCCTCGAGGCCTCTTTTTTTGCGGTGATGTTCTTCGGCTGGGACCGGGTCTCCGCCAAAATGCACCTCTTTTCCACCTGGATGGTGGCCATTGGTTCAAATCTTTCGGCGGTCTGGATTTTGGTTGCCAATGGCTGGATGCAGCATCCAGTCGGTATGCACTTTAATCCCGACATGGCCCGTTTCGAGATGCAAAGCTTCGCTGAGATCGTCTTCTCGCCGGTAGCGGTCAGCAAATTCACCCACACCACCAGTTCCGCCTTTCTGCTGGCGTCCCTTTTTGTGATCGCCGTTTCCGCCTGGTTCCTGCTCAAGGGCCGCCACCTGGAGATGGCCAAGAAATCCATTCTGGCGGCCTCGGTCTTCGGCCTGCTCTCTTCCGGTTTGGTAGCCTTTACCGGCGACGAGGCCGCCTTCACCAATGCCCATGATCAACCCATGAAACTGGCCGCCTTTGAGGGGCTATACAAAGGTCAGAAAAACGCCGGTCTGGTGGCCATGGGGGTCATTAACCCTGACAAAAAACCAGGTGATAGCGCCGCGCCCTTTCTCTTCGAGGTACGGTTGCCAGGACTTTTGTCACTGTTGGCCAACCGGCAGACTGGCTCCTTTGTCCCTGGCATCGATGACCTGGTCTACGGCAATGCCCCGGAAAACATTGTCGGTGTTACCCAGAAGATGGAACGGGGCCGGCAGGCGATACATCAACTGCAGATGTATCAGCAAGCAAAAAAGGCCGGGGATGCATCCGCGGCTGCCACAGCCCTGGCCGCCTTTACCCCGGAGCAAGACTTCCTCGGCTATGGTTATCTGCTAACACCTGAAGAGGCGGTCCCCCCGGTGGGGCTGACCTTTTACAGTTTCCATGTCATGGTGATTCTCGGGACCATTCTGCCCTTGGTCTGTCTGCTCTTCCTGATCTTCACGTACAACGACACCATCCGCGAGAAAAAATGGCTGCTGTGGGCCGGGATTTTTTCCCTCTTCCTGGCCCATGTGGCCCACCAGGCTGGCTGGATCGTGGCCGAGGTGGGCCGCCAGCCCTGGGCCATCCAAGGGCTTTTGCCGGTGACCGTGGCCCGCTCCAACCTGACCACCGGTACGGTGCAGACCACCTTCTTCCTCTTTCTGGCGCTCTTTACCACCCTGTTGCTTGCCGAGATCCGTATCATGCTTGGTCAGATCAAGAGGGGTCCGGAAGAAGCCTAACGACCAATAATGCCTGATTGCAAGGAGGAATAGAGAATGATCGGCAATCTTGACACCACAACCCTGCAGAACCTCTGGTGGTTTATTTGCTCTGCCTTGGGCGCGTTGTTTATCTTCCTTACCTTTGTGCAGGGCGGGCAGACCATGCTCTTTACCCTGGCCAGCACCGCCGAGGAAAAATCCTTGCTGGTCAACAGTCTGGGCCGCAAATGGGAGCTTACCTTCACTACCCTGGTAGTGTTTGGTGGCGCCATGTTCGCCGCTTTTCCCTTATTTTACGCCACCAGTTTCGGTGGCGCCTATTGGGTATGGGTGAGTATTCTGTTTACCTTTATCGTGCAGGCGGTAAGCTACGAGTATCGTTCCAAACCCGGCAATCTGCTTGGCACCGGCACCTATGACCTGTTCCTTTTCATCAACGGCTCGGTTGGCATACTCCTTATCGGCGCGGCGGTGGGCACCTTTTTCAGCGGATCGAATTTCAGTCTCAACGCCATGAACCAGGTAACCTGGCAACATCCGCTTCGTGGCCTGGAGGCTGCTTTTTCGCTCTTCAACCTGAGCCTTGGCCTTTTTCTGGTCTTCCACGCCCGCACCATGGGGGCTCTCTACCTGGCCAACAATATCGATCACAAGGTCTTGCATCGGCGCGCCAACAATGCGGTCCTGATCAATTTCGCCATCTCCCTGCCCTTTCTCCTGTTTGTGCTCGTCCGCTTGGTGACCATGCAGGGCTTCGGGGTTGATCCCGTAAGCGGCACCGTGGCCCTGACGGATGGCAAGTACCTAGCCAATTTGCTCTCCCTGCCGGTCATCCCAGCTTTTCTGCTGGTTGGCCTGATCCTGGTAATTGGTGGGGTGGTGGTTAACGGTCTGCAAGGCAAAAAAAATGGCATCTGGCTGGCCGGTCTCGGCACGGTGCTGGTGGGGCTCGCCATCTTTTTTACGGCCGGATACAACAACACGAGCTTTTACCCATCCAAAATTGACCTGGCCAGCAGCCTGACTATCCGTAATGCCTCCAGCAGCCACTATACGCTCACTGTCATGAGCTATGTGGCCCTGGCCGTGCCCTTCGTGGTGGCCTACATCTTCTATTTCTGGAGGCTGATGGATATGAAAAAGATTTCCATGGCTGAACTCAGCGGGGAACAGGCAAAGGAATTATATTAACCCATCCACGACATCCAGGAGTGATCCCATGGCAACTATCTTACTGATCAGTTGGCTCATTCTTATCGTCGCCTCCCTCAAAGGGGCGGAGATGATTCTGGCCAGGGCAGGCAAACTATAATCAAAAATGGCGTCCTTTTAGGGACATAATTTACAGCAAAGCAACAGGAGATCCATCATGGCGTGCACGAAAAAACCATGCAACAACGCAATAGCTCTGACCTCGGAGCAAAAGATCATTCTCTCGGCCATGGCCGCAACGTCATCTCCACTGGCGTGCAAGGAGATCGCCCAGGCCGCTGGCCTGGATAGCAAGGCGGTCAGCAGCAAAATGCAAGGCCTGCAAACCATGGGCTATATTGACAGTCCCGCGCGTTGCCGATATGCCATCACCGATGCCGGCAAACAGGTGGTAACCAACATCTAGCCTGTCCAATTCGCCACCCAACAACAAACCATGCAAAAAGGAACTAATATCATGTGCAACCTCGTCACCAAAGAGGCCCCAGACTTTACGGCCCAGGCGGTTATGGCGGACAACTCATTCAGCCAATTAACCCTCTCTTCCTTACGGGGCAAATATGTCCTGCTATTCTTCTATCCCTTGGATTTCACCTTTGTCTGTCCCTCGGAAATCCTGGCCTTTGACCGGGCCGTGGCAGGGTTTCGCGCCAAGAACTGCGAAGTGCTTGGAGTTTCGGTCGATTCCCACTTTACCCATCTGGCCTGGAAGAATACGCCGATCCAGGAAGGTGGCATCGGCCAGGTTACCTTCCCCTTGGTCGCGGACCTGAACAAGGGTATCAGTCAGGCCTATGGGGTGCTGCTGCCCACCGAGGGCATCGCCCTGCGCGGTCTTTTTATTATCGACCGGAAAGGCATCATCCGCCATGCCCTGATCAATGACCTGCCCTTGGGCCGCAGCGTTGACGAAGCGATGCGCATTCTCGACGCCCTGCAGTTTACCGAGGCCCATGGTGAGGTGTGCCCGGCCAACTGGAAACCCGGGGAAGAGGCGATGAAGCCAACCGCGGCAGGGGTCGCCGCCTACTTAAGCAAACATGCTGCCTAGCATAAAGGAGTGTCATGGAAATTACCGTTGATCGAAACGTGGTGGAAGTTGTGCCGGAAAATGCCTAGAAAACCGTATTTCTGTAACTCCTCTGGCGGGTTGTGATTGACTGAGCCAGGTGAATGGCATCCAGAAGGAAGGAACAATCATGAAGAAATGGGAATGCCCGTGTGGCTATATCTACGATCCAGTTGAAGGCGATTATGAAAACGGCATAGAAGCGGGTACCGCCTTTGAAGACCTGCCCGACGACTGGGTCTGCCCCAAGTGCGGGGCGGCCAAGGAGGACTTCTGGGCCATCGACTGAGCCGGGCGTCAGCAGGACGATATGTTTGCCCGTTGTTTTCCCTTGACCCGCGAGGGGCGCTGGGTGATCAATCTGAGCGTTGATAAGTGCCAATCATTTCCGTCTGGTCAACGACATGACCGGCCATGGCCGCCAGAAGCTGCTTTTTGCTAGGGGTGTGCAAATCCGGCAGCAAGGCATCCAAGGCAAAGAGCTTGAAAAAATAACGATGCCGGCCAATGGGCGGGCAGGGGCCGCCGTAGCCGGGCCTTTGCCAGTCGTTTTGCCCCTCAAGGGTGCCGGGCGGCAGATCGTGGCGTTGGATGCCATCGCGCAGGCCGCCGGCGGTAACCGGGAGGTTGTAGAGTACCCAGTGCACCCAGGTCATCTTCGGGGCGGCAGGGTCAGGGGCGTCTGGGTCGTCGACGATGAGCGCCAGCCCCTTGGCGTCCGCCGGGATGCCGGACCAGGCCAGGGGGGGCGACAGGTTGCGGCCATCGCAGGTAAACCGCGCCGGGATGCCGGTGTTGTGAACAAAGGCTGGAGAGGTCAAAAGCAGGTGGGTCATGGTTAGGCCTCCATGCCGTGCCGATGGGCAGGCTCGATGTGGTTCCTTCTCAGACTTCAGGCTATCACCTGTATCGCCTCGCAGTCAACCAGGGCGCACCATAAAAAAAAGACAGAGGCTCGTGCCAAGCCTCTGTCTCGGTAAAGGGGGGTATGGAGAAGTATGACTAATTGGCCTCATTGCAAGGACCAAGGAGTCCAGCGTTACCGTCATCGAGCAGCCAGTGGGCGGCTGGATGACGGTGGAGGCGCCGCGGGTCCGCTCCCGAACCCTTTCGCCGCCATTTGTTTAATGCAACCCTCATGCCAACATGCCAGTTATTTTATATTTAGATGACAAAACAAGCGGTTGAGTAACCCGCCATATTCTCCGGCAAACTTGATTAGCGCCGCTTTTCCGGAAAACCGGACCGAGTTTCCGGAAAATGGTCCTACCCTGGACAAAAATCGTCAGCTCCAAACGTGAAAAAAACAGACACTGACCTGCGGTCATGCAAGCACGTTTTTTCATTGCCTTAGAACCAGTCCTTACTTTTTCAAACAAAAAACCGGACCAGATGTGTAATCCAAGGCCTGAAAACGGTTGCCCCTGTCAGTGAACATGGCGTAACATAGCGGGTAACTTTCCAGCGGCACCGCGACCCGGGAACGCTTCAATGCCGACACAAGCTGGATAGTTACCATAGCGGAACAATTTTATGGGTTCAGGCAACATTTCCAGCCATTCAAACGGAAACATTACCAGCCATGCGCGATCTGCCACTCTTTCTTGACAAGGATAAGGCCTTGCGGTCCATGACCGCCACCAGCCCCCTGGGCACCTTTTTCGGAATTTCGCAGAAGGTGTACGATACGGTCTGGAAACACCTTGCCGCCCCCGCTGGCCAGTCGGTCACTTACATCTCCATGGAAATCGGCGCTGACCGCGATGTTTTTCATCCGGTGAGGGACCGGCTTATGGAACTGGGGATCACCGAAAGCACCGACCCTGTGCTCGATAAATTCGCTAAAATGTTTTTGACCGGCCCCAGCAAGATCCCCAACTACAGCGGTGGTCTTGGCATTCTGGCTGGCGACACCCTTAAAAGTTTTGCCTGCTGCCGGATCCCCGCCCTGGCCATCTCCCTGTTTTACCGGCGCGGCTATTTTTGCCAACTGGTTGATTCCAAGGTCGGCCAGATCTGCTGGTTCGGCGAATGGCAACCAGAGAACACTTCCAGCCTCTACCTTTTACAGGATCCGGAAAAACCCGGCATGCCCATGGAAATCGAAGTGCCATTTTTTGACCGCCGCGACCAGCGTATCATGGCCCACGCCCAGTTGTGGATGAAGCTGGAGGTCAATAACTCGCTGGATTACTTTGTGCCGGAAATTCTGCTCGACTATGGCATCGCCAAATCCCCGGAATACATCCGGGAGGCCGGGAAAACCCTTTACGACAGCAGCTCGGAGAGAACCCAGGCCATCCAGCGCCGCCTCCTGGGCGCGGCGATCATCCCGACCATGCGGGCCCTGGGAGTCACCTCCAAGACCCTGCACCTGAACGAACAGCACGGCGTGGCCGTGGTGCTCCACATGATCGCTGAGGATTTGCATGCCATTTACGGCGACCGCTATCAGGAAGAGGCCAGGGACCAAGACATAACCGATGCCGCGGGCCGGGTGGCCGAAAAGATCGTCTACACCATCCATACACCGGTCAAGGCGGGTCACGACCGCTTTAGCCGGGAGATGTATAAGGATATCGGCCACAGTTTCTGCCAGCGCATTCTTCGCCTGCTGGCCACGGACCCGGAATACCCGGAAAGTTACAATTTCACCGCCATGGCCATGCGGGTAAACCGGGCCACCAACAGTGTCAGCCGGCTGCACAAGATCGTCACCCAGAAGCAGTTCCCGCAGTATGCCAAAAAGATTACCGCCATCACCAACGGCGTCCATCATCTGACCTGGGTGAGCGAGGCCCGGGCCGAGCTGTACGACGCCTTTCCGGAACTGGAGAACTGGCGGGATGATCCGGGTGTTTTCGTCAATGCCGGGGGGTTCGTGAAAAACAAGAAATTCCGCGTCTACCTCGACCAGGCCATGCGGAAGGACACCAACCGTCTAATCTCCTATGTGAACCAGATGCTCATGCAGCACCGCGCCCAGCGTCAGGAAACCTGGATCGACCCGCCAAATTACCTCTCCCACCTGGATGGCCCCGACACCGCCCTGCATCCGGAGGTATTCACCATCGGTTTTGCCAGGCGTTTCTCAACCTACAAGCGGGCCGATCTCATCTTCGAGGATATCGACCGTTTGTCCGAAATGATCGTGGCCAACAACTGGCCGGTGAACTTCATTTTCGCCGGCAAGGCGCATCCCGCCGACGAGCCTGGCAAGTACCTGATCAAGCTGATTCTGGACTCGCAAAAGGAACTTTACGAAAAAAGCCGTGGCATGGCCAAGCTGGTCTTTATTCCCAACTATGACATGTACATCGCCAAAATGATGGTGGCCGGGGTGCATGCCTGGCTCAACAGCCCGAAAAGGCCCTTGGAGGCCAGCGGCACGAGCGGCATGAAGGCCGCCATCAATGGCGTGCCTAATATCAGTATTCTTGACGGTTGGTGGGCCGAGGGCTATCACGACGGCCGCACGGGGTGGAAGTTCGGTTACGAGGCGCCGGTGGATACCAGGATGCTCAGCGAGCATCCCGACGAATTGCTCTATGCCGAGGATTCCGACTCGTTTTATGAAATCTTCCCGGAGATCCTCAAGAGTTTCTACGCCCCGAACCTGCGCCCGGATTATCTGGAAAAGTCCATCATGAACCTGGCCCTGAACCTGCCGATCTTCAATACCCACCGGATGGCCGCGGAATACCTGTCCCGTTACGATCTGAAACTCTCTCCCGAAATCACCCGCCGCATCAACGCCCTGGCCAAACTTTACCGCAGCGACCAGGAAGATACGGTAACCTTGTGATTCGTTCGGACCCCTTTATTGCATCAGTTTCAGGAGTAAAGCGAGATCGGCGAGATCGATGACGTTGTCCGGTGCGCCAACAGGATATAGATCAAGATGGGACAGTTCCAGATCCGACGGCGCAAGTTCTCCCAGCACGATGCGCAGAGCCAGGGCGTAATCGGCCGCATTCACCACGCCATCCGGGTGGCCCAGGGGCGCGATGTCGCCATCGCAGTAGTTGAATGACAAGGGCGAGGGATCGGTGTTGTCCGGGAAGCCGTCGGCATCGGTGTCGGTGGAAAGGGGGTTCAGGTCTGTGCCGGGAAGGTAAGCGCCGGGGGTGCCGTCATAGGCCAATTCGGCAAAGTCACTTAGCGTGTCGCCGTCGGTATCCGCGGCCAGCGGGTTAAGATCGGCCCCGACGGTATAGGCGGCCGCGTTGCCGTCGAAGGCAACCTCGAAATAATCACTCAATCCGTCGCCATCCGTGTCTGCTAGCAGGGGGTTGGTGCCGATCTGGATTTCCAGGGCATCGGCCAGGCCATCGTTGTCGTCATCGGCGTCGCAGGCATCGCCTTGGTTGTCGGTATCCGTGTCCAACTGATCGGCATTGGCGATGAGCGGGCAGTTATCCTGGTCATGGTTCCAGTTGTCCTGGTCGGCGTCCAGACTGAGGCGGCCGTAGCCGGTGCGGGAGTCAAAACCGGCGGTGGAAACATCATTGGCGGTCTGGATGAGCGCCTGCCGCAGTTGCGTTGTTGTCAGGGCAGGGGTCTGAGCAAGCACAAGGGCCGCAGCCCCGGCCACATGGGGGGCCGCGCCCGAAGTGCCGTAAAACGCCGGGGAGAGCGAGGTCACTACCCCGTCCGGGCCCGAGATTTCCGGTTTCAGCCGGGGAGTAGGGAGATTAGTGGTGGGGCCCTCCGATGAAAAGCCTTCGGGCACGTCACTCAGACTGGTGGCCCCGACACTGAGCACCGCAATGCCGTCCGCGGGTTGGGCTATGCTGCTGGCATTGGTTTTGATACCTAAGTTCGGCCCCAAGGAGAAGATGGTCAATCGCTTGTTGGCGGTGTTGCTCGTTTTTTTAGTAACCACGATATAGTAGGTGCCGATTGCCGGGGCGGCATAGGTGATTATTTCATAAGGAGGGAGCCAGCCGCCCGGACCCTGTATGTTCGTTGATTGCGCGACTATGCTGCCGCCAGCGCCGGGGACGCCGTTGTAAAGAAAGAGGTCGTAGTTGACCTTGGCGCTGCTATAGTCGTCCCAGTTGAGGATCAGGGTCACAGTGGCGTTGGCGTTGAGGGCAATGGTATTGTAATTCTGGCTGGTCGCGAAGTTGTGCCTTAAATCACCATCTGTATCGCTGAAGGTGGCCAGGTAGTGTTTGTAGCGGTCATTGCCATTGGCGTTGACCCACAGGATGCCGTTCGTGGCGGCGCGCTCGGCAATGGCGCAGATCGGGCCGGTGCCATCATAAAAGGCCGCCCCATACCAGGCCACGGAATGGTTGATGATGCGCACCCCCGCCGCTTGCATGGCGGTCAGTGCTGCATCCATTTGTGTGTCAGAGTTAATCTTGGCGAGAAAAAGCCGGGCATTAGGGGCCATGTCGTGGACGATCTGCGCCACGTTGGTGCCATGATCGGTGCCGCCGGTGCCGGTGCCGGTGTAATCGGTCACGGTAAGGTCGGCGGGGAGCTCGCCCGCGGCCTGGGCTGCCGAGAGGCTGGCGAAACCAAGATCAATGATGCCGATAGTGACGCTGGCGCCGCCGTTGCCGAGAGTCTGCATGTCCAAGGCTCCGGTCAGGTTGACCCCCTGGCTGGTAACCTGGGCGGCGGCATGGGGATAGGGAAGGCGCAGCAGGCTGGCATCGGGCAGGCTGTTACGGAGGGCCTGTAACTTGCCGGCCGGGATGGACAACTCATGGCCACTGGGGGTGCTGAACCGGACAGTGCCCCCCAGATTTTTGATCAGCCCGGCCGCGACCTTATTCAGATCGCCTTCCAGGATCACGGTAATCGGGGTTGTACGGAATGCCGGCTTCTTTTCCGCCTGGTCCATGTATTGTGCTACCCTGCTTTCGAACCGGGCCCCCGGTGAGGAGGTGGCAGGCGGGGCTGCCGAGGCGGAAGTCCAAGAGGCAAGGCAGGCAAATAGCCACAATGGGATAGAAAGTTTTCTTAATGCGGCCGACAGGTAGTGCATAGAGTTGTTTGGCATATTCATACGACGCGAACTAATACCATGTAATATTGAAGTCCAACCCCCCTCTATCCCCTCTTATCAGGGGGGAAGCCTTTAAGGCTCCCCTGATTAAGGGGAGGTTTGGAGGGGTTGGATGCGAAAAAATATGTGTTTCATGGTAGTAACATTGCTGTCATCAGCATTATGCAATTTTCAAGCCAAGTCGTCCGTGTAAAATATTTGTGTTATTTCAGTTTATTATGAATAATTTTTCTGTCCAACGCCGGAGCAGGATTCTATAATTGCGGAAAGCTGTCCGGTATTCCGGAATAAAAGCTAAAAGGCGGGACCCGTCAGGGCCCCGCCTTTTTAAATAGGTCGATACCAAATTGCGGGATTTTCCGTAACGTTATTTTATGCCGATTCCCAGTTCCTTCTCCTTTTTGGCAATCGCCAGGCGGGTCTTGACGACCGTGTCGGGAATGAGGCTTATGGAATCGATACCGCATTCCACCAGGAAGGTGGCGAATTCGGGGAAGTCGCTGGGCGCCTGGCCGCAGATGCCGATCTTCCTGCCGCGGCGCTTGGCCGTATCGATCACCATGCGGACCATGGTCTTGACCGCCTCGTTGCGCTCGTCGAAGATGTGGGCCACCAGGTCGGAATCCCGGTCCAACCCCAAGGTTAGCTGGGTCAGGTCGTTGGAGCCGATCGAGAAGCCATCGAACACATCGGCGAAGGCGTCGGCCGAGATAACATTACTGGGGATCTCGCACATGACGTAGACCTCCAGGCCGTTTTCGCCCTGCACCAGGCCGAACTCGCGCATGACCTCGATGACCTTGCGCCCCTCCTCCGGGGTACGGCAAAAGGGTACCATGAGCTTGATGTTGGAGAGTCCCATGACGTCGCGGGCCTTCTTGAGGGCAATACATTCAAGCTCAAAGGCCTTTTTGTATTTTGGGTCATAATACCGGGAAGCGCCACGCCAGCCGATCATGGGGTTGCTCTCCACGGGCTCGTAGAGCTTGCCGCCGATGAGGTTGGCGTATTCGTTGCTCTTGAAATCCGAAAGCCGGACAATGACATCCTTGGGGTAAAATCCGGCCCCGATGCGGCCTACGCCCTCGGCCAGCTTGTCGATGAAGAATTGCTTCTTATCGAGCGGATAGGCCGTGGTTTTGGCCTCAATGGTATCCACGATGTCGCGGATCTCGGCATCGCCGGCCTTGGCCTTGGCCTTTAATTCCTCGAAATTATACAGGGCCAGGGGATGGATGCCGATGTGGGAGTTGATGATGAACTCCTCGCGGGCCAGGCCGACGCCATCGTTGGGGATCTGCCCCTCGGTGAAGGCCTTTTCCGGAATGCCGACGTTCATCATGATCTTGGTGCGGGTGCCCGGCACATTGGCCAGGTCGAGCCGTTCAACTTCGAATTTTAGCAGGCCTTCGTAGATGTTGCCGGATTCGCCCTCGGCACAGCTCACGGTCACATCCGCGCCCGGTTTGATGCGCTTGGTGCCATCCACCGTACCGATGACGCACGGGATGCCTAGTTCGCGGGAAATGATGGCGGCATGGCAGGTGCGGCCGCCGCGGTTGGTGACTATGGCCCCGGCGATTTTCATGATCGGCTCCCAGTCCGGGTCGGTCATGTCGGTAACCAGCACCTGGCCCTTCTTGAAGTCATTAATGTCGATGACCTTTTCAAGAACATTGACATTGCCCTGGCCGATCTTCGTACCAACCGCCTGGCCCTGGGCGAGCACCTTGCCGGTCTCCTTGAGCACGTAAGTTTCCATGACGTTGCTTTTGGCCTGGGAATGCACGGTTTCCGGCCGGGCCTGGACGATGAACAGCTTACCGGTGCCTACCGTGGTGCCGTTGCCGTCCTTGGCCCATTCTATGTCCATGGCCTTGCCGTAGTGTTCCTCGATGATACAGGCCCATTTGGCGAGCTGGAGGATTTCGTCGTCGGAAAGCACGTAGCTGCCCCGTTCCGTGGCAGTGGTGTCGATATTCTTTACTGGTTCGGCGGTGTTGGGGTCGTTGTCGTAAATCATTTTTATTTCTTTGCTGCCCACGCGTTTGCCGACAATGGGCCGCTTGCCCGCCTTGAGGGTGGGCTTGAAAACGTAGAATTCGTCGGGGTTAACGGCGCCCTGCACCACGTTCTCGCCCAGGCCCCAGGCCCCGGTCAGGAAGACGGCGTCCTTAAAACCGCTTTCCGTGTCGATGGAGAAGATGACCCCGGCGGAGGCCGAGTCGCTGCGCACCATCTTCTGCACGGCGATGGACAGGTAAACGTCGAGCTGGCCGAAGCCCTTGTCGTGCCGATATGAGATGGCGCGGTTGGTGAAGAGGCTGGCAAAGCAGCGGCGGCAGGCGTCGATCAGGGCGTCGGTGCCCTGGATATTGAGGTAGGTCTCCTGCTGGCCTGCAAAGGAGGCGTCGGGCAGGTCTTCGGCGGTGGCGGAGGAACGCACGGCCACCGCTGCGTTGGGGCCGAAAAGTGCCTCCATTTTCTTATAGGAATCCAGGATGGCGGTGCGAAGATCGTCTGGAAAGGTAGCGGTGCGAATGATGTTTCTAACCTTTTCCCCGCGCTCCTGGAGGTTGTGCAGGTCGTGGGTGTCGAGATCGGCCAGAATCTCCTTAAGGGCCGCCTCAATGCCGGAGGTTTTCAGAAGATGCCTATATGCGTAAGCCGTGATGGCAAAACCATTGGGAACCGCTACGCCCTTGGAGGTAAGTTTCTGGTACATTTCGCCAAGGGAGGCATTCTTGCCCCCGACCAGCGGAACATCCTCGATAAAAATGTCCTCGAACCACAGAATGAATTCCTTTTCGTGCTTATGACCCATTTGCTCTCTCCTTTTCACCTGGCGGACATGATTGGGTTCGTGTGAACGCTGCCGTATTTCTAGGGTTATGGTGCAACTTATTAATATTCTATAGCTAATCCGGCTCGTAATGGCAACCAAAACCTTGTACGGGGTTTTGATACTTTTTGTGGACCGTCTGGAGAATTTTCTTTCCGTGTGGCGGTAATTTCCCTACTATGTGCTACAGGTGTATCCGGGTGCAAGTGATGGCAGGATTATGGAGCAGCGAGAAAAAGGTGGAACCATGGGTCAAGATGAAGCAAGAGAATTGGCCAGGGAATACGTGGTCGAGGGCGAGCCTGGCAGGAGTGATTACTTCGCTCTCATCAAGGCCTTGGTGGCACGGCGCAATATGACAAGGCCAGAGTCGACCGCCTGTCGGGCATGGAGCAAGGCCATCGAGGCCGCCTACGCCCTGGTCCATGATGAATTGCTAGGCAATCAGGGGACGCCGTTAACGCCGGTCAGTTTTGGGACTTCCGGCTGGCGCGGCATCCTTGGCAAGGATTTGTTTGTAAAATCCGTGGGTCAGGTCACCTTGGCGGTGATTGGTCTCTATACCGAACTGCAAGATGACGGCGACCTGGCCAGTGCACTTGGCGTGGCAAGCCTGGCGGCAGCCAGGGCGAGGGGCGGCGTGGTCGGTCACGATAATCGCTTCGGCGGCGGCCTCCTGGCTCGCGCGGTGATGGATGTGTTAACGGCCAACGGCTTTGTCGTCCACGATGCCGGCGAGGCCACCACCGGAACCCTTTCCGCCGCGGTTTTACAGTTGGGAGCGGCCTTTTCCATCAACCTTACCCCCAGCCACAACCCGTTGGAGTATGGCGGTTTCAAGTTCAATGCCGCGGACGGCGGCCCGGCGGCCCAAGTTATCACCGCCAGGATCACCAGTAACGCCATGCGGATCATGGCGGCGGATCAGCGGGAAAAGGGGCAGCCGGACCCATCACTGGAGCGCCCCTGTGACGCCCTGGGCCATTGGCAGGCCCTGGTCCGTCAAGGCGGGGCGCGGCACGGGCTGGATTATGACGGCATTATTGCCGGGTTCGAGCACCATACGGATATGGTCGTGGTGGTTGATTGCGTGCACGGCGCCAGCCGGGTGGATATCAGGCGGCTGCTGCCGGCGGCTCTCGACGACCGGCTCATCCTGTTGCGCGCCACTGACGACCCCACCTTTGGCGGCATTGCGCCGGAGCCTTCCTCCGCCAATCTGGCGGATGTCCTTGCAACGCTTAAGGGCCGCAGGGAAAAGCTGAAGCTCGGGGTCATCATCGACCCGGATGCGGACCGCATCCGTTTCACGGACGGGGACCGCGAGATCACCATGAATCATTTCGGCGCCATGGCCTATCATTTTCTGCATGAGATCGTTGGCAAAAATGGGATGGTGGCCAAGAGCGTGGCGACCTCCAATTTCGCCAACCGTTTGGCCGCTACCTTTGGCGAGGAGGTCTATGAGACGCGGGTGGGTTTCAAGGAGTTCAAGCCGGTGATCGACCGGGCCCTGGTCTGCTTCGAGGAATCGGACGGCATCACGGTTCTTGGCCATACGCCCGAGAAGGATGCCTATATAGGTCTGCTCCTGGCCCTTGCCATGATGCAGCAACTGGGGAAGAATCTGGGCAATTATCTGGGCAGCCTGGAGGACAAGTACGGCAGGTTCTGCCCCACCAAGGGCGGCATCGGGGTGAGCCGCATGGGGGATGAACTTAAGAGCATACTGGCGGCGCTCGCCAGGTACCGGCCCGGCCGGAAACTCCTGGTTGGCGCGGTGGAGAAGGAAATCGTGCAGTTGATCGATATCGACGGCTACAAGTTGGTACTGGAGGACGGTTCCTGGCTTATGATCCGGCCGTCGGGAACCGAACCCAAGGTGCGTTTTTACGTGGAGGGCGGGAGTGTCGAGGCCCAGGCCGACCTCTTGGAGACGGCCAGCGGCCTGCTACATAAGATCGGTCTGCTGTGAAATGCGTTATCCGGGTAACTGCTCAGGTGGGGAGTCGGGAGTGGGAACTGGGGTGCGGGAATAACCATGCGGAATTACCCAGGTTGGGGCCTTGCTTTGTTCTTTGCGCAGTCCCGATAGGCGGCAGCCTGACTAACCTGAACAGTGACTTGTCCGGTAACTCACCTGGGTTGCGGTTCCACTGGATAGTTACACTGAACGCTGCATGCCGAGAGGTGAACCATGGCATCTATCCGGCTTTTGGCGCCGCGTTAATCAGGAATCTGCGCCCTGATCTCCCGAGCCCTGGCCGTCTTGCCTTGGGCATCCATGATTTCGGCCAGTTCTTCCAAGGCGCGGGCATGGTGGGGGGAAATTTCCAGAATCCGCTGGATGCACCTTTCCGCCTCCATGAATTGTTTGCGCTCGCGGTGAATTTTGGATTGCCCCAACAGGGCGAAGGCGTCGAAGCCGGCATCCAGGCTGAGTTGGTAGTGTTGAAAGGCCTGGTCCATCTGGCCCGTATTCATCAGGGCGTCACCCACCCGGGAGAGGATGGCCTGGTTGTGTGGTTCCTTGGCCAGAATTTGTGACCACCAGTGAATCGCCCCGTCAAAATTTTTCAACCAGCGGTGGCAATCCCCCAGGCCATAGAGGGCGAAAGTGTTGGTGGACTCGTAATGCACGGCCTTGTTGAAGTACTCGATGGCCTGTTCATATTCACGGCGCCGCCTAAAGATGTTGCCCACCATGGTGAGCACCGCCACGTATGAATCATCCAGGGCGAGGAGGGTGAAAAAGTGGGCGAGGGCCTTGTCTTCCTCTTTGGCCTTGTAATAGAGACTGCCGATGCCGAGGAGGGCGAACTTGTCGTCGGGCCGGATACCCAGGGCCTTCAGGTAGTATGCCTCGGATTGTTCGAACCTCCCCATTTTTTTGTAGGAATCGGCAATCCTGGTCAGTACCTGAATGTCGTTTCGGTTGCAGTCCAGATATCGCATCCAGTAGGGAATGGCTTGCTCTGGCAGGTGCATGCCGCGGTAACAGTCACCTACCCCACGCAGGGCAAAGACGTTGGTGGGGTCGAAATCCAGGATTTCCTCGTAATAGGCGATGGACTGGTTAAAGCGTTTGGCCTCGCGGCACAGATCACCAAGGCCGCCCAGAATGTAGGCGTTTTTTGGATCAATTTCCTTGGCCTGCAGAAAAATCTTCTCTGCTTCATCGTACTGCCGCAGGCGCAAAAGTTCCCTGCCTTTTTTGGAGAGATCGATAACGGTCTTTTTAGTGTGTTGCATGAGGGACAATTTCTCGGATTTTATTAGCTAACCTTGTCGGCATCGTAAAAAAGTCTGATGTCGACGCACCCCGTCGGTCACAACGGTTGCGGTCGTAACCGCTTCTTACCTAGCACATTTTTGATTATCCAGCGTTAATTTCAATATGTCAGGCAAGCAATTTTACAGGTTAACATACTAGAAACAGATAAGTTTTTCCATGTTTTTTCTTTTCAATCCCAAAAGTTGGCAATTGTTTCGGGTAGGCCCGGCCGGATAACCGCTGTTCTATAGAAAATATTTCGTGGCGGTCGTGGCATCGTGGTGCGGGTCCGACGACAATTATTAACCGGGAAAAAGAAGAATATGTCGCGAATACCTCTTGTTTGGGGACTGATTGTTGACAACAGGTGATTTTTTATGATGTACTATTCTCATGTCAACTTCTGGAGTTTTTTGTTGCCATGGCCTCGGTTTTTTGGAAGGTTCCTGACCAACCTTATTTTGTCGTGGAGGGCGAGGATGTGAGTACGCAGAAAAGTGGCGCAGAGCGGCGGTCCAGTGCCAGGTTCCCCGTGCATGAAGAGACGTTGGCTATCCATGCCAATAAACCTGGTCGGATGCTTGACATCGGCAAGGGCGGGGTTGCCTTCGAATATCGCGATGGCGAGGCATGGCCCGACGGTGCTCTCACCTTGGACGTGCTTTACGGCGAGCAGGATTTTTATCTGGATATGCTGCCGGTAAAAACCGTGGCGGATGGTTCCAGTTATTCGCGCAACCTTGGCAAGGCCGGGAAGGGCAGCCGTCGGCGGAGTCTGCAATTTGGCGGTTTGTCCGCGGGGCAGCGGCATCAACTCAATTATTTTTTGAAATTAAACGCCAACTGCAAAAAGGCATCGCACCGCGGTTGATGGGCGACGGCCGGTTAGTCCCTTTCTTGGGCCTGGCAGTGTTACGGCGGCGCGTTTAATGCCAGGCGCATGCCAGTGTTCGTTTCCCTTGCCGCAATGCCGAACGGGGCGAGCATGATGAAGTAGGGCCGGCCGAAGAGGAAGAGTTCCAGCTTGGGCGCAATACCCAGCCGTCCCATGGCCTGTGCCCTGATGAGCAGGTCGATCCGCACTAAATTTTCAAGTTCACGCAAGGCCGCCGAGTCCGGCTGGGCATGGGGCGCCAGTTCCTTGATGCGGTTGGCCGGGCACTGCACTTCCTGCCGCAGGATGAATTCCCTTACCGGATCGTCGGGATGGAGCAGGTCGGTCCTGGTCAAGGTTCCCTGGCCGATAATCCTGTTGAGAGGGTCGGGCGCCCAGCATTGAAAGAGGCGGCACTCCAGGGGCCTGTTGGCATAGATGGCGCATCCAGAGGTTTGCCTGGCGTAGAAGAGGCAACGCCAGTCACCGCCCCGGCCTTGCAGCTTCACAAGTTCCACGCGCGCCGGCGTCTGGGTGACAGCGCCAGGCCAGACAACCATTTCTCCCCTTCTGACGGTGATGAGTTGCGCCAGGACAAGATGGCTGGCAATGAGCAACTCCATGTCTTCCGTATGGAGGGCCGGGCCGCCTTGCAGGCAGCAGGCCCCGCATCGTCGGCAGCTATCGCCTGGCTCGTTCATCTTTCGTCTCGCAAAATCCGATCCTGTCACCCTGATGAACTCGTAACTATTACCGGGATGGCAGAGTCGCCAGGCAAGGTCGAGGCCGCGCTAAAACACCGGGGAAATGGCCGATCACCCGGAGAGCAAACGGTCACAGCCGCGGGTCGATGTTGTCCGGTCCGCCGCATTCAGGCGTGTAACAGGTCACGTTCTTGAACTCGCACTGCGCTGAGCATGAAGGGCAGCGGTCTGGCGAGGCGGCGGCGGTGACCAGAAAGCCGCAGTTGCCGCATTTCCAGTAGGTCAGGTTGCACCGAGGGCAGATTCCCCCGATGAATTTGTCATTACTGGCATGCCCGCACAGGGCGCAGATTGATCGCTCGTCGGTTTTCATGAATAGCTCTCCGGGTCAGAATGTTCAGCCAGCGGGCATGGCGGCGTTGACCATTTTTCGACATAAGGGGCGAAAAGAGGGCCGACCTCATCCAGGGATTCCTTGATGGCATACGGCAAGGCCTTGGCAAACATGTCCAGGATAATGATAGCGTTCACCGAGGAATCGGTTTCGCTGGCGGCCCTGAGCCTTTCCGCGATCGCCACGTTGACGGTATGAATGTTGCGGTAAATTTCCATGAGGCCGGAGAAGTCCTGTTCGAATTGGCCACCCTGCCGGGCGATGAAATACTGGGCCAATAGATACATGGAGGTAGCCCCCGATACACCGTTTCCTCTTCACTGGCGAGGGGCAGATGGAAGAAGGCCATGGGTTTGAAAAACTGGGTGTGGGGGCAGCCGCAGGTGGCAATCACCAGCCCCATCATTGAACTGACGGCCGCCTGCACCGAGGTCGTCTGGGAAATGGTCTTGCCGCCGATAATCACCTTCACGAAGATGGTCTCGTAGGAGACGAATCGGTCAAAGCGGGAAACGATCCGCACCAGGTTGGCGGCCAGGGGACAATGGGGATGCCGCTCTACCGACAGCGGACAATGCGGGCATTGATGAAAACCCAGCGCGGTCCAGGCTGGCGGATGCGCGGGAATATTGTCGAGCAGTTCGATGCGCGTGGCATCGAGGCTGAGGTCGAAAATTTCCTCGTTGCCGTCGGGCAGGTCAAAGCGATACTGGATGCTGATTTTTCTCATGCCGGACTTCCTCGTCGGCAAGTCCCTTTCGGGGTTACCGCAACTGAAACAGACCTCCCCCTCCTGGCCGTTCCCGGAAAAGGCGCGTCGTTGGGGGCGACCTGTGCTTGTCATGATACACCATTGCTTCGGTGAAAAAAACCAAAAGCGCGTGGCCCTCGCGGGCGCTCCCTGGCATTTTTAGTTATTTTTTGGTAACTATCCAGCGGAACCGCAACCCAGGTGAGTTCCCGGACTGGCAATGCTTTTCGCGGGTTCGTCCGCGACCGGGCGCAGGATGCGCGGGAGGTCGCGGACGCCTC
>MNYK01000100.1 GCA_001873115.1 Desulfobacterales bacterium CG2_30_60_27 | reverse complement strand
CCGCAACCCAGGGGAGTTCCCGGACTGGAAATGCTTTTCGCGGGTTCGTCCGCGTCCGGGCGCAGGATGCGCGGGAGGTCGCGGACGCCTCGGAGGCGGGCAGGACGCCCGCCGAGAATGAGCGAAAAGTATTTTCAGGCCGGGAACGCTTGACTGCCGACACAAGCTGGATAGTTACCCTGCATCGAGATAGGACGGCCAGTTACCCGACCGCCCTCTCACAGATCCCTGCGTGCGGTTTTCTCGCACAAGGCTCCTCAGTATTGCTCGCTTCGTACAAGAACACAATGTTCTCTTTGCTGTTCCCCTCGGTCAGGTTTGCTTGCATTATCCAGCCCTGCATGTCCGGTACAAGTTTCCTGCGTGGGCTATGCAATACCGTCATCCCCTTTCCCATGTAATCGGCCTTACCGTCTCAGCGCACACTATGAGATGATCTGGCGCCCTTCACTTAATTTACCCATCAGACAGCCTCCTTTCGGTTGAACTGCCCTGCATCCACTCGGTAAAGCGGAGGAGGTGGAAGGGCCTCCCAAGTTCCTGACGCTTCTCTCACTACATGCCACGCTCTCGGACCCCGACAGTCCCTCCAGAATCTCACCATAACGATTCCTTCGTACAGGCTTCCGGCACGTTAAAACCGTCGCCAACTGCTTTGTTTGCTCCTAACGGGGCTGAATCACCTGGGGGAGATACGCCCCCTGCGGCCTACAGTGTTCCCTGTGTACGCTTCACGACTGTTGTTCGCCAAGTATCTGGCTCCGCGAGTCGCGCAACACTCGGTACGGGCTGCTGGTTAAGCTTTGCCCGATGGGGACTTCCTGCCCAGTAAATGAGGCATGGCACCCTACAAGAAGCACCAAGCTGCGCTTGGCGCACCAACGACCAAGCTCACACCGTAGAATGGAAAAACTTACCTCCAGAGGGTCAGCAGGGGGTCGATATGCAGGCGGGTGTGGTCTTCGCAGCTCATGTCTCCCCCGTTTGACGGGAAAATTTACTGCCAAACCTTGAGAGGGGCAAGGGAAACATTTCCTCCCTACCCCTTCACGCACACCAGCGGTTCCAGACGGGCCACCTTGCGGGCCAGGCCGGCGGCATGGGCCGCATCCACCACCTCGCGCACATCCTTGTAGGCGCCGGGTGCCTCCTCCGCCACCCCGCGCGACGAGGGGCCGCGGATCAGAATGCCGCGGGCAGCCAAGTCATCGACGACCTGGCGGCCCTTGTATGATTTCATGGCCTGGTGGCGGCTCATGGCGCGACCGGCGCCGTGGCAGGCCGAACTGAAGGCCTTGGTTTCGCTCTCCTGCGTACCCGCCAGGATGTAGGAGGCGGTGCCCATGGTGCCGCCGATCAGCACCGGCTGGCCCACCGCGCAATAGTCGTCGGGCAGGGCCGGGTGGCCGGGTCCAAAGGCGCGGGTGGCGCCCTTGCGGTGGATATAGAGTTGCCGCATGCGGCCATCCACCTCGTGCTCCTCGACCTTGCAGGTGTTGTGGGAGACGTCGTAGAGCAGGTCGAGGCTGGCGTCGGGCAGCAGGTCGGCGAACACCCGGCGCACCAATTCGGTGAGGATCTGGCGGTTGGCCAAGGCGCAGTTGATGCCGGCCCGCATGGCCCCGAGGTAGGCCTGGCCCTGGGGCGAGTTGATCGGCGCGCAGGCCAGTTCCCGGTCAGGCAGGGCGATGCCGCTTCGGGCCGCGGCCACGGTCATGCTCTTCATGAACTCGGTGCCGATCTGATGGCCTAACCCCCTTGAGCCGCAGTGAATGGAAATTACCACGTCGTTTTTGGCCAGGCCGAAGGCGGCGGCGGCCGCCTCGTCGTAGATCTCCGTGACCTGCTGCACCTCCAGGTAGTGATTGCCGGAACCCAGGGTGCCCATTTCGTCGCGCTGCCGCTTTTTGGCGTGGTCCGAGACCACGGCCGGTTTAGCCTCTGCCATGCGGCCGCGCTCCTCGATATGCTCCAGATCCTCCCGGCTGCCGAAACCCTTGGCCACCGCCCATTGGGCGCCGCCCGTCAGCATGTCGTCCATCTCCCTGCCGTGCAGGCGTAACTGACCGGTACTGCCGACCCCGGCCGGGATGGCATAGACCAGGCGGTCGGCCAGTTTTTTCTGTACTGCCATGATCTCCTCGGCCATAAGCCCGGTGTGCAGGGTGCGCACCCCGCAGGAGATGTCGAAACCCACCCCGCCGGCCGAGATTACCCCGCCCAGCTCCGGGTCAAAGGCGGCCACCCCGCCGATGGGGAAGCCGTAGCCCCAGTGGGCGTCGGGCATGGCATAGGAGGCGGTGACAATACCCGGCAGGGTGGCGACATTGGTCACCTGTTGGTAAACCTTGTCGTCCATGTCGTTGATGAGCTGCCGGCTGGCGAAAATGCGGGCCGGCACGGTCATGGCGCCTCGCGCGGCGATCTCCCACTCAAACTCGGAATGGCGGGTGAAAAGGTCTGTTTTCATTTTTTCTCTCCGATAAAAAATGAAAAGCTGAAAGGTGAAAGCTCAAAGCTGAAAGTCTATGGATGGGCTCTGTCAATTTCTTCCTTTGAGCTTTCACCTTTCAACTTTGAACTCTCTTCTACACATCCACCACGCACTGGGCGAGCCAGGGGCCATCAGGGGTTTGCGCCACCTTTAGCGCCGTATAGGTGGCGCCCTTGATCTCCACGGCCGGTTGGTGGCGGAGCCGGTCCACCGGCTCACCCCAGGCCCGGGCGGTTAAGGCCAGGTCGGTGATGGTCACCTGGAAGCGCGAGAACAGCATGTGGCGGACGGCCATCTCGTAGATCAAGGCGTTGAGCCAGTCCACCAGCAACAGTTCCACGTCCGGCGCCTGGCAGCGAATGGGGATCTCTACGGCCGGCCGCACCGAGGCCAGGTCGGTGATCACCGCGGTCATGGCCAGGGCGGCCTGGCCAAAGGCCTCGGCCAGGCTGCCCCCCAGGCCACACACGCCGATGTCGGCCATGTGGTGGAAGTGCTCCCAGCGCCCGGGTACGGGAATCTTTGTCATGGCATCCTGACTCGATTTTAATAAGACTGTGTTTATTGTATGCTGATCAGGACGGGGCGCACAATTTTTTTTGGGTGAGGAGATGGACATGGCGGCAATGACACCTTTGGCAATATTCAAGCGCACCCCGGGGACGAACTGCGGTCAGTGCGGCCGCCCTACCTGCCTGGCCTTTAGCGTGGCCGTGGCCACCACTGGCGTGGACCCGGCCCAGTGCCCGTATATCGATCTGGCCGGGCTGGACCTGGCGACGGCGGGCCAGGGGGGCGCGGACCCGAGTCGGGAGCGGGACCTGGCCCTGGTGGCGCACCTGCAAGGCAAGATCGCCAGCCTCGATTTTGCCGCCATTGCCGGGCCGCTGGGCGCGGTCTGGGAGGCCGGGCCGCCCGACCAACTTACCTTCCCCTACCTGGGCCAGGCGGTGCGGCTCGCCAAGTCCGGGATTCTCCTGGATGGTATGATCCCCGAAGACCCCCGTGACGCCATCCTGCTCTATAACTACGTGCATGGCGGTGGCGGCCGGCCCCCGGACAACAACTGGGTGGGCATGGAAAGCCTGCCCAACTCCATCTCCAAGGTCAGGACCCTGGCCACCTACTGCGAGCAAAGGCTGGCCCGGCTGTTTACCGGCCGCACCCCGGCGGCCATCATGACCCTGGCGCAACCTCTGGGGGTGCGCCCCGGAACGGGGACGGCCACGGTGGAGATGATCGTGCCGGTGCTGCCCATGGTGCCCCAGTATGTGCTGTTCTGGGACGAGGAGCCCGCTGACGGCTTCGAGGCGCGGATCAAGGTGCTGTTCGACCGGCACGTGCTCGACTTTCTCGATATCGAATCCCTGCTCTTTGCCGCCGAGCGCATGGCGGAGCGCTTCGAGCGCCTCGCCTCTGCCTGCGGACAAAATGGTTGACAGCCGACCGGTGTTTCCGGCTATACTTTATCTGTTGGCAGTAAGGTGGTGCACATCCAGACAAAGGAGGCAACAATGGACAAACGGGAATTCAAAAAACTGCTGGCCGGTCTTTCCATTGCCGGCCTGGTGGCCGGTGGTGGCGTGGGCTGCACGGCCCGAGCCGGCAGCGGCTGAGGCTCCAGCGGCTGTGGAGCCAAACCCGGTGCAGGTGGCACTGGCATGGAAGATAAGGCAAAGGACGCGACCACGGTCACCGAAGGGACAGAAATGACCCCTGAGGAGGCGGCGCTGGCCGCGGAGAAGAAGAAAAAGGCCAGCGAGGCAGAGGCGCAAAAGGCCAAAGAGGATGCGGCCAACCAACCGGCCACTGGCCAGTCTGGTTGAAGCGGTAGCAAACAGTAACGCCGGGTGCGTTCAGAGGTTTTTTACAGCCGGCGGGGGCCATGAGGTTCCCCGCCGGCCTTTTTTCTGCGCGGTTTTGCCGGTGGCAGGCAAGCCGCATAGGTCCCATGAGTCGTATAGGACCTATGGTGCGCTAAAGACGGGTCAGTCGATCGGAGGAGTGGCATGAGCAGAATGGTGGGCATTTTTCTTCTGGTGGCCGGCCTTACGGTCACCGCGCTCTTCTGGGTGCCAACGCTGGTGAACCGGCCGCGCCTTAAGGAGTTGCTCGGCAGTCGCTATCCACTGCTCTACGTTGTCTATGCGGCCAATGGCCCGGCCCTGGCCCTGCTTGGCCTGGTCCTGCTGATTATTTTTGGATAATCAGCAGGTTGCCTGGCCTGTTAGTCTGTAGTCGGTTAGACAAGAAATGCTTGGGGCAAGGTGAAAAGCGCGTCTCGCCTGACATTTTTCAGTTGCTAACAGACTAAACACCTACAGACTATCTACCTGGTCATTCAAAACAAACGGAGGCAATCATGCGCAGCCACGAGGTGGATTACGAGATCTTCGGTGACGACATGCAGGTGGTGGAGGTGGAACTGGACCTCGGCGAGACGGTGATCGCCGAGGCCGGGGCCATGAACTGGATGGAGGAGGGCATCACCTTCGAGGCCAAACTGGGCGACGGCAGCGCTCCGGACCAGGGCCTGCTGGGCAAGGTGTTTGGCGCGGCCAAGCGCTCGCTCACCGGCGAATCGCTCTTCATGACCCATTTCACCAACCGCGGCGCCAAGAAGAGCCGGGTGGCCTTTGCCGCCCCCTATCCTGGCAAGATCATCGTGGTGGACCTGGCCGCGGTGGGTGGTGAACTGCTCTGCGAGAAGGGCGCCTTCCTCTGCGCCGCCTTGGGCACCCAGGTGAGCATCGCCTTCACCAAGCGCCTCGGTGTCGGCCTGTTCGGCGGCGAGGGCTTTATCCTGCAACGCCTGGTTGGCGACGGCAAGGTTTTCCTGCATGCCGGCGGCACGGTTATCCAGAAGGAACTGGCGGGGCAAACCCTGCGGGTGGACACTGGCTGCATTGTTGCCTTTCCGCCGTCCATCGACTACGACATCGAACGCGCCGGCAACCTGAAGTCCATGTTCTTTGGCGGCGAGGGCCTTTTCCTGGCCACCCTCAGTGGCACCGGCACCGTCTATCTGCAGACCCTGCCCTTCTCGCGCCTGGCCGAACGGGTGCTCAGGAGTGCCCCGCAGGGCGGCGGCCAGCAGAAGGGCGAGGGCTCGATCCTGGGAGGGCTGGGCAACCTGCTGGATGGCGATAACCGTTGATGGAGCCTGACGGCTCCAAGCTCAAGGCTGAAGGCTAATTGTAGGGTACGCCGTGCGCACCATCAGGCACATGTGGTGCGCACGGCGCACCCTACTCAAGGCGAACGACAAATGCTCGCTGCTGGCCTCAGGACGGGGCCAGTTTTTTGGCCAACTGCCTGTCCACCGCCCCGGTGAGGTCAGCCAGCAGAAAAGGTTTGGCTATCACCCCGGCGAAGCCATAGGCGGCAAAATCCGCCATCACCGGGTCATTGGAATAGCCGCTGGACACGATCAACACGGCGGCCGGGTCCAGGGCGAGGATTTCCCTGGATGCCTCCTTGCCGCCCATGCCGCCGGGGATGGTCAGATCCATGATCACCAAATCATAACGGCGGCCCGTGGTCATGGCCTGCTGATAGTCCTTGATGGCCTGACGGCCCCCCTCCACCGTATCGACCTCGTGCCCCATGCGGCGCAGCATCTTCTGGGCAATCTGCCTGATCGTCTCCTCGTCATCCATGACCAGGATGCGCCCCTGCGTGGGGAGGCCGGCCGCTCTTTCGACCTGCCTTGCCGCCACCGAGGTCTTCTGACTGGCCGGCAGCACGATGGTGAAGGTCGTATCACGGCCCGGCACGGAAGAAACCTCGATGCGGCCGTCATGTTTGGCGATGATGGAGTGGCAGACGGCCAGTCCCAGACCGCTGCCGTCCTTCTTGGTGGTGAAATATGGATCAAAGATCGTGTCGAGCAGATGTTCCGGGATGGGATCGCCGGGGTTGCTGATGGCAATACTAACGAAACGGGCTGGTTCGCCGGCATGATTGTTGGCATATTCCTGAAGATTCCGACAAGTTATGCTGACCTTGCCACTTTCTGGCATGGCCTGTCTGGCGTTGATAATGATGTTCTGAATGACCTGGCTCATCTGCCCCGTATCGATGTCCACCAGCCAAAGGTCGTCGGGAATGTCGAAGGTGGCGTCCACCTCGCTGCCCCGCAGCACAAAGGCGGTGGAATCTTTGATGACCGCGGCGATGGAGGCGGCCTGGCGTACCGGGGCCCCGCCCCTGGCAAAGGTGAGCAGTTGCTGGGTGAGGTCACGGGCCCTTAGCGAGGCGGCCGCGGCCTCCTCGATGAGCACGGCCGCCTCCTGGCCTGGCGCAAGCAGCGTGCGGGCCAGGTCGAGGTTGCCGAGGATGGCGGCCAGAATATTGTTGAAATCGTGGGCAATGCCCGCCGCCAGAACGCCCACGGACTCCAATTTTTTGATCTTCAGCAGTTCCTGGTCAGTGCGCAGTTTTTCGGTCACGTCCCGGAAGACCAGCACCACGCCGATGCTGCCGCCTGCTTTGTCCCGGATGGGCGCGCCACTGTCGGCGATGCTGCGCCGGGCGCCATCCCTGGCGATGAGGACGGTGTGATTGGCCAGTTCCACGTTGGCGCCGGTGGCGATTACCTTGTCAACCGGGTTGGCGCCTGGTTCGCCCGTCTTTTCATTGATGATGTGAAAAATTTCGGGCAGCGGGCGGCCAACCGCCTCGTCCTGGCGCCAACCCGTGAGCGTCTCGGCCACGGCATTCAGCAGTGTGATCCGGCCGGCCGTGTCCGTGGTGATGACGCCATCGCCGATACTGCGCAGGGTAACGGCCAGCCGCTCCTTTTCGGCGGCCAGGGCCTCCTCGGCCTCTTTCCTGGCGCTGATATCGCGGACCACGGCGATGATATATTGCCGGTTGTTAAAGGCCTTACAACGCAGGGCCACCTCCACCCAGAAGAGGGTGCCATCTTTCTTCCTGGCGCGCCAGACAAAGAGCTGGGGGCCTGCCGCGACAGCCGCGGCGATCTTTTGGGATGCCTCCGCCGCGGAGTATGGCGGGATATTGGCGCTGGCCTCCTCGGCCCGCAATCGCAGGGCCTCGGCCCGCGAATAGCCATACATATCCAGCATGGCCTGGTTGACGTCAACAATGGCGCCGGTTTCGGCGTCGTGGATGAAGATAGCATCGCTCGGGGCGTTGAAGATTTCCCGGTAACGCTCCTCGCTCTCCCGCAGTTCGCCAAAGGCCTTGTCCAGCTCCGCCTCCCGCTGCCGGATGACGGTGAGTTGCCGGGTGCTTTCTTCCACCTTTTGGCGCAGTGAGGCCACCATGGCAATAATGTCTTCCTTCAAGACCGCCAGTTCCAGGATAAAGGCACCCTGCACCTCGGCATTGAAGTCCCCGCGGCTGACGCGGGTGGCAAAATCGGTAAGCCTGATCAGGGGGGCGATAATGAGCCATTGCAGGCCAAGGGTGAACAGCAGTGCGATGCCCACGACCACGGCCAGCACCAGGCAATTTATTTCAAAAAATAGCCGGCTGGGGGCAAAGAGTTCCGCCCGGCTGATGGTCAGCCCCACGTAACTGTCCCAGGGCGGAAAGTACTGGCAGGCGGCGAGCTGCCGGCCTTGGGCCGCGGTGTAATCCAGCATGCCCTGGTCTACGGCGGCAAGACGGGCCAAAAAATTCTCGAAATTCATGCCCTTGTTGTATTTAAAATCGTGGGAGCGCAGAATGGTGCCGTCCCTACGGATAACGAACACCTCGCCGGTCTTCATATAGTGGAACTTGGCAAAGGAGGCCATGGCCTGGTCCTTGATCTCCTCGCGGTGGACCAGGCTGTCTTCCAGGCCGATGCGGCGCAGGGTTTCGTACCGGAGAGTAACCGGACTTACCAGGGCGGCGAGTTTTTCCTGCAGGATCTGCGAGCCGAGTTGCTGGATGATGTTGTCCAGCAGGTGCCCGCCGGAGAAAAGCAGGGGCACGGAAAGCACCAGGATGAGCACGGTCATGGCGAGCAGAAACAAGGTCCGCACCGATCGAGTTGTGCTGGGTGGTTTGGTGGTCATACGTTTTCCTGAGGGAGTTCAAAAATTTATTTTATAACGAGATCCACTGCCTCCAAGGCATCGAAGGAGACCGGCAGGTGCAGGCGGGTGGCGTTCTTGAGATTGATAAAGGCCACCTGCATGGCTGGCCTGGGCACGGTGGCCTCGATGGTGCGCTTGTTGTCGAAAATATCGGCGGTCATGGCCGCCGCCTGGGCGCCACAGTATCGGAATGGGTTAAACAGGCCGGCCACGGTGGTGTCGTTTGCAGTATACTGCTGGATGGACTGTTGGTCGATGTCCAGAGTGAAGGAGGTGATCACCGGGATATTGCTCTGGCGCAAGGCCTGCCGGCTTTTAAAGGCACCGATGATGCCGCCGTAGGCGCCGATACGGCGACTTCGTAGCTCCGCCAGCACCTTCTCCACCCCGGCGGCCAGGTCAAGATAGTGCAGGGCAAGGCCGTGCCGACCCGGCTCATCCAGGTGCTCACAGGCCTTTTTGAAGATCAGGTCAGCCGGGATGCGGGAGTCGTAGACATAGGCGTAGTCGCGCAGGGCGGGGATGACCAGCCGGGCCAGACGCAGGATTTTCTCCGGCGGGTACATGAGGTAGAGGCCGGAAAGATTGGTGTCGGGTGGCCGAGTCAGCGACGGCAGCATCTCCAGGGCCACCGAGTCCAGGACCGGCACGAAAAGCTGGGGCACGTCGCTGCCCGCCAGCAAGCGCCTGGCCTCCATGGAAACCCAGCCGCAGGTTATGAACATGGCGGCGGAATTTTTATATTTTTTTATGGCGCTGATGACATCGGGCAGGGAATCCTGTTCCGCGCTTCTGGTCAGCACATCGACATATTCGATGTTCTGCCCGTCCAGGTAACCGCGCTTGGTCATACCGGCACAAAATTCCTCCACCACTGAGGTAAAATGGTTGGGGGGAATCCGATAGCGGATGAAGACCACCTGCTTTGGCCTGGCAAAGGCGGCGGCAGGGAGGAAGCAAAACAGCGCCAGACACATGAGCAGAAAGGCCGGCCGGACACGACCGCAGGCGGGGGCGGCCGGAAAAATTCGGTCCGCGAGTGGGGTCTTGGTCAAAAGAAACCTCCCAGACCTGCTGGCCTTGGGCGCAAAGGCAGTTACGGCGGCGCAACCTGCCTTGCCGGGGTTACCGTTCAGTGGTTGGCCATAGGATTATACTGGCGCCAGCCATCGGTAGCAAGAGCGAAGGAGAAAGCTGAAAGCTCAAGGAAGAGTTTATTGGACGCGGTGGGTTTCCTTGGGTTGGTATAGGGTGCGGATGCCGGCCGCGGCCTGCATGTCCGACAGGCGGCGGCCCGCCTCCGCCTCGCTGATGCCCAAGCTGGCGGCCAGGGCCTTGAGATCGTAAACCGGCTCGCCGCCGTCCGTATAGCCTTGGGGCTTAAGCTCAGGGAACTGGGCGCTGGTGGCGGTGCTGGAGGCCTGCCGGATGTGCGCCCGGATCGCGGGCGGCCCGTTTACCAGAAGCCAGCGCACTGCATCGGCCCAGGTTTTGGCATCGGCGTGGGGATCCTGCATCACGGCCAGGGCCATTTCCACGTCCCAGTGGCTGTCAGCCTTGGCAGTCGTCTTGCTTTTGGTGTCGTTGTCCATGACCATACAATGGGGTCGATGGCCCCGGCCGTCAAGCCTGGCAGATTTCAGGGTTGCTGTTGGGAAGGGCGGGCCAGCAGGGCGTGGCCGATGGAGAAGAGCCAGCAGCCGACCATGAGGTAGAGACCACCCCGTTCCAGCCACCAGTCGTGGTTGCGCACAGCTTGCATGCTCAGGTCGTAGATCCCGGCATAGGATATGGCGCCCTGCTCCATGGCCCGCATTACCTGCTGGACGAGGAGGGGAATCTTTCTGGCCACGCCCCAGATCAGGCCACCAGCGCCGAGCAGGGTCAGGGTAATGATGGCCACGCCCAGCTTCCTGCGCCCCAGGGTCCACTGGCCCAGGCCGGGAAACAGCAGCCCGGAGAGCAGCGCCGCCTTGATCGATGGTTTCATGCGCACCTCCTTCTTTGGCCGGATCTTACCGGAAAGCGTCCGGCCGGCAAAGGAAAAAACAGAGGCTCAGCGCGGGGCATTGTTCCATTTCCTTAAGCGGATGGACTTGGGCGTCACCTCGACCAGTTCGTCATCGTTGATAAAGCCCAGGCAGTCCTCCAGGCTCATATTGACCGGCGGGGTGAGCACGACGTTCTCGTCCGAGCCCGAGGCCCGCATGTTGGTGAGCTTCTTGCCCTTGGCCGGGTTGATCACCAGGTCGCCGGAGCGGCTGGCCTCGCCGATGATCTGACCGGCATAGACCCTTTGCCCCGCCCCCATGAAGAAGCGGCCGCGTTCCTGGAGGTTGAAAAGGGCATAGGCCACGGTGGTGCAGGGTTCCTTGACAACCAGACCGCCGTTTTGCCGGTTGACAATCTCGCCGGCATAGGGCCCGTATTCGGCAAAGACGTAGTTCATGATGCCCATACCCTTGGTGTCGGTGAGGAATTCACTCCGAAAGCCTAGCAGACCGCGGGTGGGAATTTTGTATACCAGGCGGGTCAGGCCGCCGGTCTGGTGCATTTCCACCATCTGACCCTTGAGTTTGCCCAGTTTTTCGATAACCGTGCCCTGGTGCTGCTCGTCAACGTCAATGGTCAACTCCTCGTATGGCTCCAGTTGCACGCCGCCCTCATCCCGCATGATCACCTGGGGCCGGGTTACCTGCAGTTCATAGTCGTCGCGGCGCATCTTCTCGATAAGGATGGAGAGATGCAGCTCGCCGCGACCGGAAACCCTGAAGCCCGGCCGATCGGTCAAAGGTTCAACCCGCAAGGCGACGTCGGCCACGGATTCCCGGGCGAGGCGCTCCTCGATGTGACGGTTGGTGACATACTTGCCCTCTTGCCCGGCAAAGGGCGAGTCGTTGGGAATGAAGTTCATGGAGATGGTGGGCGGGTCGATCTCGATGAGCGGCAACGGCATGGGATTGATGGCGTCGGTAAAGGTCACGCCCACGGTGATGTCGTCCAGACCGGCCACGGCAACGATCTCGCCCGTCCCGGCCTGCTCGGTGGGAACCTGGTGGTCGCACTCGAACCGGAAGATTTTGCTGATGCGGGTGGGGACCATGGTGCCGTCCCGTTTGACCACCACCACCTTCTCGTTGATGTTCAGGGTGCCGTTCACCACCTTGCCGATGCCCAGCTTGCCGAGATAGGGGGAGTAGTCCAGGGTGGAAACCTGCATCTGCAACGGGGCGGCCGGGTCGCCGGTGGGGGCCGGGATATGGGAAACGATCTTCTCCATGAGGGGCTCCATGCCCTCCCCGGAGCCATGGGGGCTGTCCCACATATAGCCTTGCTTGGCCGAGCCGTAGACGATCGCGAAGTCGAGAAGATCATCCGGCGCATGAAGCTTGACAAAGAGGTCGAACACCTGGTCCACGGCCCACTCGCTACGAGCGGCCGGTTTGTCGATCTTGTTGATCACCACGATCACCGGCAGAGCGGCGGCCAGGGCCTTCTTAAGGACGAAATAGGTCTGGGGCATAGGGCCTTCCTGGGCATCCACCAGCAGGAGGCAGCCGTCGGCCATGCGCAGCACCCGCTCCACCTGGCCGCCAAAATCGGCGTGGCCCGGCGTGTCGATGATGTTGATCAGGTAGTCCTTGTAGTGCAGGGAGCCGTTTTTAGAGGCAATGGTGATGCCCCGTTCCCGCTCCAAGTCCATGGAGTCCATCAGCCGTTCCTGGACATGCTGGTTGTCGCGGAACAAACCGCTGTACTTGAAAAGCTTGTCCACCAGGGTGGTCTTGCCGTGATCGACGTGGGCAATGATGGCGATGTTTCTGATCTTGTTTTGTTCCATAATAAAATTCCAGCAGTAAGGTGGCCCGCCAGCCGACGGGGCCCTTCAGGTGTGCGGCAGCCTCAAAAAAAGCCTGATTTTTTTTGAGAGCCCTTCAGGTTTTTCAATGGGAGAAATAGGCGGAGGGAAAAAGGCAGTTAACATAAACTGCTTTCTCGGGCAATGCAAGAGAAATCGTTATTTGCCAACAGAACGCAACTGCAGACGACGGATCAGGAAGGGCACAAAAATCCCTTGACTAATTAAAATGAATATCTCAAATATAAATTTTATTTAATGCGAGGGAGGCGGTTGATTGCGCAAACAACGCTGTGACGGGCAGGAAACCCGCCAGAAACTGCTGGCAGCGGCATGTGAGGTCTTCGCGGCCAAGGGGTTCAGGCAGGCTACCATCGCCGAGATCTGCCAGAAGGCCAAGGCCAACAGCGCGGCCGCCAGCTATCATTTTGGCGGCAAGGAGGCCCTTTACGTCGAGAGCTGGCGAGCCGCCTTTGCCCGGTCGTTGCAGGTTTATCCGCCGGATGGCGGCGTGCCGCCGTCCGCCCCGGTTGTTGAAAGACTGCGCGGCCGGATCCTCTCGATCATGCGTCGAATCATCGATCCGGGAAGCCACGAGTTCGACATCGCGCACCAGGAAATGGCCAGCCCGACCGGCCTCTTGGCCGGACCCATCCGGGATTCCCTGGAGCCGATCTTCCGGGCACTGACCAGTCTGGTTCGTGAGCTGCTGGGGGAGGCGGCCAGTGAACAACAGGTACGGCTCTGTCAGATGAGCATCAAGGCCCAGTGCTTCGGGCCGCTGCTGCGTGAGCGCCGCCGCAAGATGGCCGCACCCGGGTTGGCCCCACCCGCGCCCGAGCCCCTGCGGGACGATGTGGAAACCCTGGCCGAGCACGTGACGCGCTTCAGCCTGGCGGGCATCCAGGCGATCCGCGGCCAGGTCCGCGGCCAGG
This sequence comes from Desulfobacterales bacterium CG2_30_60_27, assembly GCA_001873115.1. Lineage (GTDB taxonomy): Bacteria > Desulfobacterota > Desulfobulbia > Desulfobulbales > CG2-30-60-27 > CG2-30-60-27. The sequence continues at coordinate 6,055 of MNYK01000100.1, read as the reverse complement.
ATGTAGTGGACCCGAGGAACTTCACCGGTGTGGATGCCGTTTTACCAAGAGGTCAATCATGCAAATCCTGAGTAAAAAATCCGTTCTTCTCTTGGTGGTGCTGGTCTGCGTCGCTAGCGCGGCCGCCTGGCAACTGGGCCGCCGCAACACCCAGACCGCCGCCTTCCAGACCGCCCGGGTGAGCCGGGGCGAGTTGCTGGTCACCATCAACGCCACCGGCACGGTGGAGCCTGAAGAGGTGATTGATGTCGGCGCTCAGGTCGCCGGCCAGATCCTCACTTTTGGCAAGGATGCCAGCGGCAAGCCGGTGGATTACGGTTCCGTGGTCGAGGCCGGCACGGTTCTGGCCCGCATCGATGACTCGCTCTATGCCGCCGATGTGGCCCAGGCCACGGCCCAGGTGCAGTCGAGCACGGCCGGGGTGACGCGGGCCACGGCCGACCTGGAGCAGCTCAAGGCCAAACTGTTTCAGGCGGAGCGGGACTGGCAGCGGGCCCAGCAGCTTGGCCCCTCCGAGGCCCTGTCCCAGGCCAGCTTTGACGGCTATCAGGCGGCGTATAAAACGGCCGCGGCGAACGTCGCAGTAGGCGAGGCCACCATCCAGCAGGCCTGGGCCAGCCTGGCCCAGGCCGAGGCGAACCTGAGTCGGTCCCAGCGCAACCTCGGCCTGTGCACCATCAAGGCCCCGGTCAAGGGCGTTATCATCGACCGTCGGGTCAACATCGGCCAGACCGTGGTGGCGAGCTTGAACGCCCCCAGTCTCTTTTTGATCGCCAAGGATCTCACCCGCATCCAGGTGTGGGTGGCGGTGAACGAGGCGGATATCGGCAAAATCAAGCCCGGCCTGGCGGTGAGCTTCACGGTGGACGCCTTCCCTGGCGAAACCTTCCAAGGCCAGGTGGGCAAGGTCCGCCTCAACGCCGCCATGACCCAGAATGTCGTGACCTACACGGTGGAGATCAAAACCGACAACGCCAATGGCCGGCTGCTGCCGTACCTGACCGCCAATGTAAACTTCGAACTTGATCATCTTGCTGACGCCCTGCTGGCGCCCAATGCCGCGCTGCGCTGGACGCCGGCCGCCGACCAGGTCGCCCCCGAGTTCCGGGAGGCGTATGCCAAGGCCGGGGACAAAAAGGCGCGCCGCGCCGAAGCTCAGGGCCCAGCGGCCAAATCGGGCCACGGGCCAGGCAAGGGGGCGAAGTCCCCCGTGCTCTGGGTTCTCGAAGGCCAGTATGTCCGGCCCTTGGAGGTGCGCGGCGGGCAGAGCGACGGCAGCATGACCGCGGTGGAAGGCGACGGCCTCACCGAAGGTCTTGCCGTGGTCACCGGCCAGCAGACCGGGGGCAGCGACAAGCCGGCTGCTGCCAGCAACCCCTTTGCCCCGCAGTTCCCAGGGCGCAGCAGCAACAGTAAACCGCAGTAAGGAAACATGGGCATGGAATTCATCGAGATGCGCGATATCTGCAAGACCTATGTCATGGGCGACATGACCGTGCCCGTGCTGAAGAGCGTGTCCCTGACCATTGCCCGTGGCGAACTTGTGACCCTCATGGGCTCGTCCGGCTCCGGAAAAAGCACCCTGATGAATATCCTGGGCTGCCTGGACCGGCCGACTTCCGGCGAGTGCTGGCTGGACGGCCAGGAGGTCGCGCAACTGTCCGGCGACCAGCGCGCCTTGGTGCGCAACCACAAGCTCGGCTTTGTCTTCCAGAGTTTCAACCTGCTGCCGCGCACCTCGGCCCTGGAGAATGTCGCCATGCCGCTGTCGTACACGGCCGAGGGGCTCTCCGAACGCGAGGCCCGGCAGCGGGCCGCGGACATGCTTAACCGCTTCGGCCTGGCCGACCGGCTCCATCACGAGCCCTCGCAGCTCTCCGGCGGTCAGCAGCAGCGGGTGGCCATTGCCCGGGCCCTGATCAACCGGCCGCCGCTGCTGTTCGCCGACGAGCCCACCGGCAATCTGGATTCCAAGACCAGCGAGGAGGTGCTCCGTATGTTCGAGCAGCTCAACGCCGAGGATGGCATCACCATCATCATGGTCACCCATGACCCCAATGTGGCCCAGCACGCCAAGCGCGTCATCCACATCAACGACGGGGTGATCGTGGACAACGCCTTTACCGTGCCGCCGGCCGCAGTGGCGGGAGGTGGCACATGAGGATTCACACCACCGCCCGCACCGCCCTGCGGGCCCTGGCCCGCAACCCCATGCGCGCCATGTTGACCACCCTGGGGATCGTCATCGGCATCGGCGCGGTCATCGCCATGATGGAAATCGGCGCCGGCTCGTCGGTGGCCCTGCAGAAGACCATTGCCAGCATGGGCGCCAACGTCCTGGTGATCCGGCCTGGCACGGCCTCCAGCGGCGGGGTGAGCTTCGGCGCCGGCAGCACCACCACCCTTTCCCCCTTGGACAGTGCGGCGATTTTGCAGGAATGCCCGGCAGTGCGCAACGCCACGCCCATGGTCCGCGCCCGCACCCAGGTGGTGTACGGCAACCGCAACTGGGTGCCGACCTATATCTACGGCACCACCCCGGCCTTTTTGGACGTGCAGGACTGGCCCACCTTGTCCGAAGGCGAGCCCTTTACCGAGCGCGATGTTCTCAATGCCACCAAGGTCTGCCTGCTCGGCCGCACCCTGGTCCGCGAGCTGTTCGGCGATGAATCGCCGATTGGCAAGGAAATTCGCTTGAAAAACGTGGCGTTTAAGGTGGTTGGGGTGCTGGGCGCCAAGGGGGCCAACATGATGGGCCTGGACCAGGACGACATTGTCCTGGCGCCTTGGACCACCATCAAGTACCGGGTGACGGGCTCCAGCCTCTCTTCCGGCAATCAGAGCGCCAGCAACAGTTCGACCAGCGAATCGGTCAATACCCTGAGCAACCTCTACCCCGGCAGCCAGCCCGGTCTGTATCCGGCGCGTTCCGCGGTCCAGGCCGCGGACAACCCCATGCCGGTGCGTTTTGCCAATATTGATCAGATTCTGGCCGCAGCCCACGACGCAGCCGACGTCCAGCCCGCCATCGAGCAGATAACCACCCTGCTGCGCGAGCGCCATCGCATGCGCCCCGGGGAACCGGACGACTTCAACATCCGCGACATGACCGAGATGACCAAGGCCCTCTCTTCGACCACCACCCTGATGACCAACCTGCTGCTGGCCGTGGCCATGATCTCGCTGGTGGTGGGTGGGGTGGGCATCATGAATATCATGCTGGTTTCGGTCACCGAACGGACCCGGGAGATCGGGCTGCGCATGGCGGTGGGGGCCAGGGGCGGGGATATTCTCCGGCAGTTCCTGGTGGAGGCGGTGGTGCTCTGCCTGGTTGGCGGCACCATGGGCATTCTCCTGGGGCATGGCGGCTCCCAACTGGTGCGAATTTTCATGCACTGGCCAGTGGCGACCTCGCCCACGGCCATTGCCGCCGCGGTCCTGGTTTCGGCCACGGTCGGCATTGTCTTCGGCTTTTACCCCGCCTGGAAGGCCGCACGGCTCGATCCCATCGAGGCGTTGCGTTACGAATGAACCCCGGCCGGCGTCTAAGGAATTGACCTATGGCATATACAAACGTTTTCTTCAGGCAAACACGGGTTTTCTGGTGCTGGCTCTGTCTGCCCCTGCTGGCAACGGGCTGCATGGTAGGGCCGGATTTCCAGCGGCCGCAGGCCCAAGTGCCGGCCGCCTGGGCCGCGCCAACCGCTGCTCCGGCTGAACAGGAACTGGCCCAGTGGTGGACGGTGTTCAACGACCCGCTCCTCACCACGCTTATCGAGCGCGCCATGCGGGCCAACCTGGACCTGGGCAAGGCCTGCACGCAAATCCGCCAGGCCCGGGCCGCCAGGGGCGTGGCCGCGGGCGGGCTCGGGCCAACGGTTGACGCCACCGGCTCATACCGGCGCAGCCGCTCGCCCGTGCCGCCGGATGGCGTGGTCTCGGACCTCTATCAGGCCGGCTTTGACGCGGGATGGGAACTTGACCTCTTTGGCGGCACCCGACGCAGTCTGGAGGCTGCCGACGCCGACCTTGAGGCCGCCATCGAGGCGCGCCGGGACGTGATGGTTACCCTGACCGCCGAGGTGGCGAGCAACTACATCAACCTGCGGGCCTTGCAGCAACGGCTCGCCATCGCCCAACAGAATCTCGCGACCCGGGAACACAGCGTTGCTTTAACCCGCCAGCGTCAGCAGGGCGGTTTGATCAGCGGCCTGGACCGGGTCAGCGCCGAGGCCCAGGTGGCCACGGCCACGGCCCAGATCCCGCCGCTTGAGGCCGCGGCCCGACAAACGATCTACAGCTTGAGCCTGCTGCTGGGCTCGGAGCCGGCCTCTCTGCTTGCCGAGTTGACGCCAACGGCCCCCATTCCAGCAGCCTCGCCAAGTCTGGCGGCAGGCCTGCCTTCTGATCTCCTGCGCCGACGTCCGGACATCCGCCAGGCCGAGGCCCGCATCCATGCCAGCACGGCCCGCATCGGCGTGGCCATTGCCGACCTGTTCCCGCGCTTCACCCTGACCGGCGCCGTGGGCACACAGAGCAGCGACTTCGGCAAGACCTTCAACTGGGCCAACCGGGTCTGGTCCTTCGGCCCCTCGGTGAGCTGGCGGTTGTTCGACACCGGCCGCAGTCAGGCGGCCATCGAACTGCGGCATGCCATGCAGGAAGAGGATCTCATCAGCTATCAACAGACCGTGCTCGCCGCCTTGGGGGAGACGGAAAACGCTCTGATTGCCGCGGCCAAGGAAGAGGAGCACCGCCAGTCCTTGGACCAGGCCGTGGTTGCCAATCGCCAGGCCGTGGAGATGGCCACGGCCCTCTATTCTTCGGGGCAGACCGACTTTCTGGCCGTACTCGACGCCCAGCGCTCACTCCATGCCGCGGAAGACGCTTTAGCGCAAAGCAACCGCGCCAAGGCCACGGACCTGGTGGCGCTGTTCAAGGCACTGGGCGGCGGCTGGGGCGAGGCCGGGCAGGGACGGGACGACTTGGCTGGCAACTGAACGGGAGAAATGATCACCTCCCGTTGCCCAGGTCGCTTTTCTTTGAAACTTTCTAACTTGCTCAAACGTCTTACAGTATATTAAAAATGTGCAATCTACAGGTAGATTCTAGAATACTTCAGACTAATGGGGGCCAAGATGAAAAAGACCATTTGGATTGCCCTTGCGATCTTAGTAGCACTTCAGGTAAATTTTCCGCCCGAGTTGGCGGCGCGCGGCGGGCATGGCGGCCACGGCGGCCACGGCGGGCATTTCGGCGTAGAGCTCTGGTTGGGACCGGGGCTATTTGCTCCGTACTATCCGTACTATTCACACTACCCGTATTACCCGCCATACTATGCGGCCCCGCCGATTGTCGTCCAGCAGCAGCCCCAGGAATACATCGTCCAGCCGGCTCCCGAGCCCGAGGAACCTGCTTACTGGTACTATTGCCAGAATCCCAAGGGTTACTATCCGTACGTGCCAAGGTGTCCGAGCGGCTGGATGAAGGTTGTGCCTTCGCCGCCGCCAACCGACCGCGAGGAGAGATGATATGGTAATACGCATGCGAAGATGTTGGTCATTGCTGGCGGTGCTGGCCTTGGGCGGCTGTGCGTCTCTCCCGACCGGGCCCAGCGTCAGGGTGATGCCCGGCCCCGACAAGACCTTTGAAGAATTTCAGGCCGATGACGCCATTTGCCGGCAGTGGGCCACCCAGCAGATCGGCCAATCTCCGCAGGAGACGGCCAATCAGACTACCGCCTCCGGGGCGGTTGTCGGCACCGCGGCCGGCGCCGTGCTCGGAGCGGTTATCGGTTCGGCCTCGGGTCTGTGGCTTCTCAAATTAACTGGCACAACTTTTCGTAATTATTTTGATAGGTTTTCCTGATTATTTTGATTGCACCACCACCGACGGTCACCAGGGTGCCAGTGTCCGCCGATGGTGGGTTCACAAAGCCAAAAGTCAGAAGGGCTCCGGGGTATCGGCCTCGTCGTGGAGGTCATAGATCTCCTGTTCGACCAGGTTACGGTAGTGCTCTCGAACCTGGTCCTCAAGCTCCAGAAGCAATTTCCAC
>MNYK01000012.1 GCA_001873115.1 Desulfobacterales bacterium CG2_30_60_27 | reverse complement strand
CATTTGCTACAAAACCGGACAATTATATTTGTTGCCAACAGAAATTTCCGACCGGGGTTGGAGTGAACAACTAATGATGAAAACTATACTTGTAGCTGACATCGGCGGCACCAACAGCCGTTTCGCACATTTCCATGCCGGTGTCGGATCAGCGCTGGAGCTAGTCGAAACGAAGTGGCTATCCACATCCGAGGCCAAGTCGTTTGACCAGATGCTTGAACAACTTCACTCCAGCGATTTCTCCCTCCCGCCTGACAGGGCCGATATCGCTGTCATCGCGGTTGCCGGGCCAGTGGAACATGGTTCTTATTGCGCCCCGCCCTATATTTCCTGGGACATCGATTTCAGAAGGAATCAAAACGTAAAACTCCCTCATGACGTTTACCTGATCAACGATTTTGTCGCCCAGGCCTATGCCTGCCGGTCTCCGGTGGGAAAGTCGGCCCGCCCTATCCTTCCTGGAGAAATCGTTACGGACGGGACCATTGGCGTCCTTGGCGCCGGCACCGCGCTTGGCAAGGCAACTCTTGTGCCGGTCTCCGGTAATGGGTTTCTGGCCCTGCCCTCCGAAGGCGGACATGCCTATTTCCCCTTTATTTCTCCTCGGGAGTTTTCCTTTCAGGAGTTCTATCAAGAAAAAAGCGGCCAGCAGCACATCACTGGCAATCTGGTGGTCTCCGGCCATGGTCTACGCTACCTCCACTGGTTTCTCTCCGGCGAGGACCTGGAACCGCGGGAAGTCACCGCCCGGCTTACCCCGCAATCCGAAACCCTGGCCTGGGCCGCCAAATTTTATGGCCGGGTTTGCCGGGACTATGCCCTTGAGGTGCTGGCACTTGGCGGACTGTACATCGCTGGCGGAGTGGCGGCCAGGAATCCGGAAATCCTCACCCATGAAAATTTTCGCAATGAGTTTATGGGTTCACCAACCATGGGACATCTCTTGGCAAATATTCCGGTTTTTCTCATCGATAACCAGGACAGCGGCCTCTGGGGCGCCGCTTTTTTGGGCCAGCAAATTCTCCAGCAAGGATAAAGAGTTATGGCAGACAAAAACAAAAAAATAATTAATAAGATCGTCATTGCCTGCGTCATTGTTCTGGGGATTGTCGCTTTCCGGTATTTTAACCTGGGACAGTATCTTTCCCTCGAATACATCAAGGCCTCCCAGGAGAAATTTCAAGCCCTCTATCTGGGGAACCGCCTTCTTGTTGTCGCTACTTACATGGGGATCTATATCGCGGTCACCGCCCTGTCGCTTCCTGGAGCGGCGGTCCTCACCCTGGCTGGCGGCGGCCTCTTCGGTCTTGCGGTCGGCACGGTGGTCGTCTCCTTTGCCAGTACCATCGGCGCCACCCTGGCTTGCCTGGTTTCCCGCTTTCTGTTGCGGGAATGGGTGCAGAATAAATTCGGCGACAAACTCGCTACCGTCAACCAAGGTATTGAAAAGGAAGGGGCCTTTTACCTTTTTTCCCTGCGCCTCGTGCCGATTTTTCCATTTTTCGTCATCAACCTGCTTATGGGGCTCACCCGGATGCGGTTGTTCACCTTTTTCTGGGTGTCGCAGATCGGCATGCTGGCCGGCACCATGGTTTATGTAAACGCCGGCAAGGAATTGGCAAAGATCGATTCCCTGTCCGGCATCATGTCGCCGGGGGTATTGGCTTCCTTCGTTGTTCTCGGTCTTTTCCCAATCACGGTGAAGAAAATTCTGGCTCTCTATAAAACAAAATTTAAGCCAACCGCAGCAAGCGGCGACAGCAACGTATCATAACACAAGGTATCAAAAGGAGAAGCGGCATGGCAGACTATGATTATGACATCGGCATTATCGGTGGCGGTGCGGCAGGACTCACCGTAGCATCCGGGGCGGCCCAGCTCGGCGCCAAAACCCTGCTGGTGGAAAAAGAAGAGGCGCTCGGCGGCGATTGCCTCCATTACGGCTGCGTGCCCAGTAAAACCTTGATCAAGACGGCCCATGTCTATCATCTCATGAAAAATGGCCCCAAATTCGGCCTGCCCGCCATTGCCCCGCCCGCCGTGGATTTCAGGGAGGTTTCCAAGCGGATCAGGTCGGTGATCGGGGTTATTCAGAAACATGATTCGGTGGAACGGTTCTGCAAACTCGGCGCGCAAGTGGAGTTCGGTAATCCTGAATTCACCGACGAACATGCCATCTCCCTGAACGGCAAGTTCATTTCCGCCCGCACCTGGGTGATCGCCACCGGCTCCTCTTCGGCGGTTCCTCCAGTTGAAGGTCTCGATAAAACACCCTATCTGACCAATCGTGACCTCTTCTATCTTGATAAACTTCCCGGCTCGATGATCGTTCTCGGCGCCGGTCCCATTGCCACCGAAATGGCCCAGGCCTTCTGCCGGCTTGGCACCAAGGTGACGGTGATCCAGCGCAGCGGTCAGATCCTCAGCAAGGAAGACAAGGACATGGCTGATATCGTCAAACAGATGCTGGAGGAGGAAGGCGTTGCCTTTCAGATGAACGTTTCGGTCGTCCGGGTTGGCGATCTGGGCCGTGAGCGCGAAGTGGTGATCAAAAATGCGGCCGGCGAGACCCAGACGCTCAAGGCCGAGACAATTCTGGTGGCCCTTGGTCGTTCGCCCAACGTGATCGGGCTTGGGCTCGAAAAAATCGATATTCCTTTCGATCACAAGGGGATTAAGGTGGACGCACACCTCAGGACCAGTCACAAGCATATCTATGCGGCCGGAGATGTCATCGGCGGCTATCAGTTCACTCATGTGGCCGGGTATGAAGGCGGGGTGGTTTTAAGCAACGCCATTTTTCATCTGCCCAAAAAAACCAATTACACCCATGTGCCCTGGTGCACGTATACCCACCCGGAACTGGCCAGCATCGGCATGAATGAGAAAAGCGCGCAGCACGCCGGTATCGATTACTCGGTCTTTCACGAAGAGTTCGATGGGAACGATCGCGCCCTTGCCGAAGGCGAGAGTGTCGGGCGCATCAAATTGCTGCTGGACAAAAAAGAAAAACCCCTTGGCGTTCAAATCCTTGGCCCGCAGGCCGGGAATCTTTTAAGCGAATGGGTGGCAATCATGAACGGCGGAGTGGGGCTCTCAAAGATTGCCTCGGCCATCCATCCCTATCCCACCCTGGGCGAGATCAACAAAAGGGTGGTGGGTTCGGTTTTTTCCCCGAAGATATTTTCCAGTACGGTCAAGAAAGGCCTGAAGTTTTTCTTCAGCTTCAAGGGGCGGGCCTGCACCTGCGGGGAAGAGGTCGCCTGCGAGGAGGATATGAAATGACCGCTGATCATACCCCTGGCCAGAATAGAGTAGCTGGCCAAACCGCCATTGTGACCGGTTCGAGTTCCGGGATCGGTGCCGGGATAGCCAAGGAACTGGGGGCAGCCGGAGCCAACGTGGTGGTGAATTATGCCGGTAACCGGGACGGAGCGGACGCCGTCGTCCGCCAGATAACCGGGGGCGGCGGCAGCGCCATTGCCATCAAGGCCGATGTCAACAGCGAAGCAGATGTTACGGCCATGTTTCGGGCGACCGTTCATGAATACGGCACTGTGGATATCTTGGTCAGCAACGCCGGCGTGCAGAAGGACGCGGCTTTTGTCGATATGACCCTGGACCAATGGAACAGGGTGATCGGGATAAACCTGACCGGCGCTTTCTTGTGCGCCCGGGCAGCGGCAAGGGAGTTTCTGCGGCGCGGCATGGTCCCGGAACGGTCCAGGGCACTTGGGAAAATTATCTTTATCAGCTCGGTGCATGAAACCATCCCCTGGGCCGGACACGTGAACTACGCAGCTTCCAAAGGCGGGGTCATGTTGTTCATGAAAAGCATTGCCCAAGAATTGGGTCCCCAAAAAATACGGGTAAACAGTATCGCCCCGGGGGCCATCAAAACCCCAATCAACCGGGCGGCCTGGGATACCCCTGGAGCTGAAGCGAAGCTTTTGAACCTGGTGCCTTACAAAAGAGTAGGCGAACCGGTGGATATTGCCCGGGCCGCGGTCTGGCTTGCTTCTGATGCGTCCGATTACGTGCACGGCACCAGTCTCCTGGTTGACGGCGGCATGGCCCTCTATCCCGGTTTCGCGGACGGGGGATGATAGTAGCGCTGGAATCCCAGGGCGAGAGTTCGCTCATACGAATGATTACCAGTCGACCCGATCAGAGGGAAACACCATGACTGAAAAAAAAGTGAGTCAAGAACAGAAACGCCTCGTAGCGCAAGGACTTGGAACGGAAGACTGGCGCCTGTGGGGGCCATATTTAAGTGAACGGTCTTGGGGAACTGTACGGGAGGACTATAGCCCTACCGGAAAGGCTTGGGAGTATTTCGATCACGATCAAGCTCGATCCCGTGCTTACCGTTGGAGTGAAGACGGCCTGGGAGGCATATGCGACGCCAAGCAACGGCTATGTTTGGCCATGGCGCTCTGGAACGGGCGCGATCCCATTCTCAAGGAGCGCATGTTCGGACTCACCGGCAATCAGGGCAATCACGGAGAAGACGTCAAGGAATGCTTTTTTCATCTGGACGCCACCCCCACCCACAGTTTTCTCAAATATCTTTACAAGTACCCGCAGGCAGCGTTTCCCTACTCTGCCCTGGTGGATGAAAACAGGCGCCGCTCGCGCACTGACCCGCCGTTTGGCATTCTCGACACAGGTGTTTTCGAGGAAAACCGTTACTGGGACGTGGAAATTACTTATGCCAAGGAAACTCCAGATACAATTTTCGCCCGGATAAAGGTCAGCAACCGGGGGCCGGAAACCTCTACCCTGCATCTACTGCCCAGCCTTTGGTTCCGGAATACCTGGTCCTGGGGGGATGCTGCTGAACAAGGGGAAAAACCGCACCTGCGGCCAGCTGAAGCTGGTAAGGCTGCCTGGGCTGTTGAAGCAAGTCATCCCACACTTGGCAGCTATTTACTGTATGGCAGGCAACATGCGAAAAGCCTGTTCGCTGAAAACGAAAGTAATATGGAGCACCTTTTTGGTGCAGATAATTCTTCGCCTTATGTAAAGGATGCCTTTCATCGACTGCTTATCCATGGAGAACGAGAGGCGGTAAACCCAGCTCAAATGGGCACCAAGTTTGCCGCCTGGTATGAGATTACCTGCGGGCCTGGTGCGGAGACCATCGTGGAGCTTGTGCTGACGCACCAGGCCTGCGGAGAGCCTTTTGCCAAAATAGAAGCCGTCTTTGCCAGACGCCGCCGGGAAGCCGACGACTTTTATATTGCCCTGGCACCAGGTGCCGGCCGCGAAGACGCCCTTATTTTTAGGCAGGCGATGGCCGGCATGATTTGGGGTAAACAGTTTTTCAATTTCGATGTGAACCGCTGGCTCGATGGCGACCAGTTACCTCCTCCTGAAGAGCGCAAGCAGGGCCGCAACCGGAACTGGCGACATTTACGGGCCTCTGACATTATTTCCATGCCCGACGGTTGGGAATACCCCTGGTTTGCAGCCTGGGATTTGGCTTATCATTGCATGGTGTTTGCCCACCTCGATGTCGATTTCGCTAAAGATCAAATCGAATTACTCCTGAGTCATCGTTATCTGCATCCTAACGGTCAGATACCTGCCTATCCGTGGGCATTTGACGACGTCAATCCGCCAATCCATGCGGTGGCGGCGTTGAAGGTTTTCCGGGCCGAGCGCAAGCAGAAAGGGTCCGGCGACCTGCACTATCTGCGCCGCGTCTTCAACAAACTGATCATGAACTACACCTGGTGGTTGAACCGCAAGGACAGTGACGGGCTGAACGTGTTCGAGGGCGGTTTCATGGGGCTGGACAATATCTCGGTTTATGACCGCTCGAAGCCGCTGCCCCCCGGGTTCAGCCTGAAACAGGCAGACGCCACCGGCTGGATGGCCATGTTCGCGTTGAATATGACGGCCATGGCGCTGGAGTTGGCTCAGGAACAGAGTGAATACGAAGATATGGCCATTCAGTGCTACCAGCAATTTCTGGCGATTGCTAATTCCATTGCGGGACAAACGAAAAACAAGCTCTCGCTTTGGGACCAGGTTGACGGTTTTTTCAAGGATCTTCTCATTACTCCGGATGGCGAGTGTCACCATATCGACGTCTATTCGTATGTTGGACTTATCCCACTGTTTGCCACGGAAATCGTGGCGCCTGATATTCTCGAAAAGGTTCCCCGGTTCAAGGCGTTGCTGGAAGAACATAAGGGCGGCATGTTCGACGGGCATACCATATGTGCCTGTCCGTTCACTACCAATGAGCATGGGGAACGGCTGCTTGCCTTGGTGGACCATACCAAGATCTCGCATATCCTGAGACGGCTGCTCAATTCGGATGAATTTCTCTCTGATCATGGCATCCGGGGACTCAGCCGGATTCATGCCGAAAAACATCCATTGCAAACCTTGCCCGGCGTGGGGGATGCTTTTATTGAATATGAACCGGGGGAATCGCAATCCGCTCTTTTCGGAGGCAACTCAAATTGGCGGGGGCCGGTGTGGATACCAATCAACTATTCCATTCTCCAGGCCTTGACCAAGTTTCACCGTTATCTTGGTCCGAATTTCATGGTGGCGGTTCCCGGAATGCAAGATAGGAAGTTGAATTTGCGGGAAGTGGCCAATTTTATCGCCGAGCGCCTGATCAACATCTTTCGCCGGGACGATAATGGTCGAGTCCCGGGCCTACCGCAAAGGAGCCCCTTCCAGCATGATCCCGAATGGCGGGATCTGCGGCTGTTCCATGAATATTTCCACGGGGAGACCGGCCTTGGATTGGGTGCTTCGCACCAGACAGGATGGACCGGCCTGGTGGCTAACCTCATTAAACGGCGTTATGAATTGAAATCCGATGGAGAAAATTAGGCTGGCGAACTAAATCTTGCGGAATTGGTCCGCAAAACCAAAACAGGAAGAGGGTGCCGTGTCTGGAAAATTTGAGGGTGTAAAATAGTTTGGGCCAAACTTCGGGACGTTCTTCACATTTAAAGTTACCGCGTTCTTTTCATGATTCGGGAGGTGCGGAAAGAAGGAGAGCGATTGATTGGCGTTTTGAGGGCTGGTTATAATGCAAGGTAGTTTGTGCTGTCGGCCATGAAGTTTATACCAAGGCCAGCTTGCAGCCCAGGGCTTCAACCACCTTGCTGATGGTGTCGAAGCGCGGTTTGCCGCCCTCTGCCAAGGATTTGTATAGGCTCGCGCGGGTGATTCCGGCTTTCCTGGCTATCTCGGTCATACCTTTCGCCCTGGCTACCGTGTTGAGCGCGTGGATAAACTCTTCCTGGGAGCCAGAGGCGGCGTCTTTTAGGAAAAAGTGGATATCTTCATCGGTTTTCAGGTGCTCGGCAGGGTCGAACGGGCGTGTTTTCAATGGCATAGTTTATTCCTCCAAACTTTTCAAAAGATCGGCTGCTTTCTTAATATCCTTGGGCTGCGTGGATTTATCGCCTCCGGCCAGCAGGAAGATTATTTCCCTGCCCCTGATTGTGTAATAGACGCGGTAGCCTGGCCCGAAAAACATACGAAGCTCAAACAATCCGGCGTCAATCGTCTTGCAGTCTCCAAAGGAACCGATGGCCAGCTTGTCGATACGGCGGACAATCCTTGCGTGGGTCTCGAGGTCTTTGATCCTGGCCAGCCATTTGTCAAAAACTTCCGTACTCCGCAACTCGTACTTCATGTTCTTAGTGTATCCACTTGGAAACAGAAAATCAACTGCTTCACTTACGTCATCCGTTTTTTCGATCCATGGGGGAACAGAACTCAAGCTGCCATGAGTTCGGCGCGCTGCACCTTGGGGGCACCAGCTTGGCGTGCTTGCCAAAGGTCTACGCGGCCTGCTGGCCGATCCAGAGATCAGCACGGCCACCGTTTTCAACCCCTAGCCAGCCTTCCAAGCGCAAGGCCATCTCGGGAGAGATGGCGGCGTACTCGTTAAGCACTCGGGACAAAGCGGCACGAGTAACGCCAAGCTGCTTTGCCGCCTCGGTAACGGTTAGGCCTGGTCTAGGGGACGCTCTTAATATTTAAACATTTTCGAACTCGGAAGTCTGATTTTTATGCCTGCTCAACTGCGGGTAAACAAGGGGGCAGGCGTAAACTTTTGACAGCCATGGAATGATAAACTGTAGGAAAACAGGTAGTTGTCGTGGCCATCGCGCATCCAATGTCAGAGGGATACGTCTCGGGGCACCTTATCAATCGTTTTGATTTGTTCCAAGAGTTAGGTGGCGATTTTTGTGTTTTATCGTTTCCGTTTGGCTTTCTGGCATCAGCAAAAAAGCCCCCAAACATGATCATTGTTTTTTCTAAGGCTGGTCTATATACTGGTCTATACTTGATTTGCATTGCGGGAGAAAGTCATGAAGATCGAAATTGGTTCGTATGAGGCGAAAACAAAGCTTCCTGAATTACTACGACAGGTCAAATCCGGCAAAAGTTTTACCATCACCAAGCGCGGGAAGGCTGTTGCGGATTTGGTGCCCAGTGTGGGCGTGAAGGTGAAGGATAAAGTCGCGGCAGCGGAAAAGCTTAAGGCGTTCATGCTGGCCGATCCGGTGCGCGGCGTGAACATCAAGGATCTGATCGAAGAGGGTCGGGCGTGAGCTTTGTCCTTGATAACTCAGTGACCATGCGCTGGTTTTTCGGTGATGGGAAACCACGGGAACTTGCCTATGCCGGCAAGGTGCTGGATGCGATGAAAGTGGATCGCGCCCTTGTCCCCGTGACCTGGGGCCTTGAGGTGGCAAACGTCATCGCCAGGGCGGAGGCAAAAACCCTGGTTACTGAAGCGCGGAGCGGGGCATTCCTGGAGATGCTGGAAGGCGTGGAAATTGAGGTGGACGAGTTTACATGCGCCCAAGCGCTATCTGCTACTCTGCAACTGGCGCGGCGCTATAAGCTGTCTGCTTACGATGCCTCCTACCTTGAATTGGCCTTACGACAAGGCATACCATTGGCCACGCTCGACGTTGATTTGCAGAAGGCCGCAAAGAAAGCGGGCGTGAAAAGGTTTGCTTGAAATTCTAAACGGCATCCATCGTTATAAAAAAAAGATATTCTCGCCGGCATTGCCACGGTTGATCACATGGTGATAAGCACCTGGATACTCGATACGTATCGCCATGGCCATGCCGATTCTCCTGAAAAAAGGTAGTATTTAGCTGCCAAGATAAATGAACGGCCAGGGGACATCAATAGTTAATTTTTAAGATGTGACCCCTGATCTCACTCTGATCTCACTCGATCCTGGCTTCTGAACCGGCTTTTCGGGTCAGCTTATGGTGAGCAGGGCGCTGCCTTTTGCAAATAGGCCAGGGCCTGGCCGATGTGTTCCACGCCAAGGGCCTCCAGCTTGGCGGGTTTGGCGCCGATCAGGTTGCTCTTGGGCAGCATGGCCTGGCGGAAGCCATGTTTGGCCGCCTCGGCCAGGCGTTCCTGGCCGTTGGCCACCGGCCGGATTTCGCCGGCCAGGCCAATTTCGCCAAATACCGCCAGGTCGCGGGGCATTGGCCGGTTTTGCAGACTGGAGACAATGGCCAGGGCCACGGCCAGATCACCGCTGGTGCCCATGACCTTTACCCCGCCGGCCACATTGACGAAGACGTCGTGGGCATGGGTGGCGATGCCGCCGTGCCGGTTCAGGACGGCGAGCAGCAGGGCCAGCCGGTTCTGCTCCAGGCCGATGGCCACCCGCCGGGGGATCTCGGCGTGGGAGACATCGACCAGGGCCTGGATTTCGACCAGCAGGGGGCGGGTGCCTTCCCAGTGGACCATGACCACGCTGCCGGGCAGGGCATCGCCCGAACGGCTCAGGAAGATGGCTGATGGGTTGGCGATCTCCTTCAGGCCGGTCTCGGTCATGGCGAAGACACCGATCTCGTTGGCCGCGCCGAAACGGTTTTTCACCGCCCGCAGGATGCGAAAGCGGTTGTCGGTGTTCTCGAAATAGCAGACCACGTCGATGATGTGTTCCAGCACCCGGGGGCCAGCCAGGTCGCCGCTCTTGGTTACGTGGCCCACCAGGAAGATGGCGGTGCCGGTCCGCTTGGCGAAGCGGGTGAGCATGGCCGCCGATTCCCGGACCTGGGAGACGCTGCCCGGCGCCGAGGCGATATCGGCCATCTGCATGGTCTGCACCGAGTCGATGACCAGCACCTGGGCATGCTCCCGTTCCGCGGTGGCGATGATATTCTCCACCTGGGTTTCGGTGACCAGTTGCACGGGGCGCTTGGGCAGGCCCAGGCGGTGGGCGCGCAGGGTGATCTGTTGCAGGGATTCCTCGCCAGTGACGTAGAGGACCCGCAGGGTGGCGCTCAGGGCGCAGCAGACTTGGAGCAGGCAGGTGGATTTGCCCACCCCTGGATCACCGCCGATGAGCACCACGGAGCCCGGCACCAGGCCGCCGCCCAGCACCCGGTCCAGTTCGGCCATCCCGGTGGTCAGGCGGGGCGCGTCATCCAGGCAGACGTCGGCCAGGCTGCGAACCTCGGCCGGCACCCCGGCATAGCCGCCGACGCGAGCCCTTTGGCCGGCGGCCGGCCCAGCCTCCGACAAGGTGTTCCACTCGCCGCAGTCCGGGCATTGGCCGGTCCATTTGCTGGATTCGGCCCCGCATTGGGAGCAGGTATAGCATGTCGTATTTTTTGCCATAAGTATGCCCTGACAACTGCACCCTCGGGTCCATCGGATCCCATGCAGGTTCCGGATGGACACTAAATCAGGGCACATGGTCTGGATATTTAGTAACGGCTCCTAAACACCTGCAGGCCATCAGTTTGGCTAGCGGATATTTACCTTAACCCGGCCATCGACCTGAAAATCGCCGCTGTCCAGGTCGTAACGCAACCCCTGGCCCTGGACGGCGATGGCCGGGCCGACGATGGAGACCGCATCCCTGGTGGCAATGCGGCGGGCTGTGGACTGATACTCCAGGGAAGCGGTGGTCATTTCGTAGCCATTGGTGGAAGAAACCGTAACATGGTCCCGAATGATGAGGGCCTGGGCCGCGGAGTCATAGGAGGCCTGGCCGCCGGTAATTCGGGTGGGCTGTTTCCGGCGATCAAAGAGCACCGCCTGCACCTCTTCCATCTCAAGATGGGACTCGCCCTGGGGCGTGGTAACCCGCCGGGCGACAATCTCCAGTTCTTCAACGCCGGCCCTGCTCTGGGAAAGGGTCACCTGGTGCATGGCAAAGGTACGGGGCTGGTCCTCGGTCGCGGGCTCGGCCAGGCCGAAGTTGCCACGGGGCCGCAAAAAGGCCGCGGCCCGCGGCCACCAGAGCGGCGCTGCGCAAAGCACGGCCAAGGGCAGCAGCCAGAGGAGGTTTCTTGTTCCACGCATATTCGTAAAACCAGTTGCCAGCCGCCAGCCGCTAGCCGCCGGCCGTAAGATACGGCGCCAGGAGATTAGCGGTCTGCCCCTTGGCCTCGATGATCAACTCGCACACCTCGCGCACCGCGCCCCGACCGCCCGCCTGTCGGGCAACAAAATCAACGAGCCTTTTCACCTCCAGGGCGCCATCGGCAACCGTGGCGGCAAAGCCCACCCGGGTAAGCAGCGGCAGGTCGAGCCAGTCATCCCCCATATAGGCGATCTGTGATTTTTCCAGATGCCGTTCGGCCATAATCTTTTCCAGGACCGCAATTTTCTTCCCCACCCCCTGGAAAACCAGGGAGATGCCCAGATCCTGGGCCCGGCGGCTGACCGCCTCGGAGGTGCGGGCGGTGATCAGGCCGACCTCGACGCCGGCCTTCTGAACCAGTCGAAGTCCGAGACCGTCGCGGGTATGAAAGGATTTACTCTCGTCGCCGGCCTTGGTATAGGTGATGGTGCCGTCGGTGAGTACGCCGTCCACGTCCAGCAGAAAAAGGACCACCGGTTGCGCCTTGGCCAGGCAGGAGCGCCAGACATAGCCGCGCTCGTCGTCCTGATGGCGGGCCATGGCCCGTTGCCGCAGGCCCTGGGTGAGCTCGCAGTCGGAAGGGTAGCCGCCCTCAATGCCCGTCATGGGATTCCCCTTCGCGTCTCACCAGGCGATGGATGGCCAGCAGCTCGCGCACCAGGGATTCCACCCGCTCCAAGGGCATGGAGTTTGGTCCGTCGCACAGGGCCCTGGCCGGGTTCGGATGCACCTCCATGAAGAGACCGTCCACCCCGGCCGCCACCGCGGCCCGGGCCAGGGGCGGAATGAATTCCCGCTGGCCGCCGGAACTGCCGCCGGCGCCGCCGGGCAGTTGCACGCTGTGGGTGGCGTCGTAGATCACCGGACAACCTAAAGACCGCATCACCGGCAAGGCCCGCATGTCCACCACCAGATTGTTGTAGCCGAAGCAACTGCCGCGTTCGGTGAGCAGCAGGCGCTCCGGGGCAATGGCTTTGACCTTGGCCACCGCGTGGGCCATATCCCAGGGCGACAGGAACTGACCCTTCTTGAGGTTGACCACCCGGCCGGACTGGGCCGCCGCCACCAGCAGGTCGGTCTGCCGACAGAGAAAGGCCGGGATCTGCAGGACATCGAGGACCGCGGCCGCCTTCTCCACCTGGGCGACCTCATGCACGTCGGCGACCACCGGCACCCCGAATTCCTGCTTGATCCCCGCCAGGATGGCCAGCCCCTCGTCGATGCCCGGCCCTCGGAACGAGTCCAGCGAGGTGCGGTTGGCCTTGTCAAAGGAGGCCTTGAAAACAAAGCCGACCCCCAGCCGGTTCGCCACCTGTTGCATGGCAGCGGCCACCTGGTGGGCCAGGGCCTCGGACTCCAGCACGCATGGCCCGGCAATAAATAAAAAAGGTTGGCCAGGGCCAACCTTTACCGTCTCGGAGATAGCAACGGTTTGCATGGATACCCCCTTAACCGACGGGATCAGGATTTACCATAGGTGAGTGCCGCCTTGATGAAAGCCCGGAAGAGCGGGTGGGGCGCCATGGGTTTGGACTTGAACTCCGGATGAAACTGGCAGCCCAGAAACCAGGGATGGTCCTTGAGTTCGATGATTTCCACCAGGCTCTTGTCCGGCGAGGTGCCGCTCACCACCAGGCCCTTGGTCACGAAATCATCGAGGAAGGCGTTGTTGAATTCGTATCTGTGACGGTGACGCTCAAAAATCTCCTTGTCAACATATGCCTCGGCGGCCAGGGTGTCTGGCTGCAGCACACAGGGGTACGCGCCCAGCCGCAGGGTGCCGCCCATGCCCGAGGTCTCGTCGCGGATCTGGATCTTATCGGTCCGGTAGTCGTACCACTCCTTAATGAAATAGATCACCGGCTGGGTGGTGGCCGGCTCAAATTCGGTGGAGTTGGCATCGGCCAGGCCGACCACGTTGCGGGCAAACTCGATCACCGCGAGCTGCATGCCCAGACAGATGCCGAAAAACGGGATTTTCCGCTGCCGGGCATAGGTGATGGCCTTGATTTTGCCTTCCACGCCGCGCTTGCCGAAGCCGCCCGGCACCAGGATACCCTGGCAGCCGTCCAGCAGTTCGGGGGCCTCCTTTTCCTCCAGGTCCTCGGCGCTGACGTAGCGCAACTCCACGGTGGCGCTGTTGGCGATGCCGCCATGCACCAGGGCCTCGTGCAGGCTCTTGTATGACTCCTTGAGATCCACATACTTGCCGATGATGGCGATGAGCACCTTGGCCTCGGGGTGCTGGATCTTCCGTACCAGCTCGTGCCAGGCCTCCAGGTGGGGTGTGCCGGTCCAGATATTCAATAGTTCAAGTAATTTATCATCAAGGCCCTCGTTGTGGAAACACAGGGGCACCTCATAGATCGACTGCACGTCCTGGGCGGTGATGACCGCGTCGGTGGGCACGTTGCAGAACAAGGAGATTTTTTCCTTGAGTTCCCGGGCCAGGGGCCTTTCGGTCCGGCAGAGCAAAATGTCGGGCTGGATGCCGATGGCCCGCAGTTCCTTGACGCTGTGCTGGGTGGGCTTGGTTTTGAACTCCCCGGCGGTTTTTATATAGGGCACCCAGGTGACATGGATGAAGAGCGAATGGTCGCGGCCCACATCGGAACGGAACTGCCGGATAGCCTCCAGAAATGGCAGGCTCTCGATATCGCCGATGGTGCCGCCGATCTCGATGATGGCAATGTCCACCTCGCCGTCGAGCTGGCGCACGGCCCGCTTGATCTCGTCGGTGATGTGCGGGATGACCTGCACTGTGCCGCCAAGGTATTCACCCTGCCGTTCCTTGGTGATTACCGAATAGTAGATGCGGCCGGAGGTGTAGTTGTTGCGCTGGCCGGTGGTCACCGAGGTGTAGCGCTCGTAATGGCCGAGATCCAGGTCGGTCTCCGCCCCATCGTCGGTGACATAAACCTCGCCATGCTGAAAGGGATTCATGGTCCCCGGGTCCACGTTGATATACGGGTCCAGCTTCTGGAAGGTGATGGTCAGCCCGCGGGATTCGAGCAGGGCGCCGATGGAGGCGGCGGCCAAACCCTTGCCGAGGGAGGAGAGCACCCCGCCGGTGATGAAAATGAACTTGGTTCGCTTGCTTGATTTTGATACTGTCATGGGCGTTCACTATAAAGCAACGGCCCGGCCATTACCATGGAAAAATAAGCAAATTTTTTAGGTTTTTTCCCGGTGCGCCCTCCAAGCCGTTTATGGTATTATATCAGCGATGAAAGGCGCCCTGACTCCCATCCTAAGCCTCGTGCCCATGCTGATTCTGCTGGCCTTGACATCAGGATGCGGCAACCGGCCGGAACCCGCCCCGAAATCCCTGCCCGTTGTCCGGGCGGGCTGCCAGGGTTGTCATGCCGATGTCTTGGACGCCAGCCATGCCATGCCCTGCACCGACTGCCATGCCGGCGACAACACGGCAACGGCAAAATTCTTGGCCCACCAAGGGCTGCTGGCCCGGCCGGCCCATCCCGACAGCATGGGGAAAGTTTGTGGCCCGTGCCACGTTGAAATGGTGACCACGGTGGCCACCTCCCTGCACTTCACCCTGAAAAAAGAGGTCAATCTGGTCCGCCAGGCCTTCGGCGCCCGGGAAGAACTGGCCGCGCTCACCGATATTCCGCCAGCCGCGGCCGGCCATGGGCCGCTCGCGCTGGCCGACGACCTCCTGCGCCGTCGCTGCCTGCGCTGCCATCTCTACTCGCCAGGTGACGACTACCCGGAAACCCACCGGGGCACGGGCTGCGCCGCCTGCCACCTTAGCTTCGCGGGCGGCCGGCTGGAATCCCATGCCTTCGTGCGCGCCCCCGCTGACCGCCAGTGCCTGCACTGCCACTACGGCAACCGGGTGGGGGCCGACTATTACGGCCGTTTCGAGCAGGACCTCAACGCGGAATACCGCACCCCCTTCCGCCCCGGCGACCCGCTGTCCAGGCCGTACGGCGTGGAATTCCACCAGTTGGCGCCAGACGTCCATAAAAGCGCCGGCCTGGCCTGCATCGACTGCCACCCCGGCAGCCAGCTCATGGCGCAGGCGGCCGGTCCCGCCTGCGCCACCTGCCATCGCCTGGACCAGGCCCGCGTCGCCCGCCTGGCCAACCTGACGGTCCGGGACAACCGGGTGTTTATCATTGCCAAGCTTACCGGCAAACAACTGGAGGCGCCCCTGGCTACTGATCCGGCCCACGCCCGCTTCGGCGCCACCACGGACTGCCTGGTCTGCCACGCCCAGTGGTCATTCCAGGATCAGGCCACCCACCTGCTGCGGCTGGACAACGCTGACTACGCGCCCTGGGAATATCTGACCGTGCAGGGCAGTTCGGCGGTGGAACAGTTGCTGACGAGAGGCCTAGAGACCAGCAATGTCGAGCCGGTCATGGCCGATGGCATCTCCGGGGCCATCCGGCCCGGGATTTGGCTCAAGGGGTATGCGCAACGGCGCTGGGCCGATCCACTTATCGGAGCGGACACCAACGGCCGGCTGCGGATCTTTCGACCCCTGCTCGACCTCTCCCTCTCCCATGTGGAGGAGGCGGGCGAGGTAACCGTGGATGGGGTGCGGTCCACGGCGGCCAGCCAAGGTTTCCGGGCGTATACCCCGCACACGGTGGGCCGGGCCGGGCTGTTTTTCCGGCAGCGGCTGACCCCCAATTGCCCGCCACCCGCACCACCAACCCCCTGAGCCGGAGGCCGCCTGCCCACCATGTCCGTTCTGCGCGCTACCGCCATCCTGCTCCTCCTCGCCGGGCTCGTAACCCTCACCGGCTGCGGCGTGCTCACCGGCAAGGGGAAAAAACCGCCCCCAACCGGGGGGGTGGTGCCGGCCACGCAGCGGCCTTACACCATCAACGGCAAGACCTATTACCCCCTGCCCAGCGCCGAGGGTTTCAAGGAAACCGGCATCGCCTCCTGGTATGGCAAGCCCTTCCATGGCCGCCAGACCTCGAACGGCGAAACCTACGACATGTTCACCCTTACCGCGGCCCACAAAACCCTGCCCATGAACACCCAACTGCTGGTGCACAACCTGGAAAATGGCCAGGAAATCGTGGTCCGGGTCAATGATCGCGGCCCCTTTGTCCAGGGCCGCGTCCTCGACCTTTCCGTGGCCGGCGCCAAACAACTGGGTCTCTATGGCAAGGGCACGGCCAAGGTTCGGCTCACCGCCCTGGGCGAGGTGGTTCCCTGTGGCAAGGAGGAGGTCAAGACGCGGTGCTTCCTGCCCCACGAGGCTTTAGACAAGGGTGAATTCTTTGTGCAGATCGCCGAATGCTCCGACCAGGCCAAGGCCGAGGTGCTCCTGCGCCAGATGTTTGAGCAGGGCAAAAATGCGGTGATCCAGCCCTACGATAGCCCAATCGGCCGCTTCTACCGGGTCCAGATCCGGGTCGGCGCTGATCTGCGGGAGGCCCGGCAGCAGGAGAAGGTCTTTGCCAAGGCGGGCTTCCCGGGCGCCTTTGTGGTAGCCCGTTAATCTGTGTCCATCCGAAGTAACTACGCAGGTGGGAAGTGGGAAGTGGGAAGTGGGGAGTTGGAGGGCAGAGCTGAGCGCTGACCGCTGAACGGCTTTTTCTTCTTGCCGGTTATAATAATATGGTATCATCTCCCCCGTCATGGCCTCCCCGACCACCATCATCCCCATCGCCAGTGGCAAGGGCGGAGTGGGGAAAACCCTGCTTGCCGCCAACCTGGCCATCGCCCTGGCCCGGGCCGGCCATACTACCGTGGCCGTTGACCTCGACCTGGGCGGTTCCAACCTCCACACCTATCTCGGCATCCCCAACAAGCACCCGGGGATCGGTGATTTTCTGAAGGGCAAACAGTTGTCTTTCCGCAGCCTGGCCCTGCCCACTGAGATTCCCAACCTTTCCTTTGTTCCCGGCGACGGCAAGACTCCGTTCATGGCCAATATCCCTCCGGAGCAACGGCGTCTGCTCATCCAGGAGATCATGGCCATTCCGGCCCGCTATGTGCTGCTCGACCTCGGGGCCGGTTCTTCCTTCAACACCCTGAATTTTTTCGGAATCACCCATCGGGCCATGGTGGTTTCCACCTTTGAGACGGCGGCCATCATGAATTTTCTTACCTTTCTCAGAAACTTCATGTTTCGTCTGCTGACCAGCGCCTTCAAAAAAAATCCCCAGGTCCACGACCAGCTTTTCAACGCCTTCCGCCAATCCGGACTGGGCAAGCCCGCCACCGTGACCAGCCTGTTGGACATGGCGGCGCGCCTCGACCCCGGCCTGGCGGACGATACCCGGCAACGGCTGCGGTCCTACCGACCCCGCATCCTTTTCAACATGGGCGAGAATCCCGAGGAACTGCAGGTCTGCGTGAGCCTCCACAAAAGCATCCAGACCCACCTGGGCCTGGATGCGGAGTTCTTCGGCTTCATCCGCTATGATGACACGGTCCGCCGGGCGGCCAGAAGCAACGGCGCCCTGCTGCAAGAGTTTCCCGACTGCCCCGCCGCCCGCTGCATAACCGCGCTGGCCGCGAGAATTATTGAACACTGGGATACCGGTTGGAGCGCCAACCCCGACAGCCTGCGCGACGACACCAGAAACAGTTACCGGCAATAACCACCATGCACCTCACGCACGGACTCTGTCTTGCCCGGGAGTATCATTCATGACGAGGATTGCCTGTCTTGGCCACTCCGGCTTTATGGTGGAGCACCGGGGACTCACCTTGCTCTTCGATCCATGGATCGATGGCAACCCGGCTTGCCCCTACCAGGACCAGGCCGGGATCGCCAAGGCCGACTACATCTTTGTGAGTCACGACCACGACGATCACGGTTTTGCCGAAGGCGTGGCCATTGCCCGACGGCTTAATGCCAGGCTGGCGGCCATCAACGAACTGGCCCGCCTGGCCGCGGACCAGGGCGTGACCGGCACCCTGCGCGGCAATCTGGGCGGCTCCATCATTACCGAGGATCTGACCGTCAAGTTCGTGCGCGCCTATCACTCCTGCGCCATTGGCGTGCCCTGCGGTTTCATTGTCGACCTGGGCGACCTCGTTCTTTACCATGCCGGCGACACCGACTTCTTTTCCGACATGGCCTTTCTCTATCCGAAGCCCATTGACGTAGCCTTTCTGCCCATGGGCTCGTGCTTCACCATGGGGCCGCAAGAGGCCGCCTGGGCGGTGGCAAAAATCCAGCCCCGCCTGGTGATCCCCATGCACTACAATACCTTCCCGCCGATCAAGCAGGACCCGCGGGGGTTTGTCGAGCTGGTTGGGGATCTGGCCGAGGTGCGGGTTCTCGCGCCGGGCGAGCGGACAGAGATCTAGTTGCTCCAAGGCCATCTTGGGGCGTAACACAAAATATGGGGAGGGTCCCTAATTTCCCCTAATTTCCCTCTAATTTCCCTTCGGATTTGCGCCTCGACAAAAAAAGCTGACGTGGCCATCAACTGAGGGCCGCCAGGGCCGCATCGGGCGCTTTGTCCAGCACCTTGAGCAAGGCCTTGGCTGCTCCGGTCGGGCGGCGTTTGCCTTGCTCCCAATTGCGGATGGT
Organism: Desulfobacterales bacterium CG2_30_60_27; assembly: GCA_001873115.1. Lineage (GTDB taxonomy): Bacteria > Desulfobacterota > Desulfobulbia > Desulfobulbales > CG2-30-60-27 > CG2-30-60-27. Next base: position 492 of record MNYK01000012.1, on the reverse strand, counting down.
GTCCAGCGAGACATCAATACGATGAGAGAATTCCGACTGACTCAGGCCAAGACGTTTGCGCACCCGGCGCGCGAACTTTGCCGCATCTTGCAAGGCCTCGGCTTCATCGGCTGCCTGGTGTGCCGCGATATCCTCTTCGCTGGTGGCGTCCACCCGGGCAGGATCGACGCGCCCCAAAGCCAGAGAAACCGGAACGGAAGGGTTAATCCTCACGTGTACAGTCTTCATAGTGTCTTACCTCTCGTTGGTTCGCTTTGCGTGCGGAGATGATCCTGGTCGCTTCATGGCGCGGGGTGTAAACTATCACGAACAGCCGTTCTTCGATCATGCCCATCAGTTGATACCGTTCTTCGCCATAGCTGTAACGAGTGTCGTCATGCACAATGCGACTGGGATCGAAAAATGCCCGAGCTGCATAGGCAAAATCAAATCCTCGCTCTATAAAGCAAACCTCGCTTTTGGCTTCGTCCCATTCGAAGTTCATATTTATCA
>MNYK01000062.1 GCA_001873115.1 Desulfobacterales bacterium CG2_30_60_27 | reverse complement strand
GTTCTTGGGTAAGGTCGTCGTCACTGCGATCCTTCACGTCGCGCTTGTTAACAAAGGGCTGAAAGTTGGAGCCGTACTTGATGCCGTAGGGCGGGTCGAAATAGAACATCTGCACCTGGCCGGCCATGCTCTCCTTTTGCAGGAGCGAGTTCATCACCAGCAGGGAATCGCCGGCAATGAGCCGGTTGGCCCAGTCGCGCTCGTGCTTGTAGAAGTCAATGGCCTCGCGCAGCGGCAGGTTTTCAAAGGGGGCGGAGAAGAGGCCCAACTGGAAGGCAGAGCCACCCTTGCCCTTGCCACTCTTCAACCCTTTCTGGACGGCCGCCAGGATGGTGGCGGGATCGATGCGCTCGTGGACGTGCAGGGAAACGGTGTCCACCGCGAAGCTGGTGCGCTCGGCCTTGCCGGTCCAGTTGAGATAGGGCGCCTGCATCCGCTGCAACTGTTCCAGCGCCTTCCGCATCACCGCCTCGTCGCCCGAGGTCAGGGCGTCGGCGATCAGGTTTTCGATCTGGGAACGGCCGCTGTCGAAGTTGAGGGCCGGGTCCAGGTGCGGGTCAAAGGCCCAGGTGTCCTTGCCCTCCACGCCGTCGCTGGTCGTGTCCACCATGCCGACATGGGGGTTGTTTTTGCGTTTGTCGTTGTACCGGTAGCTGATGACCTCTTTTTTCTGGCTGTTGCCGCCTTGCCGTCCGGCCGCCAGCAGGGATGGCTGGCGGGGCTTGACCGGCCGCGGTTTCGGCCGTTGCGGGCTGGTCAAAAAATTCTCCGGGCTCGCGGGCTCCGCCGGCATTGTCTGGCTGGGCCTAAGCACTGAACCGCCCCGGCCCCGACCGCTGGCGAGCACCCCCTCGGCAATAAGACCGTCGCGCACCCGCCAGTAGTCTTCCTCGGCAACATCCGCGCCCGCAGCCTGGGCGAGCCGGGCCAGCAAAGTCTTGTTGCCGATGCTGCTGCCGTCTTCCGGCACATGCTGGAGAATCAGACTGCGGAGGGCAAGATCGTGGTCCGGCATCGCTTGTTCCTTGTTGATTTTTTACGAGACCAGCATCATTGCCACAATACCCATAACATGCTTCTAGGGCATGGAAATTATGAATTATTCATGAAAAATGTCAATGGCTACATGACGGTTGCACCCCGCTTGTGCTAAGCTGCCAGCGAGCGGTTAAGGCAGATGGGGGAAGGCGTGCAGATGGGGTTGAAGGCGACATTCAGGTCATTTTTGTGGTTTTTTTTGCCGGGCGGGCTGCTGTTCTGCCTTGGCCTGGCCTTTGCCCTGGTGGCCAGGCTCCAGCCCCTGGTGCCTGGTATCGCCGCCATCGCCCCCTATGCGGTGCTGGCGGTTGCCACCCTGCTCGGCTGGCGTTTCAACCGCAGCCGTCTGGTTTACGGGGTGGCGGTCCTTTTCCTGGCCGATCTCTTCCTGGCCGGTTTTCCGGTGGTCACATCCGCGTCTGGCAGTACTGGCCGCAACGTCCTCAACTGTTTGGCGACCTTGTTGCCGTTGAACTTGGCCGTCATCTTTCTTTTTCGCGAACGCGGCCTTGTCACGGCACGCGGCCTGTGGCGTCTGGCTCTGTTAGCCCTGCAACCCCTTGCCGTGTTTCTGGTTTTCCGGCACCGGCCCGACCTGCTGCCCCGGCTCCTTGCCTGGCAGCCGGAGTGGCTGCCGCTGCCCGCCGCCCTGCCGCTGGCCCAGGTGCCGGTGCTGGCCTTTCTTGCGACCTTGGTCCTCTTCCTGGGGATGGCCCTGACGCGACGGCGGGTGCTGGATTACGGTTTCATCTGGGCGCTGGCCGCGGCCTTCACCGCCCTGCTGCCTTGGCAAAACCCGCGGCACGCCACGCTGTTCTTCGCCGTGGCCGGGCTCATTCTGGTGATCTCCGCCGTGGAGGAGGCCTACGCCATGGCATTCAAGGACGAACTTACCGGCCTGCCGGGCCGCCGCGCCTTGAACGAGGACCTGCTGAAGCTCGGCGGTCGCTACACCGTGGCCATGGTGGATATCGATTTTTTCAAGAAGTTCAACGACAAGTACGGCCACGACGTGGGCGACCAGGTGCTGCGCATGGTGGCCACCACCCTGGCCCGGGTCACCGGCGGCGGCCGCGCCTACCGCTACGGCGGCGAGGAGTTCACCATACTGTTCCCCGGCAAGGCCTTGGATGATGCCCTGCCGCACCTCGAAAGCCTGCGGCAGACGATCCAGGCCGCGGGCTTCACCCTGCGGGGCCAGGGACGCCCCAGCAAGAAACCCAAAAAGACGAGGTCTGCAAGTAAAGAGGGCAAGCGGGTGGGGATCACGGTGAGTATCGGCGCCGCCGCACCCCGCGACCGGCAGGAGAAACAGCCGCAAGTTATCAAGGCGGCGGACAAGGCCCTGTATCAGGCCAAAAAGAGGGGCAGGAACCAGGTGGCCGGATAAAATGGCCGCTTAAGCAGAGCTGTTTCCCCGATGTTGCCCCAAAATGGTTGCTTTCCATAGGCCAATCCGGTAGTAATAGCACCGGTTTTCCCGGCGAGGTTCCATCGTTTACGGATAGGAGGCGGTATGAGGATTGGGCAAGGGTTTCTGCTTGGCGCGGCATGGCTTGTCCTGGCAGCCATGCCGGTGGGGTCCGCGTACGGCACGACAATCTCGGGAAAGGCGAGTACGGTTATCGAATGGTACGACACCCCGCGGGAAGACACGGCGGTCCCGGTCTATCAGTATTTAACGCTGAACGCCATTGATCTTGGCGGCCAGGGCTATAACTTCCGAGGCTACGGTCGCCTGGGCGCCGACCTGGCCAACGAAAGCACGATGGACGCGGACAGCCGCCTCTACTACGCCTACTTCGACAAGACCGGTTTCCTGGCCAGCAAACTGGATTGCCGGCTGGGCCGGCAGCTCATCGCCAATGCCGCCGGCCTCTCGATCCTCGACGGCATGGCGCTGCGCTACCACGATGTCGGGCCGCTCACCTTTTCCATGTTCGGCGGCGGCGACGTGGCCTACTACAAGAGTTACGATGCCCAGGATTTCACCGTTGGCGGCGAGGTGAGCGGGAAGTTCCCGCAGGGGCTCGACCTCGGCCTCTCCTATATCGAGAAGTGGGGGGATGGCGAGCTTACCCACGAGGTTATCGGCTTTACCGGCGACTACGATCTGCTGGACCAGCTCGACATCTATACCGACCTGCAATACAGTTGGCTCACCGCGGAACTCACTTACGGACTGGCCGGCGTCAAATATCATCGCAGCGCCAAATGGACCCTGCGCGGCGAGTACCTCTACTCCCTGCCGGTGTTCTCCTCCACCTCCATCTACTCGGTGTTCGCGGTGGCCGAGTACAAGCAGGCCCTGGGCGAAATGGACTACCGCCTGGCCCCGGGGTTGCGGGCCTTTGGCCGCTACACCCGGGAGATGTACGAGGAGTATGACAATGCCGATGTCTTTGAGGTCGGTATCGAGCAGATCCGCACCAAGCGCCTTTCCGGCTACCTGATCGGCACCATGCGCCACGCCAGGGACAGCCAGGATCTGCAAGGCTTCAAGGCCAGGGTGGGCTATCTGCTCAACCGCTTTCTCGACGCGGGCATAAGCGTCGACTACGATGTGCTGGAAAGGTGGCTGGACATTGATGAAGACACCACCACCAGCTCCCGGTACGGGGTGGACCTGACGGCCTACCTCACCAGGAAGATCGACGTGCAGGCCAAGGTGGAAAGGATCGAAAGCGACCTCTGGCAAGAGAGTTACCAGGGTCAGGTCCGGTTGAACATAAAATTCTAGCAAGGGGTTGCGCTATGATGCGGTATATATTTGTTGTGACGATCATGGTCCTCCTTGGGGCCCCTTCGGCCCGGGCCGAGGTGTTCAACCATGCCACGCACTGGCGGGAACACACCCCGGAAAAGACTTGCACCACCTGCCACCAAGAGGGTTCCGAGTCCATTGTCCCGGAGCTGCAGGTCTGCCAGGCATGCCATGCGGACAAGGCGTTCATGGAAACCGTGGAATTACCCGGCCAGCAGACCCATGGTCCGACCTGGGCCTTGAATCATGCGGGCCTGGCCCGCCAGGCCAGTCTTGGTTCCGGTGGCGGGCAGTTCGACTGCGAAGGCTGCCATGAGCAGCAGTATTGCCTGGAGTGCCATGCGGTTGGCCCGGCCAGCGAGATGGGCGCCTTTACCAACAACATGGTCAACGTGCACCGCGCCGACTTCGCGGTGACCCATCCCATCGCGGCACGCACCGAACCGCAACGCTGCACCACCTGCCACGGCAGCCAGTTCTGCCTGGACTGCCACAACGCCTTCGCACCCGAGGATCGGGCCATCCAGTCGCATCGCAAGGGCTGGAGCGACCTGCTGGCCGGACCGAGCGGCCTGGCTCACGCCAAATATCCAGACTCGCTGTGCAGCTTCTGCCATCCCAAGAATTCCGTGTTGCCGAGCCACGAGTGGTCGGGCAGCCATGCCCGCGAGGCGCGCAAGAACCTGGCCACCTGCCAGGCCTGCCACCCGGACGGCGATATCTGCCTGCGCTGCCACAGTGCGGTTACCGGGCTGCGGATCAATCCCCATCCCGGCGACTGGGACAAGCGCAGCGGCCGGCTGGAAAGGGCCAGTGGCGGCAAGACTTGCCGGAAGTGTCATTGAATTCAGGGTGATAGCCTGTAGGTATTTAAGTAGATAGGCAGGAATAACCATTTGCATGCACACATGTTGTGGGCCTGGTTTTTTTGTGTATTCCTAACTGACTACCGTCTAAACAACCTGAGCAGTTACGCTATACAGAATAACTCATACCAGAAGGAGCTGGAGTATGAGATCGATAGAAACAGCAGTGCTGGCCCTTGTCGCATTTACGCTCATGGGGGTGCTGCCCGGTTGCGGCAGTAATCGCACCGGGGCGGAGAGCAGCGGCGCCGTTGCGGGACCATTCGGGGTTGATGCCGCGAACGTGCCCTATGTGGGCGCGGATCAATGCATCACCTGTCACAGCGGCCTTGCCTGGAGCGTGGACGAGGTTGCCGATTATCTGGTCGGCAAACATGTAATCCACGGCGCCGGGATCGACGCCGCCATGGGGGCGACCGGCTGTCTTGCCTGCCATGATCCGATTGGCGATGGCCGTAACCTGGAAGGACTGATCGCGGCGGCGGACGTGCCGGCGGCGGGCCTGGCCGCGGTGACCTGCGAGGCCTGCCACGGCGCCGGCGGCCAACATTTCGGGGTGGGCCCCATCCCGATTGCCACCCCCGACTATAACGTCTGCGGCAACTGCCACAATACCAACTTTGCGACTACCACCGCGGCCCATAGCGATTTCACCGAGGCAAGCCATATCTTCGAGGATTACCAGGCCTCGCTTCATTATGCCGCATCCGGGGTCCGCAACGAGCCGCTGTGTGTAAAATGCCATACCGACGAGGGCGGCCGGCAGTACCGTGATGTCATTACCAAGGCAGACCTGGACGCCACCCTGCCCATCGCGGGGGTAGCCAGTCCGATCCAGTGCCGTACCTGCCATAATGCCCATAATCCCGGCGAACTGTTGAAGACGGCTGGTTCCGCCTCGGCCGAGTACAACACCTGCATTAATTGCCACCAGAGGCACGACGCGCGGTTGGCGGCCGATCCAGGCACGGCTGATGGCGCCTCCGGGGATCTCATTTACCACGCCACCCATTGGGATCGGGTGATTTCCTCCACCCATTATGACAACCCGACCACGGTCGGCCTCATCGAAGGCTACAGCATGAACCCGGCCAACGAGCATGTCTGCCGGGACTGCCATAACGTCCATTCGGCCAGCATCACCATCAACAGGCAGTGGGCCGGCTCCGGCCACGGCGGTGATCTTCTGGGCGCCAAGGAGGCGGCGGCCGCGACCCAAACCGCCCAGACCTTTGCCGAAGTGCAGGCGGTGCTGGGGGCCGGCACTGCATCGAGCTGGGCGGCCGAGGCCTGGCCCGCGGCTGCGCAAGCGGCATGTCAGCGTTGCCATACGGCCACGGGCGGCAAGAATTTCATCATCGACTCCGCCGCCTACGCTGCCGCCATGCAGAACTACGTGGATGATCCCGCCCTCCATACGAATCCCAATGACTTCTCCTACCTGGCCGCCGGCGCGCAGGAGATGCTTTTCTGCTGGGCCTGCCATGCCGACAACAGCGGGGCCTTGCGGATCCAGGCCGAGGTCAACCTGCTCGATCATGATAACGCGATCTTCGCCACCATCCCGGCCAAGGGTAAATCCACGGTCTGCGTAGGTTGCCATGGCGGGCGCGCCAACGGCGGCTACTATGCAACCCAGGCTCCGGCGGACCGGAGCAGCGAGTCCCTGGTCCATAAGCTGCCGGCGGCCGCCACCCTGTTCAGTGAGCAGACCCACGTTGGCTATGAATTCGCCGGCCAGAATTACGCGGACAAGGAGTTTTTTGCCCATAAGAACATCGGCCTCAACCATGACAGCCCCGAGACGGGCGCCGGCCCCTGCGCCGGCTGCCATATGGCGAACGCCGACCATGGTCTGAAGGCAGTGACCGTGGACGAGGGCGGCACGATTACCGCGATCAACAACCAGACCCTCTGCGCTACCTGTCACGGCCCCACCATGACGCCGGATGCGCTCAAGGCGGAAAAGGCCGGTTTTGAGGCCGCCAAGGTTCTCCTGTTGGCCTGCTTGCAGACGAACTATCTTGGCCTGGACCTGACTACCAGTGCGGGCGTCCAGGCCGCCCCCCTGGAGGCCTATGGGATGGCGCAGAACTATCTGTACCTGACAGAGGACGCGGGGGCCTATGTTCATAACCGTTACTACGTCAAGCGGTTGATCTTCGATGCCATCGACTGGCTGCAGGACGGTGACCTGGACGGGGTTCTTAACCTTGATGGCCAGGATGCCGCCTACAATTATCTGGTAACCTGGGCTACCGGCGCCCCCAAGCCGCCCATAACGGCCATGACCCGTCCGTAACCGCAGGCCATCGCCAGGGAATCGGGGCCGTCTCCCAGCAGGGGGCCGGCCCCCCCTTTTTTCGGGATGACGCCATGGGCCAAATTATGCTATCTTCCTGGTCTTAAGCAACCAGGGTCAAGATGTTTACCTTTCACCTTTCACCTTTGAGCTTTCTCGCGAGGACACTGCCATGGCGGTCGAACCGAACAAGATCATCTACTCGATGATCAAGGTCAGCAAATTTTATAACAAGAAGCCCATCCTCCAGGACATCAGTCTTTCCTATTTCTACGGCGCCAAGATCGGCGTCCTCGGCCTGAACGGCTCGGGCAAGAGTTCGCTGTTGCGCATCCTGGCCGGCATTGACCCCGAGTTCAACGGCGAGATCCACCTCTCTCCCGGCCTTACCATCGGCATGCTGGAACAGGAGCCGCTGCTGGACAGTGACAGGACGGTGCGGCAGGTCGTGGAGGAGGGGGTGCAGGAGACCGTGGACCTGCTGGCCGAGTTCAACCGGATCAACGAGCAGTTCGCCAACCCGATGAACGACGACGAGATGAACGCCCTCATCGACCGCCAGGCCAAGGTCCAGGAGAAGCTGGACGCCGCCGATGCCTGGGACCTGGACGCGCGGCTGGAGATGGCCATGGACGCCCTGCGCTGCCCGCCCGGCGATGCCTTGGTAAAGGTCCTCTCCGGCGGCGAGAAGCGCCGGGTGGCGCTGTGCCGCCTGCTGCTTAAAAAACCCGATATCCTGTTGCTCGACGAGCCCACCAACCACTTGGACGCCGAGACCGTGGCCTGGCTGGAGCACCACCTGCAACGTTACGAGGGCACGGTAATCGCCGTTACCCATGACCGCTATTTTCTGGACAACGTGGCGGGCTGGATCCTGGAACTGGACCGGGGCCGCGGCATTCCCTGGAAGGGCAACTATTCCGCCTGGCTGGAGCAGAAGGGCAAGCGCCTGGCCCAGGAGGAGAAGCAGGAGAGCGAGCGTCAGAAGACCCTGGCCCGGGAGTTGGACTGGATTCGCATGTCGCCCAAGGCAAAGCACGCCAAGAGCAAGGCCCGCATCACGGCCTACGAGAAGCTCCTGGCCGGGGAGTCCGAGAGCCACGCCCGCGAGCTGGAGATCTTCATCCCGCCGGGACCGCGGCTGGGCAACACCGTGATCGAGGCCGCGGGGGTAAACAAGGGTTTTGGCGACCGGCTGCTCATGGAGAACATGACCTTTGCCTTGCCGCCGGGCGGCATTGTCGGGGTAATCGGCCCGAACGGCGCCGGCAAGACCACCCTCTTCCGCATGATCACCGGCCAGGAGAAGCCCGACTCCGGCACCTTCCGGATCGGCGAAACAGTGAAACTCGCCTACGTGGACCAGAGCCGCGCGTCCCTTGACCCCAACCAGACCATCTGGGAGGCGGTGTCCGAGGGCCGGGATGTCATCATGCTGGGGAGCCGCGAGGTCAACTCGCGGGCCTATGTGGGCCGCTTCAATTTCTCGGGCCAGGATCAGCAGGTGAAGGTGGGCCAGCTCTCCGGCGGCCAGCGCAACCGGGTGCATCTGGCCCGCATGCTGAAGGAAGGCGCCAACGTGCTGCTCTTGGACGAGCCCACCAACGACCTCGACGTCAACACCCTGCGGGCTTTAGAGGAGGCGCTGGAGAACTTCGCCGGCTGCGCCGTGGTCATCAGCCACGACCGCTGGTTCCTTGACCGCCTGGCCACCCACATCCTCGCCTTCGAGGGCGATTCCAGGGTGGTCTTCTTCGACGGCAACTACACGGAATACGAGGCCGACCGCAAGACCCGCCTGGGGGCCGCGGCCGAGCAGCCCCATCGTCTCAAGTACCGCCACCTGACGCGGTAGGGAGGTCCGCATGGGCCGGATGTCGCGGAATTTTCTGTCGATCCTGGTGCTAGTCGGGCTGATCAGCCTGGCCGGCTGCGCCGGGCTTTTCCAGCACCTGGAGGCGCCGCACGTCTCCCTGGCCGATGTCAGGCTGCGGGACTCGACCCTTTTTGAGCAGCGCTATGTGCTCTTTCTGCGCATCCAGAACCCTAACACCTTTGCCATCCCGGTGCAGGGCTTGCAGTACAACCTCGACTTGGCGGGCGAACCATTTGCCCAGGGCCTGGCCGACAAGGGTGTGGAAATTCCGGCCATGGGCAGCGCCATCCTCGAGGTGGAGGCGGTGAGCACCACCGTGGCCCTGGTGAAGCAACTGCAACGCATGGGCGCGAGCAATGGCGCGGAGAAGCTTGGCTACCGCGTGCAAGGCGTGCTGCACCTTGGCGGGCGGCCCCGGCTACCCTTTGATTATCAGGGGGAGATCAATCTGGCCGGGCTGCTGGGCCGGCAATAATGCCCCGCGGGACCGTGAGAACGGCAAGGCCCAGCGCAGACGACCACCTGGCGGCCCCCTGTGCCGAATGTTTGCAAGCTTTGCCTGGAACAGATCCGGTGGTATAGTGTCCATGGTTATCCCCTTGCAAAGGTCAGGTCGGGGTCATCCATGAAATTTTTCTCTGAACGGCATCTTGCCAGACAAATCATCTTCGCTCCGCTGGCCGTGGTCTTTGCCGCGGAGATCCTGGCCATGCTGCTGCTCGGCCAGTTCTCCCTGCCTTACCGCCTGGCCGAAGCCGTGCTTGATGCCGCCTTGCTGACCCTGGCGCTTTTCCCGGCCCTGTATTTCTTCGTCCTGGTGCCGGTCATCGGCCAATTCAAGCGCAACGCCCTGGCCAGCCAGGCCCTGCGGGCCAGCGAGGCGCGCTTTGCCGCCTTTGCCGAGGCCAGCCCCAACATGATCCACCTCTACGATACCGACGGCCGCATCCTCTATGTCAATCCGGTCACCGAGCAGTTGCTGGGCTATGCCTCTGACGAGGTGGTGGGGCAGCCCGCCCGCTCCTTTGTCCATGCCGATGACCAGAAAATGGCCTCCAGGCAGAGGCTGGCCATTATCGCCGGCCAAAACCCTGCGCCCGTGAAAGTGCGGCTGCTGAAAAAGGGCGGCGATTTCCTGCATGCGGAGGTGAGCGGCTTTGTGGTGCGGAACGGGTCGGGGGGGCAGGCCATCGGCGCCATCCTGCGCGACTTCAGCCAGCGCAGACTGGCCAGACTGGAGAGGGAAGCCCAGCAGGCGATCACCGAAAAACTGCTGACCGAACGTACCGACCATCTGGAAAAGCTCCTCAATTTCAGCCGGCAACTGACAAGCACCACCGAGTATGCGGCCCTGCTCCGCCAGGCCACCCGGCTCTCCATGGGGCTGCTCGGCCTCGACTTCTCCACCCTGATGACCCTCGCGGACGACCAGAGCCGGCTGATCATTCGCGACACCATAGGTTTTTCCAAGGCCCTGATCGGCACCTTCTCCCTGGTGCATGGCGAGGGTCTGGCCAGCCTGGTGGCGGAAAACCGGGCCCCGGCCGTGGTGGCCGATTTTGCCACGGAGCACCGTTTCGCGGTGCCGCCAATGGTCCTGGAGCACGGCATCACCTCGGCCATCGGCGTGCCCATGATGATCGCCGGCCGGGTGTTCGGAGTACTCGCCGGCCATACCCTGGCACCCCGGTCCTTCGCCCCGTGGGAGATCGCCCTGTACCAGAATCTGGCCAACCAGGCGGCGGTGGCCCTGGACAATGCCACGCACCTGGCGCGGGTCCGCGAATCCGAGCAGAAATTCCGCACCTTTTTCGAGGACGCCAGCGATCCCATCTTTATCTATGCCCTGGATGGACGGCTCCTGGAGGTCAACCAGGCGGCCTGCGAGCGCCTCGGCTACACCCGGGCCGAACTGCTGGGCCTGGTGGCCCGGGAACTGGTGGCCCCGGACCTGGTGGCCATGGTGCCGCAGCGACTTGAGATTGTCAGGAACGCCAAGCGGGCCATCTTTGATTCCGCTCATCGCGCCAAGGACGGCCGGATCATGCCGATTGAGTTGAACTGCCGGCTCATCGATTACGAGGGCAAGCCGGCCATCATCGGCGTGGCCCGCGACATCGCGGACCGCAAGCGGGCCGAGGCGGCCTTGCAGGAGAGCGAGTCCCGCTACCGCGACCTGTTCGAGAACGCCACCGACCTTATCCAGATCGTCAGGCCGGACGGCCGGTTACTATATGTCAACCGGGCCTGGCGGGAGTGCCTCGGTTACGCCGCGGACGAGGTGGCGGGCTTGTCCCTTATGGATATCATCGACCCCGATTGCACGGACCATTGTCTGCTGACCTTTAAGCGGGTACTAAGCCAGGGCGCCGTGGACCTCATCGAAACCTCCTTTGTTGCCAGGGATGGCCGCAAGGTCCGGCTGGAGGGCTCGGCCAGTTGCAAGAACGGCGCCGACGGCCAGCCGGAATTTACCCGCTGCATCTTCCGGGACATAACGGAAAAACGACGATTGGAAGTAGAGGTCCAGAAGACCGAGAAGCTCGAATCCATCGGCATCCTGGCCGGCGGCATTGCCCACGACTTCAATAACCTGCTCACCGCCATCCTGGGCAACCTCGCCCTGGCCAGGACGCAGTTGCCGGCGGCCGATCCCGTCGCCCGGCGGCTCGACGAATGCGAGAAGGCCGCCTGGCGGGCCCGCGACCTTACCCAGCAACTGCTCACCTTTGCCAAGGGCGGCGCTCCGATCACCAAGGCGGCCGCCATCCGGGAACTCATCCACGACAGCGCCTCCTTCATGTTGTCCGGCTCGCGCACCACCTGTGCCTACCACCTGCCGGATGACCTCTGGCAGGTGGAGATCGATCCCGGCCAGATCAGCCAGGTGATACAGAATCTGGTGAAAAACGCCGACCAGGCCATGCCCAGGGGGGGGAGCATTGTGATCAGCGCCGTCAACGTGACCCTTGGCAATGACCAGGAAGTGTCCCTGTCGCCGGGGCCCTATGTGCAACTCAGCATCGCCGACCAGGGGCCCGGCATCCCGCCAGAGCAGTTGCTCCGGATCTTTGATCCCTATTTCACCACCAAACCCCAAGGCAGCGGCCTGGGCCTGGCCATTGCCCATTCCATCATCAAAAATCATCGCGGTCTGCTCACCGTGGACTCGGAGCCGGGGGTCGGCACCACCTTTTCCATTTTCCTGCCCGCCGTGGCGCCAGGGCCAATGGCGGCCGAGCAGACGGAAACCCCCGGGCCGCCGACCCGCGGCCAGGGCCGCATCCTGGTCATGGACGACGAGGCCATTGTGCGCAACGTGGCCACCAAGATGCTCGAACACCTGGGCTATGAAACCGAGGCGGCCGCGGACGGCGAGCAGGCCGTGGCCCTGTATGCCGAGGCCCGGGCCGCGGGCCGGCCCTTTGCCGCGGTAGTCGTGGATCTCACCATTCCGGGCGGCATGGGCGGCGTGGAGGCCCTTGCGAGGCTAAGGGAGCTTGATGCCGAAGTCCGGGTCATTGTCTCGAGCGGCTATGCCAACGATCCCATCATGGCCAACTACGAGGCCCACGGTTTCCGGGCCGTGGCCCCCAAGCCCTACAAGCTGCAAGAGCTGAGTGCGGTCCTGAAGGCCGTGCTGGCCCCCTGAAGGCAGAAGCAGGCCGCCTGGCCGGGAGAGAGACGTATGAAAGTGGCGCAGGAATACATCAAGAACGTGGACAAGCTGGTGCCCTGCCCGCGGGTCGCCCTGGACGTGATGGCCATTGCCAATGACCCCGATGCCGACACGGCCAAGCTGGCCGCCCGGATCGAGCAGGATCCGCTGCTCACCGCCAACATGCTGCGCTTTGCCAACTCCGCCTATTTCGGCCACATGAAGAAGATCAACTCCATTGCCGATATCATCATGCGGCTCGGCCTGGAGTCGGTGAAGCTCATCGCCATCGCCGGCGCCTCGGCCGGCCTGCTGAAGTCCGGCCAGGAGGCCTATGGGCTGGATACCGGCCAACTGGCCCGCCACTCGTTCGCCTCCGCCGTGCTGGCCGGCATCCTGGGCCGCCGGGCCGGGGCGCGGGAGATCGATGCCCTGTTCACCGCCGCCCTGCTGCATGACGTGGGTAAAATCGTTTTAAACCGCCACCTCCAGCAGGCCCTCTATGCCGGCGGCGGCCTGCTCACGGGCCGGTTCACCCTGCTGGAGATGGAGCACAGCCTGCTGCACACCGACCACGCCCGGGTGGGCATGCTGCTCTTGCGGCAATGGGGCCTGGCCGACAAGATCGCCGTGCCGGTGGGGCTGCATCATACCCTGGATCACCCCAAGTCAAAATTTCTCTTCTGCCGGGTCGTCTATCTGGCCAACCAACTGACCGAGGAGGTCGGCATCCACGCCGTGGATCCGGCCGCGCAGTTCTTCGACGTGGCGGCCTGCCGGGAAAGAAGCGAGGATTTCCCGATCGTCCCCGGTTTTATCGAGCACATGGAGGAGATCATGGCCGAGTTCCATGATCGCTACCAGGAGACGGTGGAGACGTTTGTTCTTTGAGCTGAAGGCTCAAAGGACAAAGCTGAAAGCTCAAGGCTGAAAGCTGAAAGTCTATGGTAAGGGACTTTCAGCTTTGATGGCTGGGCGGGTTTTGAAGGGATTGTAGAGGGGATCGCCGATCAGGACCTGGCGCCAGGAGAGAAAGGGGGTGCTGCGGAAATAGACCTCGATGAGGGGCAGCCGGCCGGCCAGCAGCAGCGGGAAAAAGAGGTCCGGCCGGGGGAACGACTGGAGATAGGGCTCCTGCACCGGGCCCAGGGTGGCGGCCACCCCCTCCTCGATCATCCGCTTGACCCAGACCTGGCTGTTGGCGGCGCGCAAAGTACTGGCCTCGCCGCTGGCCACGTGAAAACCAACGGAGCCGCGCTGCCAGGCAAAGGCGTCCACGTATTTCGTGAGGGAATACCAACCGCAATAGAGGGCGGTTTTTGGGCAGGCGCCGGGACCAAACAGGTCCGGGGTATCGTCGAAGATCACCGGCAGGTCACTTTGTTTTTGCAGGATATCCCTGAGCGTTCGGAGCTGCTGGTCGTACTCGCCGTAGAAGCCGTCCTTGGCCGGGGACAGGCCGCGGGCGTCTATACAGAAGTTGCCGGCGAGGCCGTGGGCCTCGGCCCAGAGGGCGTCGTCCACCAGGCGTTTGGCATGCGCCGGCGAAGGGCCGTCCAGCCGGGCCACCATGATGGTCCGGCCGCGGATGGCCGCGATACCCGGCCATTGGTCGAACTGGACATGCCAGGGGTTGGGTAGCCAGCGCGCCAGATCATAGGAGCCGGCCAAGAGCAGGGCCAGCTCGCTGTCCACCGCCGCCGCGGTCATGGGCTCGGGATCCCGCTGTTGCCTCTCCTGCCAGAAGGAGAGTTCGCCCACCAGGCCCTGGCCGGCGCGGATCAGGGCGGCGGTTTGCAGTTCCAGGCCGGGCGGCACGCCCAGGAAGGGCAGGCTGGCCAGTTGGTTCGCCACAATCCCATGCAGCTTAACCAGAAAATCTTCTCCGCCGTCTGCCTTGCCGCTGGCCAGCCTGGCAAAGGGCTCGGTGCCGGCCAGCAGATAGAGCAGGCTATGGATCTCGGCCAGGGTGGCCGGGGTGGGCGGCGGCTTGGGTGGAGCGGCCAGAAAGCGCAGGGTCTGCTGCACAACGGAGCGGGCGTAAGGCAGCGGCGCCGCGGCGGATGATGGCGGCTCCTGACCAGTGTGGCCGGCCAGGCGGCCGGCGAGGCTGGCGGCGAGGGCTTCCAGATCGGCCAATCGATGCGGCAGTTGTGCCTTCTCCTCGGCGCTAACCGCCTCGGGCGCCACCCCCACCTTGAGCGGCACGCCGTATACCAGGAGCAGGGCCGGCTGGCGGCCTTTCTCTTGCAAGGCCAAAACCTGTTGGCGCAGGGGCAACAGCAGACTGGTTTCGAAGTCCGTCCGGGGCATGGACTCGCTGTCGGTCAGGGCAAGTTCGATAATGTTGGCCGTCGGCACCTGGCGCTGCCGGGCATAGTGCTCGGCCACCGCCCGGCTGCCCGGCATGCGGCTGTTGCAGACAATGAGCAGGTCGGCAGGCTCCAGGGCTCGGGCCGGGCCGGCGGCGAGCGCTACGATAAGGGCCGCGGCCAGGAGGAACCGCCGGGTCATTTCGCCGACTTGGTGATCTGGATGCGGGTCACACCCTGGTCGCGGTCTTCGGTGATGACGATGGCGGTGGTCGAGGTTGCGCCGTCTTCCATGACCATGTTGGCCATCTTGCCGGTGGGCATGGTCATCTCATAGATCTCGGGCTTGCGTTCCGCCAGCTTTTCCTTGTAAAAGGCCAGAACCTCGCCCAGGCTGTCCTTCGAGGTAAGCATGGCCGAAGTGACGCTGCCCGCCTGGCCTTGTTGCCCGCCCTGCATGCTCCAGGTGCCGCCCTCGGCCTGCTCGGTGCCCGGATAGAACGGCACTCCCAGGGCCGCGGGGGCTATCTGACTGCCGATGGTGAGGCTGGAGGTGCCATCCTTGCCCTGCACGGTGACCTGCTGCTGCTGGCCATCCGCCTGCTTGGTGACCGTCACCTGGCCTTGGGGCGTGGAGTAGACCTCGGATTTTTTATCCCTGCTGCAGCCGGAGCAAAGAACCAGGGCGAGGGCGACGAGGAGGGTCAGGGGTTTGGATTGCATGATTTTTCTCCTTTTGTTTGTTGAGTAAGACACAAAGGCACAGAGGGGGAAGAGGTTACAGGCTCAAAAAACTTTGTGCCTTTGTGCCTCGATCTTGATACATCGATCCATGATCACGGTCAGCCCGGCACCCCGGGCCTTGGCGGCGGCCGCCTCGTTGACGATGCCTTCCTGCATCCAGACGGCCTTGGCGCCCATGGCGATGGCCTCGTCGACCACCGGGCCCACCTCCTCGCCACGCCGGAAGATGTCCACCAGATCCACCGGGGTCGGGATGGCGCGCAGGTCCGGATAACATGGCCGGCCGAGGATCTCCGTCTGGCCAGGGTTCACCGGGATGACGATGAAGCCCGCGTCGAGCAGATAACGGGCCACCAAGTTGCTTGGCCGGTTCTCCTTGGGCGAGAGGCCAACCACGGCGATGGTCCGGGTGTTGGCCAGCAGGTTTTCTATCTCGGTGCAGAGCTTTGCTTCCATGGGGAGAGTGTGACAGATTTTGGGTCGGGAGGCAAGGGGGGGAGGGGAAGGCATTTGCCTTTTTGTTGTTTTTTGGGTATACAGGGAGGCAAACAGGAGGAGCAGTCATGTGTCAGATGCGGGTAGTCATGGATCGGGACGGCGGCCAGGAGCCGGTGATGGAGGGCGTCGCCCGCCTGGAGGCCGGGCCCGACGGGGTCAAGGTGAGCGCCCTGTTCGAGGAGCCGCGCCTGGTGCCCGGCGCCCGGGTCAAAACCATTGATTTCCTGGGCGGCCTGGTCACCCTGGCGCCGCTGGCCGGGGGAGGGGGGCGGGGATGAGCATCCCGGATATCGACAAGATACGCGTGCTCTTGCCGCACTGGCTGGAGCACAACCAGAGCCACCGGGCCGAGTTCGGCCGCTGGGCCGAGGTGGCGCGTGGCGCGGGCCTTGCCGAGGTGGCGGAGCTTATTGAGCAGGCCATGGCCAAGATGGCGGCGGTGGATGTCCTGCTGGCCCGGGCCCTGGAGAAGGCGGGGGGCAAGGTGGCCGGGCATGAGCACCATCACTAGCGGCTAGCTGCTAACCGGCCTCAAACTTGCGCAAACGCGTGACTGGATCATCGTCCGGGACCTCGGATGAGCCGGTCAGCTCGACGAGCCAGAAGCCGGCGGGCTGTTGGCGGATCGCCTGGCGCAGGGCGGCGGAGACCTGGTGGGAGTCCTCATACAGGTTGTAGAAGGCGGAATCAATGCCGAAGAAGCCATCCACCAGATGGGCGATAGTATGCAGCAGCTTGCTGGGGTAACCCTGGGGGGTTGTTGCCAGATCGGCCAGGGAACGGAAGCCTTCGCGGTCCAGTTCGCTGATGAGCTCGGCCAGGGTCACCCGGTTCCTGGCCAGCCCGGCCTCCAGCGCCTTGTTAAAGCCGGCCTGGTCGCCGTGGATGGTGCGGCCTGGCAGGAACTCTATCGTGGCGTAGCGCACCAGGATGGAACGGTCGAGAAAGCGTCGTACCCGTTGCCGGCTGTCCGCCCGGCTAACGCCAGCGGTCAGGAAGAGGTGGTTGATCGCCAGTCGCATGCCCTGCCCCGTTCACCTGCTGCCCGGGCGGTCGGCCATGAGCGCCGGCAGCCGGGCAATCTCCATGAAGCTGTTGACGTGATGCGCGGCCGTAAGGGTCGGGTTCTTGAAGGCGATGAAGGCCATGCCGATGGCCGCGGCGGGCTCCTGGTCCACCCGAGAGTCGCCGATATAGACGGCCTGGTCCACGGCCAGGCCGTAATGGTCCAATATTTTCAGCAGGGACTCGGGATGGGGCTTGGGGCGGGTGACGTCCAGCGGCGTCACCACCTTGCCGAAATAGCGGGTCAGCCCGAAGATGTCCAGGATCATGGCCATGGTGGTGGTGCGGTTGGTGCTGATGGCGGTTTTGTACGTGGGGGCGAGCAACTCCAGGAACTCCACCAGATCGGGCTCCATGAGCATATAGGGGATGAAGTCGCGGTAGTCCACCTGCTGCCGTAAGGCCTCGGCCGCCGCCAGGTCACCGGGGTAATGGCGGAAGATGTGCCGCACCGAGTCCTGCACATGGTTCATGTGGACGTAGTCCAACTCCGCTTCATCCATGGGCGGCCGCGCCAAGCCGGCCAGCAGGTGGTTGTAGAAGTGCCGATTGGCCTCCCGGGAGTCGAACATGACCCCGTCGCAATCGAAGATGACCAGTTTTATTTTCATAGCAATGGTTGTATGGTTAAAGTTGAAAGCTCAAGGCAAACTCAAGGTAAAATGAAAACTTCCATCGACTTTCAGCCTTCACCTTTCACCTTTCACCTCTCTTATATAAGACTTTCCGGGAAAAATCGCCATGGCATATGAAACCGACTTTCTGGTGATCGGCAGCGGCATCTCGGGCCTGTCCTTTGCCCTGAAGGCGGCCCGGCTTGGCCGGGTCACCCTGGTCACCAAAAAGAAGCGGGCGGACAGCGCCACCAACCTGGCCCAGGGCGGTATCGCCGTGGTGCTTTCCAACGAGGACAACTTCGAGGACCATGTGCATGACACCCTGGTAAGCGGCGCCGGCCTCTGCCACGAGGACGTGGTGCGCATGGTGGTGCGGCATGGGCCGGAGCGCATCGCCGAGCTGGTGCGGATGGGCGTCCGCTTCGAGGAGGACCCCGCGCATCCCGGCCAGTTGGACCTGGGCCGCGAGGGCGGTCACTCCACGCGACGCATCGCCCATGCCAGCGATTTTACCGGCCGGGAAATTGAACGGGGGCTCCTGGAGCGGGCCGCGGAGAATCCGGCCATCACCATGCTGGAGGACCACCTGGCCGTGGACCTGCTGGTCGGTTCGCGGGCCGGGATGAGCGTGGACGGTGAATCCTGTCTGGGCGCTTACGTCATGGCGCCGGACAACACCATCTCACCCTTCCTCGCCAAGGTGACCATGCTCTGCACTGGCGGCGCCGGCAAGGTCTACCTCTATACCACCAACCCGGACATCGCCACCGGCGACGGGGTGGCCATGGCCTTCCGGGCCGGCGCCCGGGTGGCCAACCTGGAGTTCGTGCAGTTCCATCCCACCTGCCTCTTTCACCCCAGGGCCAAAAATTTTTTGATCTCCGAGGCGGTGCGCGGCGAGGGCGCCAGGCTTGTCGATGAGCGGGGCCACGCCTTCATGGCCAGCTACGACCCGCGCGGCGACCTGGCCACCCGCGATACCGTGGCCCGCGCCATCGACGCCGAGATGAAAAAAAGCGGCGACGACTGCGTCTATCTGGACATTACCCATAAATCCTCGGAGTTTTTGCAAAAGCGCTTTCCGAACATCTACGGCAAGTGTATATCCCTGGGCATCGACATGGCGCGCGATCCCATCCCGGTGGTGCCCGCCGCCCATTATCTGTGCGGCGGGGTGGTCACCGATGTCATGGGCCGCACCAACATCGCCGGCCTCTACGCCCTGGGCGAGACATCCAGCACCGGCCTGCACGGCGGCAACCGGCTGGCCAGCAACTCCCTGCTGGAGGGGGTTGTCTTCGCCCACCAGGCCTTCGTGCAGTGCGAGCGGGACTGGCCGGGGCTCGCCCGCCGGCCCCACCCGGCTGCGCCGGCGTGGGCGACCGGCAGCGCCCGCCGCATGGAGGAGTGCGTACTCATCTCCTACAACTGGGATCAGATCCGGCGGCTCATGTGGAACTACGTGGGCATCGTGCGCACCGACAAGCGCCTCGCCCTGGCCAGGGAGCGCATGGGGGTGCTGCTGGCCGAGATCCGCCGCCATTACCAGGAATACCTGCTCACCCCGGACTTGGTCGAACTGCGCAACATCGCCCAGGTGGCCGACCTCATCATCCAGTGCGCCATCACCCGCAAGGAGTCGCGGGGCCTGCACTACATGGCGGATTACCCTGAAAAGGACGACGCGCACTTCAGCAAAGACACCATCCTGTCGCGCCGTTGATCGCCGGCCGCGCCCGGGGTGTGCCGCTTCCTCCACCAGGGAGGATTTTGTCGCCCGGCCTTGACGGCACGGCAGGAAGCGCTGGTGCATGGTCCGGTTATTTCCCGCGTCCCCAAGCACTTTTTGTAATCTTTCAGCCAGGCGTATTTGATCCTTGACAAAGGGGAATACGTATAGTAATTAGTGGCATCTTAAATCTTGATGGACTTGTAA
>MNYK01000145.1 GCA_001873115.1 Desulfobacterales bacterium CG2_30_60_27 | reverse complement strand
CGGCTGATGGCATCCCGCATCATGCAAAACCGGGGTTTCCGGATGGAAACTAACTAAGCACGTTAAGCTGAAAGCTGATTGCCGAAAGCTGAGCGCGTTCATCTGGGAACACAGTTTCCGGATGAACACTAATTAGTCCATCCGAAAACTGCATAAAACCGGATGGAAAATTCATTTGTCCGATGTCCAGACGCGACCCCGCCATACCGCTCGCCCCGGATAAAAAGCGGACAATTCATTTGCTACAAAACCGGACAATTATATTTGTTGCCAACATTCTTTCTGGTTCTTTCTTGACATAGTAATTTAATGTGCATACAATAAAATGATGAAAATCACTTGCGATCCGGCCAAGAACGCCCGCAATATCGCGGAACGAGGCCTGTCTTTCGACCGGGCAGCGGACTTTGATTTCGAGACGGCGAAGTTCTGGATGGACACGCGTATGGAGTACCCGGAGACACGCATCGTCGCCATTGGCTACCTCGATAACCGGCTGCATGTGCTGGTGTTCAGCGAGACCGGGTATGGTATCCGTGTGATCAGCTTTCGCAAGGCAAACCCGAGAGAAGGAGCAAAATATGGCTTCGCGCTTACCCGTGATTGACAGTGATGGCGAGGTTTCCGACCTGTCCATGGCCGACTCCGCGTTGTTCAAACCGTTTTCCGATTTGCCCAAATCCTTGCAAGCGAAGCTGCGTGGCCGGCCAAAGGCGGCAGTGACGAAAGAACGGATCGCCATCCGCCTGTCGCGGGAGGTCGTCGAGGCCTTCCGCGCTACCGGCAAGGGCTGGCAAACCCGCATGGACGCAGCGCTCAAGGAGTGGCTGGCCGGCCACAAGGCTGCCTGATTTTTTTCGTTTAAAACTGAAGAGCGGTTAGTGCCCCTTGGCCTACGTGCTCTTAGCCTATACCAGCATAATAAAACTTTAAATGTGAGGAGCGTCCCCAGAGATGCGCACGAGTCATTGCGTGGCAGTTGGATAAAACGATGAAATCCAAGCATATCACCAAAACTGAGATGGCATCTCGGAAGCATAACACGCAAGCGCAACAAGGCGGACGGCGGGAGAGAGCAGATTATAGCTTTGGTTCGGAAAGGTGGAAAACTTTTCCGTTTCGCCGGAAAAAATGTGGCCGAAAGCTTGAACCCGGCATGGCGTTTGTCTGCTTTACCACCTGAAATACCAGACATAATTTGCATTGGTCTGGCGTGGCATGGATATTGCTTCACCTGTAAGGGAGGAAGAAACGCGGGCAGTGAATCGCGTAATCTGCCTTGCAATAGTAAAAAAGTTGGGTAACTATCCAGGGGAACCGCAGCCCGGGAAAGCTTAAATGCCGACACAAGCTGGATAGTTACAAAAGTTTTTCGGCCAAGGAGATAAGTCATGAACCGTAGTGGATTTGACCGGCGTTTAGATGAAGACCGACGCGACGTCTATGACCTCAATTATTTCGAGGCTGGCGGCGATGAACGCCGGCGGCTGGAGGAGCGCCGCCGGAGCGGTGAAAAGCGTAACGGCTGGCAGCGCGTTTCCCAGTGGAGCAGCGTGCCGGTAGGCGAGTACAAAAAGAATTTGCGGCTGGCTGACGAGGAATCGGCAACCGACATACCCACCTATATAATCACCTGATCGGTCAACTTCCGGCCATATGACCACAACGTCTTCCCCCTCCCCCAGGGAAGACGTTTTTTGTTTGCCTCAACAGGCCCCCGCCCACCACCCGGCCCGCGACTGCATCTCACGGCGCCCGCCGGCCAATCTCGTAAACCAGATGCACGCCGGCCCCCACCATGACATCACCGGCCGCAATGGGCGGCGGCGCGCTGGCCGCCATCCCTTCGTCCATGGACATGGGGCGCATCTCCACCCTCATGGGGGCGGTGGGCACGCTGTCCAACTGGAGCGACAGCACCCGGATCAGCTCCACCCCGGCGGCGGCGGCCAGGGTGACGGCGTCGGCCCGGGCATTGGCCGTGGCCTGCTCAATGGCCTCGGCCCGGTAGTGCCGAGGGTCGGCCAGGTCGAAGGTCAACGCCTGGATATCGTTGGCCCCGGCACTGGCAGCGGCCTCGATGATCTTGCCGGTCATTTTGAGTTGCCGGCTCACGATCTTGAAGGAGTTGCGGACGATGTACCCTGCGATGCCGGGTTTCCAGTCCCAGGCGGCATGGCTGGGGCGGGGCTCCCATCTGGGTTCAATCTGGAAAAAGCCGGTGCGATATTCTTCCTTGCTGAACCCGACCCTCTGCAGGGCCTTTTCCACCTGACCCATTTTTTCAGTGTTGTCATTCAAGGCGGCCTCGGCCGTGGCCCCGTGGCTAACCACGCCCACGGTAAGCCGCATCTGGTCGGCCGGCACCTGCAAGGTCGCCTCGCCCCGCACCGTAAGCTCCGGCGTCATGGCCGGCGGCTGGCCAGGCGCCCCGGCGAAAGCCAGAGAACCAGGGCACAGCACCATGAGGCACATCGGAACAATAAAAATTTTCAGTGAGCGCATCGTATCCTCCTCCTTTACTCAAACCGAACATTGAAAAATTGACGGCAATTGTCAATGAAAACCTTTGGCCCGGGGTGGTGAGCCGTTTCCATTTGCTGGCTAACTGGGTATAATCTGAGTTGTTTCGATAAATAGCGTCCATATATGGAAACTGCATGGGACCTGATGGATGCGAGGGTGCGGTTGTCAGGGTGCAGGGAGGCAGGTTGCAGTTTTTAGTCTTGAGCCTCGAGACTGGAGTTTTTTGTCGCACCCTGCCCCCTGAGACCTGACAGCTTACCTCTGGAAGCATGTTTTCCGTATACTGAGACTAAATAACGTAGGAGGGAAAAGTCATGGGGGGAAAAGAGGTGAATGCGCTGATTCTGGCGGCGGGCAAGGGAACCCGCATGAAGTCGGATAAGGCCAAGGTCTTGCACGAGGTGCTGGCCGTACCCATGGTGCATCATGTTATCGACGCCGTTATCCCCCTGAACCCGGCGCGGATCGTTCTGGTCGTCGGCCACCAGCATGAGGCGGTGCGGGCGGCCCTGGCCGGCTACGTAGTTTCCTTGGTCATGCAGCAAGAACAACTGGGCACCGGTCATGCGGTGCTGGCCGCCCGGGATCTTTTGTCCGGCCGGAATTCCCAGGTGCTCATCCTCTGCGGCGACACGCCGCTCATCCGCACCGAGACCCTGCGGGCCATGCTGGAGGCCCATGGGAAAAGCGGCGCCACCCTTACCCTTATGACCACGGAACTGGACGACCCCACCGGCTACGGCCGGGTGCTGAAGGGGCCGGATGGCGCGGTGCAGGGGATTGTCGAGGAAAAGGACGCCACCGAGGCGCAACGGCGGATCCGGGAAATCAATGCCGGCATTTACCTGGTGGAGGCCGGTTTCCTGTTCGCGGCCCTGGACCAGGTCGGTACCGACAACGCCCAGGGCGAGGTGTATCTTACCGATATCGTAGGTATTGCCGCCAATACCGGCGTGTTGGTGCGCACCTTCCACTGCGCCAACCCGGAGGAAACCATGGGCGTCAACTCTCCTATTGAACTGGCCATGGCCAATGCCCGCATGCAGGCGCGGCGCGGCCAGCAACCATCCTAGTGCCTGCTCTCCGGCGCGCGACCGCGGGCACCATAAAAAAGTATCGAAACTTTGGGTGGAGTGTGGTAAATAGTTCTTAAGATAAAAGTATAACGTATTGGTTTAAAAAGAAATATTGGTATCGTTATTTTGGTTTCAAGAACGGTCCTGCCAGCAGGGGCGGGCCGGATTCTTGTGTGGAAGGCAATCTGGTCAGGAAAGGGTGAGGAAATGACCGAGAATCCCCAGGAAGAGGCAATGGCCCGGCTGGAGGCGGTGGTGGAGAAACTCCTCGCCAACTTCAACAGCCTGAAGCAGGAAAAGGCGGAAATCGAGGCGCAACTGCGCCAGAGTCACTACGAGGTCGAGGAACTCCAGGGTGTAGTGGCGGCCCTCAAGGAAGAAAAAACCGTGGTCCACCAGCGGGTGTCCGGCCTGCTCAGTTCCATTGAGGATTGGGAGAAGAATCAGGCAGCCGCTTGATGGCGGCACGGGCCTGTCCGTTGGCGTTAAAAGGGATAAACCCATTGCCTTTAGATAATTATTTTGGTATCAAATAGTTAAAGGGATGTGTTTTGTCAAGACTTGTCACGTTTGAGGTGCTGGGCCAGAAATACTCGCTGTACACCGATGCCTCGGATGCGGATGTTCAGGAAATTCTGAACCTGGTGAAGTCCCAGATCGAGGCGCATGTGGGTACGGCGGTCAATGTGCTGCCGTCCAGCAAGGCGACCATTCTTGCCAGTCTGAACGTGGCCAGTGAATATGTCAAACTGAAAAAGGACTGCGCCCGGCAACTGGAAACCGTCGGCGCGCATCTTGATCGGTTGACGGATAAAATAGAGGGTTTGTTCGCGGACAAGCT
This sequence comes from Desulfobacterales bacterium CG2_30_60_27, assembly GCA_001873115.1. Taxonomy (GTDB): domain Bacteria; phylum Desulfobacterota; class Desulfobulbia; order Desulfobulbales; family CG2-30-60-27; genus CG2-30-60-27. The sequence goes on along the minus strand of MNYK01000145.1, from coordinate 15,838 downwards.
CTAAGTTGGTTTTCCCCTGCCTTGTTGGTGATCTGCAGTTTGTTTCGAGCCAACACGACTGTTAAGGGTGACTCCACTATCTTGGGAAAGGATTTCGATGCGTCGAATTCCTCGAATGAGGTAAGAGTTAAGAACACCCACCTAACTTGATTAGGTTCGATGTCGCTGACGACACCGCTATGGCGGGGGATTTTTTTGGTTATCCGTCCTCTTGGCCCACCGGGCCATGGGATTTTAAATATTTTATCACAAAATGGAGGAGAACAGGCAAAACGATTGGCGGGATCCTCTTGGAAGGGGTCCGTGGATAGGGATGGGACTCATGCCGTGGCAAGGGTTGCTCAAGGTGGAAAAATTCTGGCTCGCCCGGAATTTTTATATATGTGAAACCCGGATATGATAGGAAGGTGAGATTTTTTTCAAATCGGCGCCGCTTGTCAGCGCCTGCCTGAGCCGGTTTTTTGACCGGTATTCTTGTCTGGGGTCCACTCCGTCATCATCTTTTGATGATGCCTTGCCGCTTCTTCTCCTGCACGCAGGAGCGGGTCTGCCGCCCCATTTCCATGGAAACGACCTTGAGGTCGGTTCCGCTTGTTTCCTATTCATCAATTTTTTTTAAAACGTGCCGTCCCGTTCGCCTGGCAGACGCAGGCGTCGTCAAACATGTCAAAGGCGGCAACGAATTGTATCCCTCCGGCCTTTTACCAGTAGCGGCAGATCGCCACGCTGTGCCCCGGGCCGGGTTAATCATACATGCAAAATGATGGAGGTAACGCTGTGGATGCGATACTGCTATACATACTGCTTGCCGCTGCGGGCCTGGTGCTCGGCGTCTTCCTGGGACTAGTGCTGGGTAAGCGGATGATTGAATCGCGACAGGGGAACCTGGAGCGGGAAGGCAAGAAGTTGATTGAGGACGCCCTGCGGGAGGCCGAGCGGATCAAGAAGGAGGCCTCGCTGCAGAGCAAGGATCAGGCCCTGGAGGTCCGGCATGAGGCGGAAAAGGAGGTGCGGGCCCGCAAGGCCGATCTCATCGAGGAGGAAAAACGCCTTTCCAACAAGCTGGACCAGATCGAGAGGAAGATCGATATCCTCGACAAACGGGAGATGGAACTCCTCAACAAGGAGAAGGGCTTTGTAAAGGGCGAACAGGAACTGGCCGAGCGCAAGAAGGCGCTGGAGCGCATCATCGAGGATCAGCGCTTCAAGCTCGAACAGCTCTCCGGTATCTCCCGCGACGAGGCCAAGAAGATGCTCATGGAGTCCATTGAGAGCGAGGCCCGCATGGAGGCGGCCAAGACCCTGATCCGCATCGAGAACGAGATGAAGATCCAGGCGGACCGCAAGGCCAAGAATATCCTCGCCCTGGCCATCTCCCGTTATGCCGGCGACTATGTGGCCGAGAAAACCGTGTCCGTGGTACCCCTGCCCAACGATGAAATGAAGGGCCGGATCATTGGCCGCGAGGGCCGCAACATCCGGGCCATCGAGGCGGCCACCGGCATCGACATCATCATCGACGACACCCCGGAGGCGGTAATCCTCTCGGGCTTCAATCCGGTACGCCGGGAGGTGGCCCGCCAGTCCCTGGAACGACTCATTGCCGACGGCCGTATCCATCCCGCCCGCATCGAAGAGGTAGTGGACAAGGTTACCAAGGAGCTGGAGGTTTCCATGCGCGAGGTTGGCGAACAGGCCACCTTCGACGTGGGCGCCCACGGCGTCCATCTTGAACTTATCAAGTTGCTGGGCCGGCTGAAATACCGCACCAGCTACGGCCAGAACGTGCTGCAGCATTCCCTGGAGGTGGCCTTCCTGGCCGGCACCATGGCTGCGGAACTCGGTCTTAATGTGAAGCAGGCCAAGCGGGCCGGTCTGCTGCATGATATCGGCAAGGCGGTGGACCACGAGGTGGAGGGGTCGCACGCCAGCATCGGCGCCGATTTGGCCAAGAAATACGGCGAGTCGCCGCGGATTGTCAATGCCATCGCCGCCCATCATGAAGAGGTGGAGCCCGGCGATGTTATCGACATCCTGGTGCAGTCGGCCGACGCCCTGTCCGGCGCCCGGCCCGGCGCCCGCAAGGAAATGCTTGAGTCCTACGTGAAAAGGCTGGAGGATCTCGAACGGGTGGCCAACAACTTTGAAGGGGTGGAGAAGTCCTTTGCCATCCAGGCGGGCCGCGAGGTGCGCATCGTGGTGAACAGCTCCGAGGTCAACGATGCCAAGGCCACCATGCTGAGCAAGGAGATCGCCAAGAAGATCGAGGAGGACCTGACCTACCCGGGCCAGATCCGTGTTACCGTCATCCGGGAAACCCGGGCAGTGGAATACGCCAAGTAGCGGCCTGTCGCCTATGGCTAAACCCGCACTGTGACCGACATGGCATACACAATCGAAGAACAGGTAACCCTCATCGAGCGGGGGACCGTGGACGTCATCTCCCGTAAGGAGCTGGTCGCCAAACTGGAAAAATCCCGGGATAGCGGCCGGCCCCTCAAAATCAAGGCTGGTTTTGACCCGACGGCGCCCGATCTTCATCTCGGGCACACGGTGCTCATCCAGAAGCTCAAGCATTTTCAGGAGATGGGGCACGAGATCAATTTTTTGATCGGTGACTTTACCGGCATGATCGGTGACCCGACCGGCAAGTCCGAGACCCGCAAGCCCTTGACCAGCGCGGATGTAGCCCGCAACGCCGAGACCTACAAGGCGCAGATCTTCAAGATTCTCGACCCGGTCAAGACCAGGGTGGTGTTCAACAGCACCTGGCTTGCCAAGCTCTCGTCGCACGACTTCATCCGCCTCGCCTCGCAGACCACCGTGGCCCGCATGCTGGAGCGCGAGGATTTCAGCGCCCGCTTCAAAAACGAGCGGCCGATCAGCATCCACGAGTTCCTCTACCCGCTTATCCAGGGTTACGATTCCGTGGCCCTGGAGGCCGACGTCGAAGTAGGCGGCACCGACCAGCTCTTCAACCTGCTCATGGGCCGCACCCTGCAGAAGACCTGGGGCCAGGAACCCCAGGTGGTGCTAACCGTGCCGCTTCTGGAGGGCCTGGACGGCGTCAACAAGATGAGCAAGTCCCTGGGCAACTACATCGGCATCAACGACCCGGCCGACGATATCTACGGCAAGGTGATGTCAATGGCCGACACCCTGATGTTCCGCTACTTCGATCTGTTGAGCGACCTCGCCACCGAAGACATTACCAGGCTCAAGGCCGACCTGGAGTCGGGCGCCGTGCACCCCAAGGCCGTGAAACAGCAACTGGCCCGGGAACTTACCGCCCGCTTCCACGATGCAGCAGCGGCTGACAAGGCCGCGGCCAACTTCGCCCGCGTCTTCACCAATCACGACCTGCCCGAGGACATGCCGGAGATGACTTTCCCGGCCGGTCCCGAGCCCATCTGGCTGCCACGCCTGCTAGCCGATTGCGGCCTGGTCAAAGGCACCGGCGAGGCCAGGCGCCTCATCAGCCAGCAGGCCGTGACCGTGGACAACAACAAGGTGAACGACCCAGAGGCCACCCTGCCCGCCACTGGCAGCTATCTCATCAAGGTAGGCAAGCGCCGTTTCTGCAAGGTGATCTTCACCTGAAGGGCCTTGTCGGACCGGTCCGATCCGTCCGACCGGTCTGATCCGTCCGATCCCGCCCGGCCGGCGATGATTACCCACTCGCCCCGCAGGGTACAGATGGCACCAGAAAGGCGGTCTCCGGCAGGCCGTTTTCAGCGGCCACGGCCTGCATGGTCTTATCCTCCAGCCAGGTCTCCAGCAGGCATACCCCGGCGGGATTGCCGGAGAACACCCGCTCGGCAAAGGCATCTATTTGAAAATAACGGATCTGCATGCTCCCTCCCTTGCGCTCTTGACGTTCATGATTCGCATAATGTACCAACATCATAAAGGCCAGGGCAACTTGGACATTTGAAAAAATCCCCAACCGATAGTATCATGGAAATATTCGTTCCGGCCTGACCCACCTAAGCCAAGGGAAGCCTATGAACCGCCTGCTGAAAATCCTGCGAAACAAATGGTTCCTGTCCGGCATGGGGTTGCTCGTCGCCTACACCCTGGCCGGTTTCCTGCTGGCACCGTATCTGACTCGACGCTTTGTGCCACAGATCATACATGATCAGCTTGGAAAACAGGCGGTGATCGGCAAGGTCCGCATCAACCCGTTCATCTTCACCTTTGAGGTGAACGACTTCCGCATGGACGAGCCGGACGGGCAACTGCTTGCTGGCTGCAAGCAGCTCTTCGTCGATTTCGAGATGAGCAGTATCTTCAAATGGGCCTGGACCTTCCGCCAGGTCAGCCTGCAGGAACCTACAGTGCACCTGGTCATCGAGCCCGACGGCTCATTCAGCCTCGCCAAGCTGGCCCCGCCCGCGACAACCCCTCCCGCCAAGCCCGAACCTGCGACAAGCTCCACCCCGCCCCGCCTCATTTTCCAGGATATTCTCCTTGACCAGGGGAAGATCGATTTCATTGACCAGCGCCAGTCGCAGCCGGCCACCATGTCGCTGCACCCCCTCAACCTGCACGTCAAAGGCTTAACCACCCTGGCGGGACAGCAGGGAATTGAATCGGTGACCGCCACCACGGCGAACGGCGAGACCATCCGCTGGAACGGCAAGGTCAGTCTGCAACCGTTATCATGGAAAGGCAGCCTGGCCCTTGAGAACATCCGCGCGGCCACGCTATGGCAGTTTACCCGTGACACCCTGCGACTGGAACCGCCGGCCGGCCGGCTGACCGTGACCGCTGACTACAATCTCGACCTGAGCGGCCAGGCGCCGCAGGTAATATTCGATCACCTCTCCGTTACCTTGAGTGGGCTGGCCCTGAAGCTGACGGGCACCGAGACCCCCTGGCTAGAGCTGCCTGATACCCGGCTCATTAACGGCCGCTTCGACCTGGCCCAACGCCAATTCGAGACAGGCAAGCTCGCGGTCAGCGGCGGGCGGCTGAATGTTGCCAGAGATGCGAAAGGCACCTTCAACCTGCAGCGCCTGACCAATACCTCCGAAACCGTGACCGCCGCCAACTCCGGGTCAGACAAGGCATCATCAGGTGGCCAGCCATGGAAGATGAGGCTGCACCAACTTGATCTGAGCGGGCTCGCCCTGGGTTACCGGGACATGAGTCTCAACGCCGGCCTCGGCGCCCTTCGGGTGGCACTTAAGGCCACGGCCGAGTTCGGCGGCGAGCAGGCCAAAGTCCAGGTGAATGACCTGGACATTGAGGTCAACGACTTGCAGGCGGGGCTGGCCGACGCGACCGCTCCCGCCATCAAGATGAACATCATGGCCATCAAGGGCGGCGCCTACGATCTTACGGCCAACCGGCTTAACATAGCGGAGATCACCGTGACGGGCGGCGGGCTCGACTTGCAACGTCTGGCCGACGGCAGCCTCAACCTGGCGCGCCTGGCTGCCCAGCCGCCGCAAAAGGCGACCCCAAACCCGTCTGAGCAGACCAAAACGCCCGGCCAACCCTTCCAGTTTCTGATCGACAGGGTAGCGGTCTCAGACCTTGGCGCCACCCTCTCCGACCTCACCGTCCAGCCAACCGCCCCGCTGCTGCACCTGGAGAACATCGGCGTTGAGCTGACCCACGTGGACAACAAATCCATCATGCCCTTTAACGTGGGCATTAACATCCGCGAAGGCGGTCAGATCAAGGCGACCGGCACGCTTGACCCAGCCGGCCCGACCGTGGAATCCGAGGTGCAGGTGACGGCGCTTGGGCTACCGGTGTTGCAGCCGTACGTCAACCAGTCCGCCGCCGTAGTTCTCCAGTCAGGCACCTTCTCCACCAAGGGCACCCTGCGCCACGGCGTCAAGGCCGCCAACGCCCGGACCAGCTATCAGGGCGCGGTCAAGATTGATAATCTACGGGTCACCGAGACGGACAACAATGAAACGCTGGTTGGCTGGAAGACGGTGCAGACCGAACATTTAAAGCTGCAACTTTCGCCTGACAAGCTCGATATCGGTGAGATGAGGGTTGTGCAGCCGGCCGGCAAGTTCATAATCGCCAAGGATCATACCCTTAACCTGGCCAAGGTCATGAAGGCCAAGGCTGCGCCGGCAAAACCTGAAAAAGCCGGGGCCGCCAGCCCGGCCGTTCCCTTTTCGTACCATGTTGACCGGGTGCGCGTCAGCGCCGGCCAGGTCGAGTTTGCCGACCTGAGCCTGCCCACCCCCTTTGGCACCAAAATCCATGAGTTGAAAGGTAACGTGGCCGGCATCTCCTCGGCCGTGGACGCCCGGGCACAGATAAAACTCGACGGCCGGGTGGACGACTACGGCACGGCCAACGTGGACGGCGAGCTGGTCACCTCCGACCCCAAGGAGTTCACCGACATCAACGTGGTCTTCAAAAACGTGGAGATGTCCAGGCTCACCCCGTATTCCGGCAAGTTCGCCGGCCGCAAGATCGACTCGGGCAAGCTGTCGGTGGATTTGAAGTACAAGATCAACAAGGGCCAACTCGAAGGCGACAACAAACTGGTGGTAACGCGCCTGCGCCTGGGCGACAAGATGGAGAGCCCGGAGGCGGTGGATCTGCCGCTCGATCTTGCCGTGGCCCTGCTGCAAGACAGTAACGGCGTGATCGACCTCGGCCTGCCGGTGCATGGTGACCTGAACTCCCCGGAATTCAGCTACAGCGGCCTGATTTGGAAGGCCTTCACCAACCTGCTCACCAAGCTGGTGACCAGCCCCTTCCGGATACTGGGCGCTTTGCTACCCGGCGGCAACGAGGAGGCCATGAACAGGGTCGACTTTGCGGCCGGCAAGGCCGCGGTGTCCCCGCCTGAAAAGGAAAAACTCAGGCAGTTGGCCGGAATCCTGGAGAAACGGCCACAGTTGAGGCTTGTGGTCCAGGGCCGCTATAGCCCGACTCAAGACCTGAAGGAGCTCCGGTCCATGAGCGTGCGCCTGGCGCTTGACAAACGCCTGAAAATCCCGGTGGAGCCGGGCGAGGATCCCGGCCCGGTGGACTTCACCAGCTCGGCGACCCGGGATGCCCTGGCCGATATGTTCAAGGAGCGCTTTGACAGGAAGGCCTTGAGCGCGATCAAGGACGAGACCAAGGTTGCGGCCAAGAAGTCCGGCACCGAAGATCCCGGCAGCCTGGCCAAGGAGCTGTTCGCGCGCCTGGTGGACAGCGAGCCTGTCCCGGACGCCGAGCTGGTGCGACTGGCCGACGCCCGGGCCCAGGCCGTGGTCGCCGCCCTGAACGAGGCCAAGCCAATCCCGCCGGAGCGCCTGGCAAGCAAGGCATCGGCCGCCATGGCGCAGGACGGCGATGGTCCGGTAAGCGCGGCCCTCAGCCTGGAGGCCGGCCAATAAAGAGATTGGAGGCTGTAGGCTTGTAGCTTGAGGAGCAAAGGCGCGGAGGCACTGTTGTAAGTCGGGTTACGCCATCCGGGCTAACCCGACCTACGACGACTCTCTCAACGGCCGGCCGGCACCGATTCGTCCATGAAAACGCCTGTCCGCCTTTGGCGTTGACAAACAAACGGGCGAGGGGTAAGGCTTAGCAAGGGATTAATCAGACAATTTATATCAGTCATGACCTTTTTACTTGTTACAACTCAACCATCAATCCGCGGGCAGGCAAACAGACCAGACGTGCTTAAAAATCAGCCGGGGTCCGGGCGTCGCCGGCCGGTATATTGAGGCGGGAAGCGATGAATCGCGATCAAGTCATCCAAAAGCTTCAGGTCAACCGCGGGCTGCTCAAGGAATTCTCCGTGCGTTCCCTGGCCGTATTCGGCTCTGTCGTGCGCGGCGAAGCCAGACCGGATAGCGATGTGGACATCCTGGTGGAATTTGAACCTGACGCTCGCATAGGGTTGTTTGCCTTTGCCCGGCTCCAGCGCCGTCTATCGGAAATTCTTGGCAGACCGGTCGACCTGGTTACGCCCGACGCGCTTCACAAAGCTTTGAGAAACAGTATTTTAGAGGAAGCCGTATATGCCGCCTAGAGACTGGAGATTGCGCATTCAGGATATTCTTGAGGCCATCGAAGCGGTCCGTCGGTATGTCACCGGCATGAATTTCAACGAATTCTCACAGGACCAGCGCACGATTGACGCCGTTGTCCGCAGAGTCACGATCATCGGGGAAGCATCCGTCTACGTGCCAGAGCAGGTATGCACGAGTTGTCCAGAGGTGCCGTGGGCGGACATGCGCGCCATGCGACATTTCGTGGTACACGAATATTTTGGTGTGAGCGAAAAAATTCTTTGGGACACGGTGCAAAACGACCTTCCCGGCATTGTTGAACCCTTGCAGCGGCTTCTGGCCGCGTAAAAGGATTTAACAATGGCGGTCATGGCAAGAGGGGAATTGATACTGAACAGGGCCGATACCAAGGCGGAATTCGAAATTCCGCGCTCTACCGGGATTGTCCGATATCCGGACCTGAGCCCCTAAGCGGACCTGCTGTCCCCAGCGTGTGCTTGTGGTAGCGAAAAAGCCTGCCACGTTTTTTTAAAAATGCACCACCACATCCAGCGCCTTTTTGTAGATCGGTAGATTGGGGTGAGCCTGCGAACCCCAACGTGTTTGTTGCGTATGCCGTGGTGTTGGGCTTGGTTCCTCATGTTGGGGTTCGTTCCTCACCCAAACCTACCATTGCGGCCGGGGGGCAGGGGGGCTCCCCCTGCCCCCCTAAGGGCCGAAGCGTTCAAAGCGCCAAAGCGTCAACGGCCGCGCCGCCTTCTGCCCACGCCCGCCAAACCGGCCAGGCCCGCGCCAATAAGCAGCACCGAGGCGGGCTCAGGCACGGCCTGAATCTGTCCGGGAAGAACGGCCAAGGCATGGGCGACGAAGGAGCCATCGAAGACCAAGCCGTCCTTGATGTGATGGCGGCGTCCTGCCTGCCGTCGTTCGTGTAGAAGCCCCAGGCGACGTTCGGGTAGGCCAAGTACTCGGTACCCGACCAGTACCAAGAAGAAACCAAATTGGCAAAAGGTCCAGTTTCCGTCAGGCCATAACCTGGTTGATAATTGCCGTTGGTGTCGTAACGCCCGTTGTTGCCCAATTCCGTGTAATACAGATGCCCCATCTCCGAGGTGGTGTTGTTGTATCCGCTAGAATACTCACCGCTATACGAATAATTGGCGGGCAATTGCTGCGAATAAACCTGCGAATCATCCACCGTGGAAGGCAGACGCCAATTGTCGTAGGTTACCCCGTTTACGGTCAGCGACAGGCTGGACGCCCAGGACATTTGACTGTACGAGGCGGCAGACGTGTTGCTGTAATCCAGCCAGGTGATGTTCAGATCCGTGTCGTTGATTACCTGTACTCCTGCGTACGGACCCGAATCCACCGTGCCCGCCACCACCAGGCTCGCTTGCGCCTGGCTGTTCAGCCCCAACGCCACCCAAGCCATTACCGCCATTCCTGCCCAGCACTGCTTTTTCATCGCTTCCTCCCTCGCTATTTGTCTATTCCCAGGCCGGCCTTTCCCCACGAAACAACCGGCTCCCCACAAAGTCATACCAGATTTATGCAATTATTGTGCCGGGACGAGAGAGAGAGAAGTTCTATAAAACCGTGGTGTTAAATGACAAAGCCAAACACCTGCGCCTGCGCAACCTTTCCGTTTTTTCAGAAAATCCGCCCGGAAAGTCGGAATATTGCCGTTTCCGCCGCGCCGGTTTTTGATCACCAAAATCTCGATTCCGGGGCCGGACAGATCATACACTACAACTCCGGTCAGTTTGTTTGCTCACTACCAAGTTACGTCATGATAAATCGCCGTCACAGGCGGCATGAGGCGCTACAAACTATCCGCCTGAACCGTCACCCCATTTTTTATAACCCCGCCTCTTGGCACCCTGGCCGAGTTATGCTAGTTTGCGTGACGCAAAAAATGTATTCTTGTCACCGTCACCCCCCGATAGTTTTTGCCGGAGGCTCGATGAAAAATATTCAACGACTTTTCCCCTTGCTCATCGTGATGGCGTTGTGGCTCGCCTGGCCCGCCCCTTCGACAGCCGCCGACAGCCTGGAAAAGATCCAGCAGCGCGGTTACCTGCTCTGGGGCTCGGACGCGGAGGGCGGGGCGCCCTACATCTTCCCGGACCCCAAGGATCCAACACAGTTCATCGGCTTCGAGGTTGACCTGGCCGAGGAAATCGCCAGGGAACTGGGGGTCACGGCCCGACAGGCCCAGAACGCCTGGGACAGCCTGATCCCGGCCCTCATGCGCGGTGATTCCGATATCGCCATGAACGGCATTGAGATCACCCCCCAGCGCCAGCAGGAAGTCCTCTTTTCCCAGCCCTACTATATCTATACAGAACAGCTCGTGGTGGGCCGTGATGAGACCGCGATCAAGGGCATCGATGACCTGACGGGCAAGAAGGTTGGCACCCTTTCGGGCACCGTGGCCCAGGATATGCTCACCAAGATGGCCGGGGTGGAAGTTAAGATCTACGCCAGCCAGGTCGCGCCCTATGAGGACCTGGCCATTGGCCGACTGGACGGTGTGCTCCTCGATCTGCCCATCGCCGCCTATTACGGCAAGCCCAACCCAAAGTTGAAATATGCGGGCCCGCCGGAGGGGGAGGGATTTTACGGTATCGCCATCCGCAAGGGCGACGAGGCCCTGCAAAATAAATTAGATGCGATCCTCGCCAAGCTGGTGAGCAATGGCCGGCTGCGGGCGATCTATGAAAAATGGGACCTGTGGAACGACAAACAGGAAAAACTCTTTCAGGATGTCACTCAAGAAAAACCCGGCTATGTCGGCCTGGAGGCGAGCAAACGGGCGCCGCTCTATACCTTTATCCCTACGCTTTTAAAGGGCGCCTGGGTGACGATTCTGATCTCGGTCATCTCCATGACCCTGGCGGTGGCTCTCGGCCTGGTCCTAACCGTCATCAGGCTATACGGCCGGCCGCCGCTTTCCAGCCTGGCCACCGGCTATATCGAGCTGTACCGTGGTACGCCGCTCTTGATCCAGCTCTATATCCTCTACTACGGGCTGCCGAACATCGGCATCTCGCTGAATCCACTGGCCGCCGCCTTTCTCGGCCTGGGGATGAACTATGCGGCCTATGAGGCCGAGCTGTACCGGGCCGGGATCAACGCCGTGCCCAAGGGCCAGATGGAGGCCGCCCTCTCGCTCGGCATGACCAGGGGGCTGTCGGTCAGAAGGGTCATCCTGCCTCAGGCCTTCAAGATCGCCCTGCCCGGGGTGACCAATGATTTTATCGCCCTGTTCAAGGATTCGTCCCTGGTCTCGGTGATCGCCATGGTCGAACTCACCAAGACCTACAGCATACTAGCGGCCTCGACCCTGCGTTTTTTTGAATTCGGCCTCATCGTGGCGCTGCTTTACTTTGCGATGAGCTATCCGCTCTCCCTGCTGGCGAGGAGACTGGAAAACCGGCTGAAGAGGTCGAACCGATGATCAGGATCAGGGATCTCCATAAATATTACTCCGGCCACCATCTCTTCAAGGGCATCAATCTTGAGGTAGCCAAGGGCGAGGTGGTGGTCTGCATCGGTCCTTCGGGCAGCGGCAAAAGCACATTCTTACGGTGCATCAATGGCCTGGAACTTTTCCAGCAGGGCGAGATCGTGGTGGATGGCATGGAACTGCACTCGATCAACCGCCAGCGCCCGGCCGCCAAGGATCTGGAGACCATGCGCCAGGTGCGCCTCAAGGTCGGCATGGTCTTTCAACAGTTCAACCTTTTTCCCCACATGACCGTGCTCGAAAATATCATTGAGGCGCCGATCCAGGTGCGCGGCGCCGATCGGGCCGCCACCATCGCGCAGGCGCGGGCGCTGCTGCGACGCATCAACATCGAACAGAAGGCGGAAAGTTTCCCGGACGAGCTTTCCGGCGGAGAACAGCAGCGGGTGGCCATCGCGCGGGCCCTGGCCATGAAACCCGCAGCCATGCTCTTTGACGAACCCACCTCGTCCCTGGACCCCGAGATGGTGGGCGAGGTACTGGCGGTGATCAAGAACCTTGTCAATGAAGGGATGACGACATTGATCGCGACTCACGAGATGGACTTTGCCCGCGAGGTGGCGGATCGGGTGGTGGTCTTCGAGGGCGGCGACATCATCGAGATCGGACCCCCGGAGCAGATCTTCACCAGGCCCGAGGCAGAGCGGACCAAGGTGTTTTTGAGCCGGATATTGCAGCGTTAACCTGTCTATGCCACCCCAACAACCAAGAGGGAAGAAAATGATCCGTAAACTGCGTAACCTTCTGCTCCTGCTCATCGCCGTCCTGCTCCTGGCCGGCGGTATCCTGATCAAAAACAACAACCGCCAGGCCCCCACGCCCACCAAGGAGGAACTGGCCGCCAGCCTGGAAAAGGCCATCCAGTATCTGGCAACCAACCGGGACCGGGTTCTGGCCCAGAAAGACCCCATCCTCCTCTGGATGATCCAGGAAAGTGGCGGTCTTACCAAGGATGAAAGGCTGCGGACCATGGCGGCCGATTACGTGGCGGCCCTGCCTGGTAACTCGCCCTGGCAGTATTTATTTAACCGGGACAGCCACGCCCAGTTGCGGCTGGAAATCCTGACCACCCTGCCGGACTACAACTTTCACTTCCTCTACGGCCTGACCTGCGATGACAAGTTAGGCGCCATGGAAAAGGTGCAGCAACAGAACGAGGAGGGCTTCTGCCTGAAAAACCACCCCTTGAGCCCGGTCTGCCGCACCCATCAGCTCATGGGTCTGCGCTTCATGCAGCGCCGCGGCTGCGGTGACAAGCCGCGTAACGCCGGTCTGGTCGCCGACCTCCAGCGGAAGATCCAGACCGAGCTCACCTGGGATCCTCGGGTGGTGGATCTCTATATCCAGCGGCTCCTCATGCTGGTCGAGTCGGGCGTCCCGCCGGAGCGGGTCAAGCCGGTCTGGCTGTGCAAAGTCCTGGCCGCCCAGTTACCGGATGGCGGCTGGGGCAACTTCCAGCCCCTTATCCCCATGTGGAAGTCACGCGCCATCGGCTTCACGGCCCGGGGGATCGGGCTGGCCCGGCCGCAAAGCACCCTGCACGCCACGGCCGAGGGAGTCTTTCTCCTGAGCCTGCTGACTGCCTGGAATTGATGCAACAAGTGCATGAAGCCCCCGAAGGCGATCTGGATGGCACAGGCAAAAACTTGACATATCTTGTTCGTCAGGTAAACCAGGGTCAAGGCGGCCAGATCGCATTCGTTGTCCTGCTTGAGTCACTTGAGCAGGCAGGCGGTGCATGGCTATCATGGCAAACGCCCACCCCAAGAAAGGAGATTGGAGAGCAACATCCTCAATCGCCTGTAACTGTCAAGATAGTAGCCTGCCCCCCTGATCCCGTCATGGTCCCAAGGATCAGGAGTGCGGCGTGGGCAAGGGTGCGTTGCCCGGGTCAACAGGATATTTCCTTTATTGGTTTCTCTTTGTTCCTACATACCTGATTGTCCTTTGTTTCGGTTATTTCCTGTCCTCGCGCCATGTGACGCCAATCAGCCCCAGCAGCCCTGAGCCGCACAGCCATATGGCCGGCGGCAAGGGGACAGGCGTCGACAAGGGCCCGGAGAGGGCATAGAGGCTGTAGCTGACAGTGGTGTCTTGGGTGCCGTGGTATATCCAGGCACCACTACTCAGCGTGGATTCAGCCCAAATCGCCTTTGCATTTCCCAATGCGTAAATGCCGGCGTTAGTGCCGTTGGTATTACTGCCGGTCCAAACATTGAAGTTCCTGGCCGTGTTGTTTTCGTTAAAGTCGATCCCGACCCCGAGGGTATGACTGCCGTCCCAGAAATCCGAGAAACCGGTCGCTACCAATTCACTATTCATGTTGTACACCGGGGCGCTAACCAGGGCATTGCTATTGGCGTCGACGGATACGGTCGAGCCGATGACGTACCAGACAACCGATCCCATACCCGCCGCGTTCGCGGCATTCTGCACGAAGCTGTTATAGTCACCGATCTCGCTGGACGTGGCGGTGGTGGTGCCGGATGTTACGAACGCTAATTGGTAGGTTGCGCCAGGCGCCAGGCCCGGCGGCACGATCAGGGCTGCATGCGGGCTAGTGGCCGCGCCGAAAATGAGCGCACAAGTTCCAGTTGCTGCGAGGAGAAATGATGTGTTGTTCATTGCTCAATACCTCCTTAAATCAGAGGACGTTTGGAGGGGAATCGTTTAATTGTTGAATAGGATTTCAGGTTTTGCCAAGTTTCAACAACATCCCGCCCCGTTATCTTACTTATTCCAGGCCAGGCAATCTCAATACTAACTCTCCAAGATGTGAGCCTTATTTCCTTTAAAGCGTCAATGGCCGCGCCGCTTCTTCCCCACGGCAACCAAACCGGCCAGGCCAGAGCCAATGAGCAGCAGCGTGGCTGGCTCGGGCACGGTCTGAATCTGTCCGGGAAGAACGGCCAAGGCGCGGTAGAGTTTGTCCTTGCTGGTAGCGCTCTGGTTGCCGCGGTTCGTGCGGAAGTACCAGGCGAGGGTCGGGTTGAGGGCATACGTTGTGCCAGACCAGTACCAAGACGAATCTAAATTGTGAAAATCGCCAGTGTTGATCAGGCCCCAACCCTCTTGGGAATTTCCACTGGTGTCGTAGAACCCCTTGTTGCCCAGCTCGCTGTAATATAAATGCCCCATCTCCGAGCTGGTGATGTTGTACCCCGCCGTGGTCGTGCCGTCATAGCCACTCACAGTCAGTCCGTCCACGGTGGCGGGCAGGCGCCAACTGTCGTAGGTCACGCCGTTCACTGTCAAGGAGAGACCGGCCGCCCAGCTCGTCTGGTTGCCCCACGTGTCATCGGCCCTTGTATAATCCAGCCAGGTGATTTCCAGATCATCGTCGTAGATCAAATTTCGTTGCGTGCCTTCATATAACACCGTGCCCGAGACCACCAACGAGGCCTCCGCCGGGAGGCTCAGTCCCAACGCCATCAAACCCATGATCGCCAAACCCGCCAATTTATTTTTCATTGTTTTCTCCTTGTCTGTCAGTTTGTTGCTCAACCCCAGGATAAAATTTGGGGACGTAATTGACTTAGTTGACTTTTTCCCAATCGCCAATATACGCCCGCGTCCCCGCTTCTGGTCCATGGCTCAGTTGCCTCCTGTCTGGCGCCGTCGTCGAGACACGCCCATTAGTCCGGAAAGCCCGGCGCCGATGAGCAGCATGGAAGCGGGTTCTGGCACCGGGTTGATTTGGCCCCTGATCTCCCCGGCCGGGAAGGCAGTGGTATGCACATTCAGATAGAGGTTGCCGGCCATGAGGGCGGTCAATGAATCGGACATGACCGGCGTGTCGCTGGCCCCCCAGGAGCCGCTGATGATCTGGTTGCCGAAGTCGATAACCAGGTTGTCGTCGAGAAAAATGTTGAAGAGCACCGGGCCGTTTTCACTTGGGCCACCGGCATGGATATGGATTGCGTTGACGGTGTTGGCTTGATTCTGGAAAAATGGCAGAAGCCCCCATAGATCCAGGCCGTGCAGTTTGATGGTGTAATCCAACTGGTCCTGGGCCGCGTTCAACTGAAAATCCGCTGAACCCCAGGCAGTGGTGCTTACGGCAGGCACCTCATTGGCACCCAGCAAGTCCACGCTAATGTCCATGGCATGGGCCTGATTGCCGCAGGTAAGTGTTAAAAACAAGGCGGTTACGACTGTGAATATTTGCTTCATGATTTGATTTCCTTTATTAACTAGTGTCCATCCGGAAACCCCGGTTTTGCATGATGCGGGATGCCATCAGCCGTAAAAATCTCCCGTCGCCGTTTGTCCTGACGGATTGTTTTAGTTCGTCGGGCCGTTCTTTGACAATTCTCGACGCAGT
>MNYK01000068.1 GCA_001873115.1 Desulfobacterales bacterium CG2_30_60_27 | reverse complement strand
AGGAACATCCTTGCAGCCTTTCTATAATCCAAAAGTAACTGTCCAGCAGCACCACATCTGCTTTGTCACAAGCCTGCTCACATAGGCGGGCTATAGCTCGCAGGCTTGTTTCGCGCATCTGCGGCACTGCTGAACAGTTACAAGCCCCGGCATCTGCACGGTTTACGTGCGCAAGCTGGATAGTTACATCCAAAACATTTATCCAGAGGCCCTGCGGACCTCCCTGTGCCGCTTACAGCAGTGCTTTGAGCGGGTTGGCGTACAGCAGGATCAGGGAGACCACCAGACCGTAAATGGTCAGGGACTCGATGAGGGCCAGACCGATGATCATGGTCACGGTGATCTTGCCGGAGGCCTCGGGGTTACGGGCGATGCCGGAGCAGGCGCCGTTGATGCCGTTACCCATGCCCAGGCCGCAGCCCAGGGCGGCGATGCAGACGGAAAGCGCCGCGGCGATACAGACAATGGCGGCACTGGTGATCCCGCCGTGAGCGGCGCCAGCAGCAGCCTCCTCGGCGGCCATGGCCACGCCGGACAGCGAAGCCACCATCAAAACAGACAGCACTGAACTCATGGTAAATCTTTTCATTCGTGTTTCCTCCTGGCAAAAGTTTCGTTTTGGCCTTCTTCAATAAAAACCGTTAAGGGGTAATCACAGGATCAGTGGGCGTGCTCCATGGCGCCCGAGAAGTACAGAATGGAGAGCAACAGGAAGACCAGGGCCTGGACAATGGAGACAAAGACGCCCAGACAGAGGATGGGCAGCGGCGCAAAGTAGGCACCGGCCAGCATGAAGAGGATGCCCAGCAGGGTCTCCTTGGCCATGATGTTGCCGAAAAGCCGGATGGAGAGGGACAGGATCCGGGCCAGGTGACTGATCAGTTCGATGGGGAACATGAGCGGCATCAGCCAGGGAATGGGCCCGAGAAAATGCTTGATATAGGCGACACCATGAAATCTCAGCCCCAGGATGTGGGTGGTGACGAAGACCACCAGGGTGCAGCCCAGGGTGATATTCAGGTTGGAGGTGGGCGACATGCAGCCCGGCAGGAGCCCGATCATGTTGGCCACGAGAATATAGAGGGCAAAGGTGGCCAGCATCGGGAACATCATGCGCGCCCCCTCCTCTCCCATGTTTTCGGCCATGAAGGACTCCAGGCCGCCGATCAGCGTTTCCCAGAAATTCTGGGCCTTGCCTGGGATGAGTTCAATATGCCGCAGGGTGAGCTTCGGCAACAGGATGAGGAGCAGCATCACCAGCCAGGTATAGGTCATGTGGGGCGAGGACAGCTTCTCGGCCCAGCCGTCCCCGACCAGACCGTGGGGAACCGGCGCGCCCAGCTTCTCGAGAATAAGCGAGATGAAAAGAATCGGATGTTCCATAGCCTTTACAAAGCCTCCTTGACCCTGAAGTAAAACCGTTTCCCCGCGCCCAGGGTGGTCCCCAGGATGCCCAGATACACGGTGGAGAGCCCGAGCAACAGGCCGGCAATGTGCACCCGGTCGGACTTGACCAGGAAGAAAAGCACTGCCACCACCAAGGCAAGGCGCAGATAGTATCTGATAAAAAAGCGGGCCTTGGCCGCGGTAAGCGGCCCGGCCAGCAGCTTGACCAGGTCCCGTTTCAGCCAGACAAAGCTGAGATTCGCCACCAGGCCACCAATGCCGATGGACATGGCGACAAAGCCCGAGAAAAGCCACCAGGCCACACCGGCCATTACGGCCAGGAGCAGCCAGATAACCACCTGAATCCTGGCCAGCAGGCTATCGCCGCGCGGTCTGGCTTGCATCACAGATCCTTTCTCCTGGCCATATGAAAAAGGTTCCTGAAGGCGGCCGCCACGCCCAGGCCCAGAAAAATCAGGGTGAACCAGGGCTCGGTTCGGCCGTTAAACACCTTATGGTCCAGCAACCAGCCGATCCACACCCCGATGAACACGGAGAAGGCCACGGACATGCCGATGGTGCTGAAATCGGCCAGCATTTTCATGGCTTGCTTGCGGTCGCTGGACAATTACGCACCTCCCGTGGTGCCGGAGAGGGGATGACAACCTAGTGAAAATCGCTTGGAATACCTATCATGGCAACCTGCCAAAGTCAACGGCTTTTTGGGCGGTTGGCCATCTTTTTGAATGACCATTCAGTTTTATCCAGGGCCAGATTCAGGTCCGCCGGGCTCTGGGCCGCGGAGATAAAGGCGGCCTCGAACTGGGAGGGCGCCAGCCAGATGCCCTGGGCCTGCATGTCCCGGAAAAAGGCGGCGTAGCGCGCGGTGTCGGCCCGCATGGCCGACGTAAAATCCGTTACCGGCCCGGCTGTGAAGAAGTTGGTCATCATTGAGCCCACCCGGTTCAGGGTGGTCTGGCCGGGCAGGTAGGTATCGGCCAGTTTGGCCAGGGCGCCCGCAAAGGTTGCGGCCTTGTCCTCCAGCCGATCGTAGAAGCCCGGTTCCTTGAGCACCTTCAGGGTGGCGATGCCGGCCGCCATGGCCAGCGGGTTGCCGGACAGGGTGCCGGCCTGGTAGACCGGGCCGTCCGGGGCGATCTGGTCCATGATTGCGGCCTTGCCGCCGTAAGCGCCCACCGGCAGGCCGCCGCCGAGGATCTTGCCAAGGCAGGTGAGGTCCGGGGTGATGCCGAAGCGCGCCTGGGCGCCGCCGAGGCCCAGGCGGAAGCCGGTGATCACCTCATCAAAGATCAGGACAATGCCCTTGGCCGCGGTGAGTTCGCGCAGCATGCGCATAAAGGCCAGGTCCGGCGGCACTACTCCCATGTTGCCGGCCACCGGTTCCATGATGACACAGGCGATGCCCAGGCGGTCATCGGCCAGGGTTTTTTCCAGAGTGGCGATATCATTATACGGGATGGACATGGTGTTCTTGACGATATCCGCGGGCACTCCCGGGCTGCCCGGGATCCCCAGGGTGATGACCCCGGAGCCGGCCTTGACCAGAAAGGAGTCGGCGTGGCCATGGTAACAGCCGTCGAACTTCACCACCACATTTTTGCCCGTATAGCCGCGGGCCAGGCGGATGGCGCTCATGGTGGCCTCGGTGCCGGAGCTCACGAAGCGCACCTTCTCCACCGAGGGCAGGGCCGCGACCACCAGTTCGGCCAGTTCGATCTCCGACGGACAGGGGGCACCGAAGCTGGTGCCCTTTTCCAGGGCGGCGCGGATGGCCGCCGTCACCGCCGGGTGACCGTGACCCAGAATCATCGGCCCCCAGGAGCAGACAAAATCCACGTAGACGTTGCCGTCCACATCATAAATTTTCGCGCCCGCGGCCCGATCCACGAACAACGGGGTGGTGCCCACCGCCCGGCAGGCCCGCACCGGGCTGTTAACCCCGCCGGGGATCACGGTCTGCGCTTTGCTAAAAAGGGTTTTGGAGGTTTCGGTTCCCATGATGCTTATCTCCTTGGGCCATTGCCGACAACGGCCGGCTGCTTTCTTAGGGGGCGAAAAAAATTAAGTATAGCATCACCCCTTTGGCTCTGTCAAAAGGTAGTGCGGGTGGGGAGCCAAGAAAAGCAGCAGGGCGCGCGGCTAAAGGACGGTAACCGCAGGCATGAGTTCCTTGAAGTAGACGATGGAAGGGAAGCTACTCGAGGCGCGGGCCGGGGTCCGGCTGCTGGGCCGGGCCACATAGACCAAGGCCCCCAGGCCGAAGGCGGCCGCCGAGCGCAGCACGGCCTCGGTATCGTCGCAGAGCAGGGTGCGGGCCGGATCAAAACCCAGCATGACCTGCAGCCGCCCCCAGAAGTCCAAGTTCTCCTTGGCCAGCCCCACCTCCTGGGAACAGACGATCCGGTCAAAATGGCCACCCAAATCGGTCTTGCGCATCTTGATAGTCAGGGTCTTGCCGTGGGCGTTGGTGACCATGATCACCTGCTTGCCAATTTCACGACAAAAATCAAGAAAATCAACCACATATGGGTGAACCTGAATGAGGTGTCCCACCTGCACCTTCAAGGCCGGAATGTCGAGGCCCAGCTCGCTTGACCAAAAATCCAGGTCGGTCCAGGCCAGGGTACCCTCACAGCCCTGGTACTTGACCATGAGGATTTCCCGGGCCGCCTCGATGCTGATGTTGTTCCGCAGGGCATAATTTTCCGGCACGAACTGCTCCCAGAAATAGTCGTCAAAATGTTTGTCCAGCAGGGTGCCGTCCATGTCGAGGAGCACGGTGTCGATGGCGGGCCAATCCACCAGTTCCTTTGTGGACGGCGTGGACTTGGTGGGCTGGGTGGACGTTGTCATAGCTGGAGCGCCCCGATCAGCTCGCGGACTGTGGCAATTTGGTGGGTGGCCAGGTAGGCGCTAAGGCCAGTAATAATGTCCAGGGTGGCGCTGGGGTTCACGAAGTTGGCCGTGCCTACCTGCACGGCGGTGGCGCCGGCCAGCAGGAACTCCACCGCGTCGGCGGCGGTGGCAATGCCGCCGATGCCGATTACCGGGATGGCCACGGCCCGGGCCGCCTGCCAGACCATGCGCAGGGCCACCGGCTTGATGGCCGGGCCGGAGAGGCCGCCGACCACGTTGGCCAGCCTGGGCTGGCGGGTGTTGGCGTCAATGGCCATGCCGAGCAGGGTGTTGATGAGCGAGATGGCGTCGGCCCCGGCCGCCTCCACCGCCCGGGCCATGGCCGCGATGTCGGTGACGTTGGGCGACAGCTTGACGATCACCGGCAGGCTGCTGGCCGCCTTGACCGCCCTGGTGACCTCGGCGGCCATGGTCGGATCCGTGCCAAAGGCCACCCCGCCGTGGCGGACGTTGGGGCAGGAGATGTTGACCTCCAGGGCGGCGATGCCGGCGGCCGCGGCAAGGCGGGCGGCCAACGCCGCGTAGTCCTCGACGCAGTCGCCCAGGATGTTGACCACCACGGTGGCGCCCCGTTCCCGCAGAAAGGGAAGTTTGCGACTCAGAAAACCATCCACGCCCTCGTTTTCCAGGCCAATGGCGTTGAGCATGCCGCAGGCTGTCTCGACGATGCGGGGCGGCGGGTTACCCGGTCGCGCGGCCAGGGAGATGCCTTTGACTACCACCGCGCCCAAGGCCTCGGGCGGCACGAAATCGGCGAATTCCTTGCCGTAGCCAAAGGTGCCCGAGGCCGCCATCACCGGATTTTTGAGGGTGAGGCCCGCCAGGCTAACGCGCAGGTCAAGGTCATGGCTTACCATGCTTACCATTGCAGCTCTCCTGCCTCGAATACCGGCCCCTGCTTGCAGACATGCAGGTAGCCGCGGCCGCCGTTGCGCGGCACGGCGCAGCCGAGACAGGCCCCCAGGCCGCAGGCCATGATGGCCTCGGTGGACACCTGACAGGGCCAGCCCCTGTCCGTGCTGATCCTGGCCACGGCGGCCAGCATGGGGTGCGGCCCGCAGGCATAGACCTGGGTGGGAAAGGCACCGCTCGTGAGCGCGGCCAGCAGTTCACCTACCAGGCCATGGTGGCCTGCGGTGCCGTCATCGGTGGCGAGTTGGACCGGCAAGCCCAGGTCGCGAAACGGTAAGGCCAAGGCCATGGCCTCGGCCCCGGTACGAGCCCCAAGCAGCACCTGGATGTCGGAGGCCGGCAACCGTTCGCCAAGTTTTTGGGCCAGGAATAGCAGGGGGGCGGCGCCGATGCCACCCCCCACCAGGCAGGCCCGGCCTTGGTCCGGCATGACAAAACCGTGCCCCAGGGGACCGAGCAGATCAACCTGGTCGCCGACCTTAAGGGCCGCCAGGCCGCGGGTGCCCTGGCCGATGACCTTGACGAGAATCTCCAGGGTGCCGTCGCCGTTTACCCGGCACACAGAAAAGGGTCGGCGCAGCAAGGGATCAAGGGCAACGGCGCTCCGCACCATGACAAACTGGCCCGGCGTGGCGGCTTGACTCACGGCCGGGGCCAGCAGGGCCAGGCGGACGATATCGCCGGTGACCTGCGGGCGGGCGGTCACCGTGGCGGACAGTTGATAGCGGGCCATCATGGTTTCGCTTGCTCGTCCCGGCCCTTGATCAGCCCCAGCAGACGCTCCAAGTCGTCGGCTGAATAGTATTCAATCTCCAGCTTGCCGCGGCTGCCATTCTGGACGATTCGGGTCTTGGCCCCTAAAAAGCGAAGCAGATCCGTGGTCAGGGCCCGGCAATAGGATTCGGGCAGAGCTGCAATATTTTTCTTTAATTTCGGCCTATTAACTGTTTTTCTGGCCTTGACCAACGCCTCGGCCTGCCGCACCGACAACCCCTTTTTGACGATTTCGTCCCGGACCTCCCGCATAACGTCCTCGTCTGCCAGGCCGAGGAGGAGACGGGCATGGCCCATGCTTAAGAGGCCTTCGACCACGTCCTGCTTGGCAAAGCGCGGCAGTTGCAGCAACCGGATGGCGTTGGCCACGGTGGAGCGGTCCTTGCCCACCCGGCCGGCCACCTCCTCCTGGGAAAGGCCAAACTCCCGCACCAGTCGGTGATAGGCTTCGCCCTCCTCCAGAGGGTTCAGATCCTGGCGCTGCAGGTTCTCGATCAGGGCCAACTCCAGCCGATCTCCTTCCGTGGCCTCCCGAACCAAGACCGGCACGTCGGTGAGTCCCGCCAGGCGGGCAGCCCGCCAGCGCCGTTCACCGGCGATGAGTTCATAGCCGGGGCCGTCGTCGCGCCGCCGCACCACGAGCGGCTGCAAGACCCCATTTGCCTTGATGGAATCGGCGAGTTGCCGCAGAGGGCCATCCGCCATAACCTGGCGGGGCTGATACTCGTTGGGTTGGATGGAGTCCAGGGCAGTGAGGAAGTAAGGCCGGTTGTCGTGCCCACCCTCGGGATCGCCGCCATCGGGCAGCAGGGAGTTGAGGCCCTTGCCCAGCACGCTGCGTCGCTTCATATTAATGCCTCTTTTTCTCTTGTCGCTTTAAGAACTCTTTGCCCAGGGCCATATAACTGACGGCGCCGGCGGCGGTCTTATCGTACAACAGCACCGATTGCCCGTGACTGGGCGCCTCGCTGAGTCGCACGTTGCGCGGGATCACCGTGTCGAACAGACGATCCTGAAAGTGGCTGAAGACCTCCTTCTGCACCTGATAGGTCAGCCGATTACGGCGATCAAACATGGTGAGGACCAGGCCTTCGACAAAAAGTTTCTGGTTGTAAGCGTTCTTTACCAGGCGTACGGTCCGCACCAGATGCGACAGCCCCTCCAGGGCAAAGTATTCGCACTGCATGGGGATGAGTACGGAATCCGAGGCGGCCAGGGCGTTTAAGGTCAGGAGCCCCAGGGAGGGCGGGCAGTCGATGAACACATAATCATAATCGCCCAGCACCGGCTCCAGGAGGTTGGCGAGATAGCGCTCCCGTTTCTTGGCGTCCATCAACTCTACCTCGACGCCGACCAGGTCCATCTGGGTGGGGAGGAGGGCCAGGTTGGGCAGGTCGGCGATCGGCCGGACCACCTGGGTCGCCTCGACCTGCTGCATATAACAGTGATAAAGATGGTGCTCAAGGTTGGCGGCGTCAACCCCCAGGCCGCTGGAGGTGTTGCCCTGCGGGTCGGAGTCCACTACCAGAACCTTGCGCCCGAGGAGGGCGAGCGCCGCCCCCAGATTGATGGTCGTGGTTGTTTTGCCGACCCCGCCTTTCTGATTGGCCAATGAAACCACTTTTGCCCTGGACATAATCGCTGTCTTGCCCCCTGAGTTCACTTACCTCTTTTGCCTTGCGCCAGAGAATGTTGTGCCGCCCACCCGGCTGCGCCTTGGTCCTTTGAACCATGTTTGCCGTTCGGGCGCAAGGAAAAACCGTACTTGTCCTACCTCCTGCCGTCTGTCCCGATGTTTCCGCCTGCCCATGTTTCACGTGAAACATCCCATAATTATCTGTCACTACACAGGTCCAAAGTTTACGGTTAAGCGCCAGTTGCCAAGCCTCAATATCTTCAGCCCTCTCTAAACGTAAACCGTGAACCTTGCGAGTAGTTACAAACTTTGTCCCTATGTCCCTTATTTAAGGGACATAGTTGACTTGTTGACTTTCGCCTGGCAAGGAGTGGGGCCGGCCCTGTGGTCATGCTGTCATTTTTGTGGAAAGGAGAGGGGCGGGGTGATACATTGCCTTAGGCACGATCAACAGGAGGACGGCAATGGAGACATACGGCTGGAACGAGGCCATGGGCATGAGTCTATTGGAGAAGTTGAAGGCGGATCTGCAGACCGCCATGCGGGGGCACGACCAAGAGGCGAAGGACTGCATCCGGGTGGTCATGGGCGAATTTCCCAAACTCACCGTGCCCATTGTCCTGGAGAGCGGCAAGAAGAGCAGCCGGCCCAAAAGCGCCGCGGAGATCACCAACGACGACATCCTGGAGGTGATGAAGGGGCTGGTCAAGTCCGAGCGGATCCTGTTGGAGGCAAAAAAAGCGGCAAGCTCCCGTTACCTGGAACTGCTGCTGGCCTATTTGCCGCAAATCGTCTCCCGGGAGGAGGTGGAGACCTGGGTGCGGGCCAACATCGATCTGGCGCAGTTCAAGAACGCCATGCAGGCCATGGGGCCCATCATGAAGCATTTTGGCAAGGCGGCCGACGGCGCCGTGGTAAGGGAAATCCTGCTGGAGTTGGCCGGCGCCTGAGCGTTGGCCGCCCGGCGGCATGCGCACCTGTTTCGGCAAACTGGCCCGGGCCTGCCAGGATCTCTGCTTCCCGCCAGCCTGCCTGGCCTGCGGGGCTCGGCTACCAGATTCCGTGGGCCCCCTGTTTTGCTCTGCCTGCGCCGTGCACGTCCGTTTGCTGAATGAACCCCTCTGCCGCTGCTGCGGCCGCCCTTTTCCCTGGGCGGCCGGCGAAAGTCACACCTGCGGTCCCTGCCTGAAAAAGCCCTGGCAGTTCACCGCGGCCCGCGCCGTGTTGTACTATTCCGAGCCGGTGGCCCAGGCAGTGCATGCCTTCAAATACCGAGGCAACACCACCGGACTGGCCACCTTTCGGCAGCTCAAGGATCGCCTCAGGCATCTCGATAGCCTCGCGGACGCCGACCTCATTGTGCCGGTACCCCTGCACGTCCACCGGCTCCGTGAGCGTGGCTTCAATCAGGCCCTGCTGCTGGCCCGCGCCTTGTTCCCGGCCCAGCGGCGGCGCATCACCCCCTTTCTGCTGACGCGAACGCGCCTGACCGTGTCCCAGACCGGGCTTAGCGGCGGCGACCGGCGGCGCAACCTGAAAAACGCCTTTGCCGTGGTTGCCCCGGAACAGGTGGCGGGACAGCGAATTCTGTTGGTGGACGACATCTTTACCACCGGCAGCACGGCCAACGAGTGCGCCCGCACCTTGCGGCGCGCCGGCGCCCTGGAAGTGCGGGTCCTGACCCTGGCCCGCGTTTCCAGGGAGTAAAGCGACGCCATTACCGGCAGCCCGGTCAGGCGTGCCGGCCGTCGCCTGCCGGGCCGATGATTTCCCGGGCCCGGGCCGCTGCCAGGCCGATGACGGCCAGCCGTTTCCGGCGGCCCTGGTGCCCGCTGATCACCGTAATGGCGGATTTGGGGACATGGAAGAGCTTGGCGAAGAAGGCGATGATGGCGGTATTGGCCTTGCCGTCCACCGGCGGCGCGGTGACGCAGACCTTCAGGGCGTGACCAAGGATGCCGGCCAGCCTGGCCTTGGACGCCTTGGGCTGCACTTGGATGGCGAGGGTGAAGCCGTTGTCTTGCTCCTGCAGGAAAGGCATGGGAACCGTGCCGTCGGCCGCTACTTCCTGCCGCCCCCCCGGGGTTTAGCCGGGGCCAGGTCCTCAAAGGGATCGTCCAGGCTCAGGTCGTGGTTGCCTTCGGGCACGAGACTTTCCAGGTCGTTGCCAACCAGGCCGCCGGGTTCACCCAGGTCGGAGATGTCGATCTTCTCATACAGACCGGTGAGGTCATCAACGTCCATGGCGGTGAGGTTTTTCCCAGTGGCCGGAGGCTGGTCGCCGGTCGCGGCGGTGAGATCGTCCAAGTCGCCTCGGGGCGCGGCAGGTTTCGGGGCAGGCGGGGCTGGCTTTTTGACCGGCGCTGGCGGCGGCGGGGGCGCCTCGCCCAGTTCCTTGCCCACGGCTTCCAGCCGTTCCATATAGGAGCGCAGCATCTCCCGCATCTGATTCTGCACCTTGGTACGCAGGCTCTTGAGTTCGTTGATTTCTGCCTCGATTTGCGTCCTTTCTTGCTGGGTTTGCTCACGGAGGGTAACTATTTCCTGCTTGCCCTGCTCCAGCAAGGTCTCGGTTTCCTTAAGGGCCACGGCCCGTTGCGCGTCGATCTCGGTGATGGTCATGGCGGTGAGGGCGTCCGTTTCCTGCTGGGCCTCCTGGCGCATGCCCTCCACCTCCTTGTGCACCGCCGCGCGCAATTTCGCCATTTCGTGGGTAATTTTTTCCTTGAGCGCGGTGGTTTCCTGCTGGGCGGCCTGGCGCAACTGCTCCACCTCCCGGGCTGCCTTCTCTTGCAGAGCCTTGGCCTCTTTGGCCACTGTCTCCCGCAGAGCCTTGGCTTCCTGGTGGGCGCCGGCCAGCAAGGTTTTGGCCTCTTCCTCGCTCCGCGTTTTCATATCCGTGCTGGTTTTGTAGGCAGAGAGGATGGCGGTGGAAAACTCCCTTTCCTTGGCCTGGTAGTCATTGATCTCGGCCTGGAAGGCCTCGAGCTGCTCTTCCAGCTTGACATTGGCGTCCAGGGCCATTGCCAGTTCGTCGGCCACCCGGCCAAGAAAGCTCGCAACCTCGTCGGCGTCAATGCCGCGCATGCGTTGGCTGAAGACCTGGGAGCGGATGTTAACGGGAGTAAGCGGCATGATGTCTTCTCCGGTAAGCGGCGGGCGGAGCGCCCTTACCCGGCCAGTTGGCGCAGGGTGGGCACCAGAAATTTCTGCAAAAACATGATGGCCAGAATCAGCACCATGGGTGAAAAATCAATGCCGCCTATGGCCAGAAAGGGCAGCAGGCGGCGAAGGCGCGCCAATACAGGCTCGGTGGCCGCGTGCAGGAAGCGGACCACCGGGTTATACGGGTCGGCGTTGACCCAGGAAATGATGACCCGTCCAATGACTACCCAGATATAGGCGTCGCACACGAAGTTGATCAGATAGGCCATGGCGTTGAAGAAATTGCTGATCACAAACATATTGGATTCTCCATCCTCGCGGTTCGGCGCCGGGTCAGGGCGTGGCGGATAACGGCAAAAGGCAGGCGGCCATGCTGGCTACGGCAATGCTCGGCCTGGAATCGGGCTGGGCCAGCATAAAAGGTTTCTGGGTGCGGATGGCATTGCTGACCGCGCGGTCCAAGGGCACGGTGCCCAGCAGCAGCGGGGTGATCTTCAAGAAGGTGGTGAGCACCGTGCTCATGTTGGCGAAGACGGCAAGTCCTTCCTTCTTGCTCGCGACGCTGTTGATCACCAGGTGAAACTGTTTTTTATTATACCGCGAAGCCAGCACCTTGATCAAGGCATAGGCATCGGTTAGCGCCGTGGGGTCGGGCGACAGCACTACGATGTTTTCCTGGGCCCAGCGGTTAAACCACAGCACCGAGTCGCCGATGCCGGCTGCCGTGTCCACCAGGACGAAATCAAAGCCGCCGATGACCTGGTCCAGCATCTCGGTGAGGAAGGCCTGTTCCTCATAGGTGAGACTGGCCATTTCCGGCACCCCGGAACTGGCCGGCAGCACGGAGAAGCCGGGCACGACCTCCACCAGGAGGTCGGCCGGATCGCGGCCCTCCTCGACGGTCTCCTGCAGCGTATGGCTGGTGTTCAAGCCCAGAAGGATATCGACGTTGGCCAGGCCGAGGTCGCCGTCGATGAGCAGCACCCTTTGGCCTTGGTCGGCCATGGCCACGGCCAGGTTTACGGCCAGGGAGGTTTTACCTACCCCTCCCTTGCCGCTGCTGACGCAGATGATGCGAGGCGTTGTCGGCCCGGCGACCGGTGGCTTCATGAGTAGCCGGTCCCCTTGCTGAACAGGGTGAAAAGTTGGGCCCGTTCCTCCACCGTTACCTGGCCGGGGTCGGCGACAGAGGAGGGCTCCCCCTCGCTCCGCCGGGCGACGCTGCAAAGGGTAAGGGCCGTCTTCCTGAGCAGATGCGCGGCCCGAGGCCGCTCCAGATTGTTGTCGTAGAGGATCAGACCCAGGGCCGCCTCGTTGGCCTCGTCGGTAATGGCCAGGGCGTGGACCGGTTGGCTTGTGGCCTGCCGCGTAACGGTCTCGTAGAACGAGGCTCCCCCCTTGCGTTCGGCGGAGTTTTTCATGAAAGCCTGCTGCCGGGGGGCACTGGTTCCGGCACGGTGGGCAGCACCAGCCGGCCGTCATGCTTCACGGCCAGCACCATGCCCTGGGAGGTGACGCCCATGAGCTTGGCGGGTTTAAGGTTGGCTACCAGCAAGACCTGGCGGCCGATAAGCGCCTCGGGGTCATAGAACTCGGCGATGCCGGCCACCACGGTCCGCTCCTCGGGCGCCCGCACCGTGAGTTTAAGCAACCGGTCGGATTTGGGGAGCCTGGTCGCGGCGATTACCGTCGCCACCCGTAGTTCCACCTTCTGAAAGTCCTCGTAGGGCAGCAGGGTGTCGTCAGCGGCCGGGGCGGCCGGGCTGACGTGCCGCGGCGGGCCCTTGTCCTCTGCCGCCGGTTTGGTTGTTTTGAGGCGGGGGAACAGGTTGGGCAGCATGGCCACCGGGGTGCCGACCTCGAGCAGGCCCCATTTGCCCTGGCTGGCCAGGGCTGGCGGGCCTTCCAGGTGCAAGGCCGCAGCCATCTGGGCGGCGGCGCTTGGCATGATGGGCGACAGCACCAGGGTGAGCAGGCGCAGGGTCTCCAGCAGGTGATAGAGCACCGTGGCCAGGCGGTCACCGGTGGCCGGATCCTTGGCCAACTCCCACGGGGCGTTGGTGACGATGTAGCGGTTGGCCCGGCCGATCACCTCCCATATTGCCTGCAGGGCGCGATGGAAGGCGAACCCATCCATGGCCGAGGTATAGTCGGCAAGCATGGCGAGGGCCGCGGCGGCCAGTTCCCGGTCCTGATCCAGGGGTGTACCCGGCGCCGGCACCGTGCTGCTGGCGAAATTCTGCACCATGGTGAGGGAGCGGGAAAAGAGGTTGCCCAGGTCGTTGGCCAGATCCGAGTTGCGGCGAGCCGCCACCGCCTCCAGGGAAAAGGCGGCGTCCAGGCCAAAGACCATCTCGCGCAACAGGAAGTAGCGCACCGTGTCCACCCCGAACTGGGCCACCAGTTCCGGGGGCCCCACCACGTTGCCCAGGCTCTTGGACATCTTGGCCTCGCCCATGTTCCAGTAGCCGTGCACGTGCAGACGTTTATAGACCGGCAGCCCCATGGCTTTCAGCATGGTGGGCCAGAAGATGGCGTGGGGTTTCAGGATGTCCTTGGCAATGACGTGCTCGGCCGTGGCCCAGCGTGCCGCAAAGTCCGGCCCGGCCGGGTAGCCGATGCCGGTAATGTAGTTGATCAGGGCGTCGAACCAGACGTAGGTGACGAAACGGTCGTCAAAGGGCAGGGGGATGCCCCAGGTGAGCCGGGCCGTGGGCCGCGAGATGCAGAGATCCTCCAGGGGTTCCTTCAGGAAGGAGAGCACCTCGTTCTTGTAGCGTTCCGGGGTTATGAACTCCGGATGCGCCTGGATGTGACGGATGAGCCAGTCCTGGAATTTGCCCATGCGGAAGAAATAGTTCTGCTCGGCCATCAGTTGCGGCTGGGTGTGGTGGTCCGGGCACTTGCCTTCTACCAGCTCCTTTTCCGTGAGAAAGCGCTCGCAGCCCTGGCAGTAGAGGCCGGTATAGTCGGAAAAGTAGATGTTGCCCTGGTCGTAAACCTTCCGCAACACGGCCTGCACCGTGCGGATGTGTTCCGGGTCGGTGGTGCGGATGAAGTGGTCCGGTGCTATGTCGAGGGGCGGCCAGGCCTGGCGGAACAGGTTGCTGATCTGGTCGGTGTATTCTTTCGGTGCCAGGCCGGCCTTGGCCGCCGCGGCCATGATCTTGTCGCCGTGCTCGTCGGTGCCAGTCTGGAAAAAGACCGTTTCGCCTTGCAGCCGACGATAGCGGCAGACAACGTCGGCCACCAGGGTGGAATAGGCGTGGCCCAGGTGGGGCTGGGCGTTGACATAGAAGATGGGCGTGGTGATATAGAGGCTCATGCCTGCTCCGCTGGCTCTTTCGGCGGTTTTTGCTGGACGGGCTTGGCGGGCCGTTTTTTCTGGGGCCGCGCGGCCGGTTCAATGCTCTCCCATTCCGGCCGGGTCAGCACTCGGTGGACTTTGGGGTCTTCCGGGTTGATCACCACCACCGTCTCTTCCAGCACGTTGTTCTGGATCACCTTGCAGGCCACGCCATCAAGCATGATGGTCTTGCCCAGTTTCGGCATGTGCTTGCGGATGGCGTGGTAGGTGTCGTACTCATAGGTCAGGCAGCAGAGCAGCCGGTTGCAGAGGCCGGAGATCTTGGCCGGGTTGAGCGACAGGTTCTGCTCCTTGGCCATCTTGATGGAGACCGGGGCAAAGGTCTTGATGAAGGAAGAGCAGCACAACTCCCGGCCGCAACAGCCGAGGCCGCCGATCATCTTGGTCTCGTGGCGCACCCCCACCTGGCGGATCTCCACCCGGGTGCGGAACTCCTGCACCAGGTCTTTCACCAGTTCGCGAAAGTCCACCCGGTTTTCCGAGGTGAAGAAGAAGATGATCTTGCTGCCGTTGAAGAAGCGCTCCACCTTGATGAGCTTCATGGCCAGGCCATGCCTGGCGATGTGCTGCTCGCAGAGGACAAAGGCCTCGTGTTCCCGCTCGATCAGGCGTTGGTATTTTTCGGTTTCCTCGCGGCTGCAGCGGCGGATCAGGGTGAAGGAGGCCATGGTTTTGTCGTTGGCCTCGGGCGGCACGGGCTGGCAGGAGCTCTTCACCCAGGCGGGTTCCGGACCCTTTTCGGTCTGCACCATGACCATTTCGCCGGCCTGGAGGTGGGTTACGCGGCCGGCGGCGGCGAAGATCGGCTCGTTTTTGCGGAACTGGATATGACACCAGGCTGCGGCCTCGGCCGGCCGTTCCTGATTCTCCGCGTTTTCTAGGGCTTCGGGCTGGGTCATGGTGTGATTTTATCCGTGGTTGGCAGGCGGCCTAAGGCGTTCGTAAAAAGAAACTATACCATCAAAGCAGGGCAAAGAAAAGGACTTCGCAGACCAGCGTCGCCCGGCAGTTGCGGGCAAGCTGCCTTCTGGCGGCGGCGATGAGCTCCAAGTTGCGCAACAGCCGGGGCAGACTCCAGCGTGCGTCGGCCGCGTGCAGCAGAGCGGCGAGATCGGGGCTGGCCAGGTGCGCGCCCGGGGCGCCCATCTGGTGCAGGATGAGATCCCGAAACCAGATGGCCAAAAGGGCCAAGAGCTCCGGCAGATCGTCCTTGCGGGCCGCGGCCTGGTCGGCCATGGCCAGGATCGGCCCGATGCTGGCCAATGATCCGGCCGGGCAGCGGCACAGGGTGGCGGCGATGCTGGCCCGCTCGGCCAGCAGACCTTTGTCGTGCAGCAGGCGGGCCCGGCCCAGGCTGCCTTCGGCAAGGCGCGCCAGGGCCGTGGCCTCGTCCAGGTCCATGCCATCCGCCGCGACCAGGGTGCTGGCCACCTCATCGTAAGGCAGGGGGAAGAAGGGAATCACCTGGCAGCGGGACAGGATAGTGGGCAACACCTTGCCGGACTCGTCGGCGGTGAGCACCAGAATGGTGTCGGCCGGCGGTTCCTCCAGGGTTTTGAGCAGGCTGTTGGCGGTCTCCTTGCGCTGCATGGTGAGGTGCACGTCGGGCAGCAGCACGAAGCGAACCTTGGCCTCATGGGGGGCGAAGCGCAGGGCCTTCTGCAAATCCCGCACCTGGTCGATTTTGATGACGCCCTTCACCGGTTCGACTTCCAGCAGGTCGGGGTGGCTGTTGGCCGCGAACTTCACGCAGGAGGCGCAGACCGCGCAGGCGTCGCCGTGCTCCGGCGCCAGGCAATTGCAGAGGGCGGCCAGGGTGCGGGCCGCCCTTTTCTTGCCCACCCCGGTCGGCCCCCGGAACAGGTAGGCGTGGGCCATGGTCTGGTTGGCCAGGGCGCGGCCAAGGAGTTTCTTGGCCTTGGCCTGGCCCATGAGGTTGCCTATGGTGAGGGCGTCGGGGTGCATGGTTACCAGAGGGCGGCCTGTTTGGGGCCTTTGGGGACAGCTTCAGGCGTCTCCTTGGGAGCGGGGGGCGCTTCATGGGGTTGGGGCAGCGGTTCCGGGGCCAGCGCGCCGGCCGCCCGGCCTCGGACAAAGAGGAAGCGCTCCATGGTCTTCTGATATTCAGACCACTGGTAACCCGGCTCCTTGGCCTGATCAGCCAGGCGGTTCAGGTAGTTGATCTTGGCGTCCAGGTCGTCCACCAGGTTCAGGACAAAGGCCTCTGTCGTCATGGGCAGGGCCGGCGAGCCGAACTCGTGGCGACCGTGATGGCTCAGGATGAGATGCTTCAGTCGATCCGCCAGATCCCGGGGGAAGTCCGCCAGGCCGGCCACCGCGGCCTGCACCATCTCGACGCCCAGGACGAGATGGCCCATGAGCCGGCCCTGATCGGAATATTCAAAGGGGGGGACGTCAAAGGAAAATTCCCTGGTCTTGCCGATATCGTGCACCAGGGCGCCGGCCACCAGCAGGGGCCGGTCCAGCTCCGGGTAGCTGTCGCAGACCTTTATCGCCAGCCGGGCCACGGCCACGGTGTGTTCCAGCAGGCCGCCCAGGCAGGCGTGGTGCATGTGCTTGGCGGCTGGCGCCGTGATGAACTGTTGGCTAAAGTCAGGATCGGTGAAAAGTCGTTGCAGCAGGGCGCGCAAATGCGGGTGCTCCAGTCCGGCGATGATGGCATGCAGCTCTTGTTCCAGGGCCTTCAGATTGGCGGCGGACACCGGCATGAACTCGGCCGGGTCCACCTCGGTCGGTGCCAGGGCCTTGAGATCGTTGACCTTGAGCTGGACAACGCCCTTGTAGGCCTGGGCCTGGGCGTCAACATGAACAAAACCGCCGGTCGGGCACTGCAAGGCCAGGGCCTCGGCCTTGTCCCAGACCCGGGCCGCCATTTCGCCACTGCGATCCATGAAGGTGAGGGTGAGGTAGGCCTTGCCGGCCTTGGTCTCGGCCCGGCCCATCTGCCGTACCAAAAAGATGCCACGCACCGTTTGGCCGTCGGTGATGTCCTTGATGAATATGCCCTTGTCCATGTGACATTCCTTAAAAGAAGCTCAAAGCTGAAAGGTGAAAGGTGAAAGCTAGCGGAAGAGTTCTTTTCTTTTTCTTCCTTTCAGCTTCTTCAGAAATCCAAAGTCCTCTGCCAGGCGGCCTTGAGGCTGGCCAGGGCTTCCTTGAGCACGGTCTGGCCGGTCAGGCCGAGGGCGGTCAGCACCGGCGCCTCGGTGACCACCCCCACCCGGGCCGTGCCGGTGTTGGTCATGATCTCCTGGAAACCCTTCTCGTGCTCCGGCCGCACCGTTACCACGAAGCGGCTCGTTGACTCGGAGAAGAGCAGTACATCGTCGCGGCCGATGCCTTCGTTCGGCACCTCGGCCAGGTCCACTGCCAGGCCCAGGCCGCCGGCAAAGGCGGTTTCGGCCAGGGCCACGCCCAGGCCGCCGTCGGAGCAGTCGTGGCACGAGGCCACCAGCCCCTGGGCCATGGCGCGGGACAGGGCGCGATAGCGGGCCATGGCCTGCTCGGCGCGCACCTTTGGCACATGGTTGCCGATGGCGCCCAGCAGGGCCGCGTATTCAGAACCGCCCAGTTCCGGAAAGGTGATCCCCAGCACATAGACCAGGTCGCCGGCCCGTTTGGCATCCATGGTGACGGCCTTGCGGACGTCATCGATCTTGGCCACGGCCGAGAACAGCAGGGTGGGCGGGATGGAGATCTTGGTGCCACCGATCTGATAGTCGTTTTTCATCGAGTCCTTGCCCGAGATGCAGGGCACCCCGTAGACCCGGGTGATGTCGTCCAGGGCGCGGTTGGCCCGCACCAACTGGGCCAGCTTGTAAGGGCCGTCCGGCGTCTTGTCGGAAAGGATCGGGTCGCACCAGCAAAAGTTGTCGAGCCCGGCCATGACCGTGAGGTTGGCGCCCACGGCCACGGCGTTGCGCACCCCCTCGTCGATGGCCGCCGCCGCCATGTGATAGGTGTCGATGTCCGAGTAGCGCGGGCAGATGCCGTGGGCGATGACCACCCCTTCGAAGGAATCGAGCAGCGGCCGGATCACCGCGGCGTCCGACGGACCGTCGTTGGCCACGCCGGTGAGCGGCTTGACCACCGAGCCGCCCTGCACCTCGTGGTCGTACTGGCGGATGATGTATTCCTTGGAACAGACGTTCAGCCGGCCCAGCAACTCCCGCAGGGTGCGGCCCAGGTCGGGGCTTGCCGGCAGCGCGGGCTCGGCGTGTTTGGGTGGCACCCAGCGGGCCACCATCCGCATGGGCGGCAACCCCTTGTGGACAAACTCCATGTCCATGTAGCCCACGGTTTTGCCCTCGTAGAGCAGGTGAAACTTGCCAGAGTTCGTGAAGGTGCCGAGCACCGTGGCCTCCACGTCCATGGCCGCGCACAGGGCCATGAATTCGTCGAGCTTGGCCGGCGGCACGGCCAGGGTCATGCGCTCCTGGGCCTCGGAGACAAAGATCTCCCAAGGCTGCAGGCCGGCGTACTTCAAGGGGGCACGGTCGAGGTGCAGTTCAAAGCCGCCGGTGTCCTGGGCCATCTCGCCCACCGAGGAGGACAGGCCGCCGGCGCCGTTGTCGGTCATGCAGTTATACAACCCCAGGTCGCGGGCCTTCAAGAGGCAATCGAACATCTTCTTCTGGGTGATCGGGTCGCCGATCTGCACCGCGGTGGCCGGCGAGCCCTCGTGCAGTTCCTCGGAGGAGAAGGTGGCGCCGTGGATGCCGTCCTTGCCGATGCGGCCGCCGGTCATGACGATCTGGTCGCCGGCCATGGCGAGCTTGTCCTCGCTTGGCTTGCCGAGGTGCTTGGCCGGCATGATGCCCACCGTGCCGCAGAAGACCAGGGGCTTGCCGGCAAAGCGCTCGTCAAAGACCAGCGAACCGTTCACCGTGGGGATGCCGGACTTGTTGCCGCCGTGCTCCACGCCTAGGCGCACCCCCTCCATGATCCGCTTCGGGTGCAGCAGGCGGGCGGGCAGGGGTTTATCAAAAAACGGCGAGGCAAAGCAGAAGACGTCGATGTTGCAGATGAGCTTGGCGCCCATGCCGGTGCCAAAGGGGTCACGGTTCACGCCGACGATGCCGGTGAGCGCGCCGCCGTAAGGGTCCAGGGCCGAGGGGCTGTTGTGGGTCTCGACCTTGAAGACCAGGCTCCACTGGTCGTTGAAGCGAATGACCCCGGCGTTGTCCTTGAAGACCGACAGGCACCAGTCGCGGGCTCCCATCTTGGCGCGGATGGCCTGGGTGGAGGCGCGGATGTGGGTATCAAACAGGCTGTGGATGGTGGTGGCCTCGCCGCTGACCGTGTCTTCGTAGGCGATGTCGCCGCTAAAGATCTTGTGCTTGCAGTGCTCGGACCAGGTCTGGGCCAACACCTCGAGCTCGACGTCGGTGACCCTGGCCGACCGGCCCAGGGTTTGCCGCGCGGCCGTGACCTCGGGCCGGGCAAAGTAGGCGCGGATGATCTTCATCTCATCCAGGGTCAGGGCCAGCACGCCCTCCTTGCTGATCCGCACAAGGTCAGCGTCGGCGATGTCCAGGTCCACCTCGGCAACCCGCACCGCGCTTTCGCCCGCTACCTTGGGGGCAAAGGGCTGGATGCCGCCGGCCGCAGTGAACTCCTGGTGGTCCATGATGGTGAAGCGCTGGATCAATTCATTGGCCAGGAGCTTGGCGGCGATGGTCTCCACCTCCTGGCGCGACAGCGAGCCTGCAAGCAGGAACTGGGTGGAGGTGTAGACCGCCTCGTGGCGCGCCAGCCGGCGGCCCAGCAGGTAGCCCAGGGCCTGGGCCGCGGTCCGGCCCTCGTTGTCCGTGACCCCGGGCCGGAAACCCACCTCGATCAGCCAGTCAAAGGCGATGCCCTCCTCCAGGGCGAGCTGCCCCAGGGACCATTCCTGGGTTACCGGGTCGCTGTACGGGCCGGCGGCCGCCTCCCGGAGCTGCTCCAGGGTGATGTCCGCCTCCACGGTGAACACCCTGAGGGTGCGCACCGCGGTTACCGGCAGATGCAGGTCGGTATTGATGCGGTTTCTGGTCTGCGCGCCAAACGAGTCAATAATGGCGGGTTTCAGCCCCACCTCGATGCGTGCCAGCATGACGTTCTCCGTCCCCTTTAACTTTGTGCGTTGAGCCTTGCGCCTTATACCAAAGCAGCGGCGGTTTGGGTAGGGGATTCCGGAGCCTGGGGAGGAAAATCGCCGGTCACAGCAGCGCGACGATGCGTCCGGCAAAGGTCTCCAGATCATCGAGTGATTCCTGCAGCGTACTGTAGACCATCTGATAGTCTATTTTCCAGTACATATGGACCAGCAGGTTTCTGAAGCGGGAGGCTCTTTGCAGGCTGGCCGATAACTCCGCCGGGATCAACCCGGCTGATTCAAGCAGGGAGAAGCATTGGGCATACTCTTCCGGAACCTGGCGCAGTTGCTTGGCGCACACGTGATAGCAGAGTTGCAGGGCCGCCTCGATAGCGACCTGCAGACGGTAGCAGGCGATATCAAGTGCGTCCTGATCGGCAAGAAAGCGTTCCAGCGGCAGGGCGTTGATCCTCCGCAGCCGGGCAACGGAATCGGCGATTTCCTGGGCGCGGGAACGTATCAGTTCCTGATTAAACATCGGTAAAGGCCTCTTTCGTTGCCCGCAGCAGCAGCGGTTTGAGGTCCAGATAGCGGCTGACGGTGTGTTCGAAAATCCGTCCATGCAGGTCGGGATTATTTTCCAGCAGCAACTTGCCCCGCAATACCTGATAGATGAAGGGAAGCGGCGCGTTGTTCAGAACCCGCACGTCCACTGGACATCTTGCTTGGCTGCCTAGTTGTGCGGAGAGTTCGACGGCAAACAGCCCCATGTCAAGGGGGGCGAGGCCCTCCAGATAGACGCCGATATCAATGTCGTGGCACGGCATGTCAGCGAGAAACGAGCCGTAAAGATAGGCAAACTGGATCGCCGCATGCCTTTGCAGCAGGCTGGTCAAGGCGGAGATGATTTCCTGCTTCTGCTGCCCGGAAAACCGGAAGAGTCGTTTTTGAGCCGCGGTTTCCATGCCATGCCCCCAGTAGCATAATGCATAGACCAGGCGACAGGCAAAGGCAACACATTTCCGCCCAATTCCGTCTTGCTTTGCGTTTTGCCTATGCCTCGACTGCCCTGCCAGCAACTCCAGGAAATATTCCAGATCATTTTTGCAATCAGAAACAAATTGCTAATTTGCAAGAAAAAGCGCGGATGGCGGCTGTAGCCCGCTATATCCCCGATTTCTCCGGTTACCTCTTCGTCTCATGGCTACCGCATTGCCCCAGACAGGACCCTGATAATTTCCAGACACTCTCCCTGAACGCGAGGCAGAGGGTATGGTGTGCCGGCGATCATGAACTCTCGGGTCCCCGGCACCCTGCCCGGACGCCCAAGGTGCGGCTGTAAAACCAGATCTTTTTCCACTTTGGCGATGATTTTCTGCACCAGTTTTTTGGCGGCGTTGGGCTTGTCCTTGGCAACGAGGCGCGTAGCGACTGGAGATCACCAACTGCCTTGGCGGTCCATTTTACTTGCACTTCGGCGGCCTCTTCTCCTGTGGCGTATCCCAACTCGCCACCCAATCCGCAACTTCCGCATGGTCGATCAAACAGCCATTCTCCGCATCTTGCAGGCCGTCTGCAATCGCCTGTAATTGCCACGCCTCTGCCTCGCCGTAACGCCTTACGGCTTCATTCAGTACGCTACCCAAGCCGGTGATCCCCATGCCGAAGCTCCTCGGCGGATATGGTGAATTCGATTTTGCCGGCCATATCCTGCAGTTGTTCTTTTTTCTTTTTGCGGATCTCGTCCCGGACCGCCAGGATAACGGCCTCGGTCTTGTTTTTTGCGTTCACCACGCTCATTAGTTCCAGCCCAAGATCCAGCGGCAAAGTTATGCTTGTTCTTTGCATAGATATTTCCCGTCAATAAATTCAATCAAAAATTGGGTGGCGCCCTTTTAGTAGTGGTAGCGCGCCTGAAGAAAATCCACCCGGTCATCCGTCACCAGATAGACAATCCGGTGTTCCTGCGTCAAACGCCTGGACCAGGTGCCGGGTACCAGGTATTTCAAGGGTTCTGGTTTACCGACACCATGGAAAGGATCGCGCATGACCGCTTCGATGATAGCAAAGGCACGTAGCGCCATTTTCCGGTCTGTTTCCACCCAGTGGCGTAGATCATCGCGGAATTCAGGATGAAACACCGCGTTGCGTGGAGTTTTTCTCTGGGATGGGGCGGATTTCTTCACCCAAGTCCTAGCTCTTTGCGGAGTTTTTTCGGCGACTCGGCCTTCCCGGTTCGGTGCAAGGCCCGGTCCAGGGCGGCAAGAAGCCTGCGGGCATTCTTGGGGGAGCGCAAGAGATGGGCGGTTTCCTCGAGGCTGGCAAGTTCGTCGGCGGCAATCAGCGCCACGTCTTCGGCGCCACGGCGCTGAATAATGATTACTTCCCGGTCCGTGGTCGCGGCATTGCAAAGACCCGCGAACCGGGCGCGCGCATCGGTATAGGTGGTCTGGATTGACATTGGC
>MNYK01000021.1:4527-9239 GCA_001873115.1 Desulfobacterales bacterium CG2_30_60_27 | reverse complement strand
CCCGCCTCCGAGGCGTCCGCGACCTCCCGCGCATCCTGCGCCCGGTCGCGGACGAACCCGCGAAAAGCATTTCCAGTCCGGGAACTCACCTGGGTTACGGTTCCGCTGGATAGTTACCAGTTTTAAGCCTTAAGCCTCGAGCCTGGAATTTTTTTGCCGCACCCTGATACCTGATAGCTTATTTCCGGAAGCATGGTTTCCGTATATGGGGGCCAATTAACACCCCCCGCGAAATAACTTGCTTTCCCCATCCCTTTCTCTTAACATGACCACCCGGTCACATAAGGAGAAGCTCATGCCGCCCAAGGGAACCTTCTTTAACTTGCCCCGCGCCAAACAGGACCGCATTCTCGCGGCGGCGGTGCGGGAATTCGCCGAAAATGGTTACCGCCGGGCCAGCCTCAACACCATAGTGCAACGACTGGGCATTGCCAAAGGTTCCCTGTACCAGTATTTCGCCAACAAGGAAGGGCTGTTTCTGCATGTCTTTGATCGCTTCACCGACCTGGTGAAGGAAATGCTGGCCAGCCAGGTCAAAAATGGGCCAGAGGCGGATTTCTTCCGCCAGATCCAGGAGGCCCTCTTGGCCGGCCTTCGGTTCATCGACAACCAGCCGGACTTTTACCGGATTTACCTGCGGGTGCTGTTCGAGGAGGACGTGCCCCGGCGCCGGGAACTGCTGGGCAAGGTGCGGCTCTTTTCCATGGAGTATTTTGGCGGTCTCTGCGCCCGGGCCCAGATCAACGGGATCATTCGGCCAGACCTGCCCTGCCCCATGGTGGTCTTTCTGATGGAGAGCGTGCTGGACCGCTTTCTGCAGGCCTACGCCAGCCCGGACCACGACAACGGCCTGGGGCTGGCGGCCCTTTCGGCCATTGACCGCGACCAGGCGGTCACCCAAACCATTGACGTGCTTAAAAACGGGCTTGGCCGGGTAAAAGCTGAAGGCTGAGCGCGGCAAGCTGGACCTTGAATCTTATCCGGTTTATGTGGTTTCCAGATGGATCCTGGTTACAGATGAAGGAGGAAAACCATGCAGAGAATGCTGGTCGCCGCCACCGGGCTTGGCGACATTCACGAAAAAATCCTGGCTGGCGAGCGCCTCACCCCGGCGGACGGGCTAAGGCTCTATGAAAGCCCCGATCTGCTGGCCGTGGGCTATCTCGCCAACCTGGTGCGGGAACGGTTGAACGGCCGCCGGGCCTACTTCATCTACAACCAGCATATCAATTATTCCAACATCTGCACCAACCTCTGCAAATTCTGCGCCTTTGGCAAGGACAAATCCTCGGATCAGGCCTATGAGATGAGCGTGGCCGACGTAGCGGCCAAGGTGCTGGAACGGCTTAACGAGCCCATTACCGAGATCCACCTGGTGGGCGGCATCCACCCGGACCTTCCTTATTCATATTACCTGGACATACTGGCGGCCATCCGCGCGGCGCGGCCCGGGGTCCACATTCAGGCCTTCACCTGCGTGGAGATCGCCCACCTTGCCGAACTCGCCGGTCAGAGTCTGACCGAGACCCTGACCGACCTGCTAGAGGCCGGCCTGGGCTCCATCCCGGGCGGCGGGGCCGAGGTATTCGCGCCGCGCATCCGCAAACTCACCTGCGAGAAAAAACTCTCGGGCGAGGGCTGGATCGAGGTGGCGCAAACCGCCCACCGGCTGGGCATCAAGAGCAACGCCACCATGCTCTACGGCCACATTGAGACCCTGGAGGAACGCATCGATCACCTGAATATGCTGCGCGACGCCCAAGACGAGACGGGCGGCTTTCTCACCTTCATCCCCCTGGCCTTCCACCCAAAGAACACCGAACTTTCCCAACTGTCGCGCAGCACCGGCATGGACGATCTGAAGAATATCGCCGTGGCCCGCTGCTTCCTGGATAACTTTCCGCACATCAAGGCTTACTGGGTGATGATCGGCCCCAAGCTCGCCCAGGTGGCCCTGTCATTCGGCGCCGACGACATCGACGGCACCGTGAAGGAAGAGCTCATCACCCACATGGCGGGGGCCGATACCGATCAGGCCATGTCTACCAGCCAGCTCCTGCGCTTGATCCGCGAGGCCGGCCGGGTGCCGGTGGAGCGCACCACCCTGTATGACGTCATCAGAGAGTACTAATACCATGGAACATTATTCCCAACGCATTGCCACTGTCAAGTCAGGTGGTTCTGTGCCGTAACCAAACGCGATATTGTAGGGTGCGCCGTGCGCACCACCAGGCACAATTGGTGCGCACGGCGCACCCTACAAATGAACTACCCCGCCGCAAGCGGACGGGGTATCAACTACAAAGACAAACAAGGAACGCAGCAAGCTGCGGGGAATTACACCCTAAAAGAGATTAAAAGTTACAAGGTACTAACATGGATGCCATCTTTGACAAAATCTTGGCCGGCGCGCGAATCAGCGGCAAGGACTTCCTGCACCTGGCGGCCAACGCCGACATCTATCAGCTCGGCTTCCTGGCCAACACCATGCGCACCCGCCTCCACCCAAAACGCATGGTCACCTACGTGGTAGACCGCAACATCAACTACACCGACATCTGCATTTCCGGGTGCAAGTTCTGTGCCTTCTACAAGGCGCCCGGCGATTCTGCCGGGTACGTGCTGTCCTTTGCCGAACTGGGCGACAAGATCCGCGAGACCCAGCAACTGGGCGGCACCCAGATCCTGCTCCAGGGCGGCCTGCACCCAGACCTGCCCCTGGAGTTTTACGAAGAAATGCTGCGCTTCATGAAGGGCTTCGACATCCATGTGCACGGCTTTTCGCCCCCCGAGATCCATCATTTTGCCGAATTGTCCGGCCTGTCGCCCCGCGCCGTGCTGGCCCGCCTGCAGGCATCCGGGTTGGACTCCATGCCCGGCGGCGGCGCCGAGATCCTGAACAACCGGGTGCGGAGTGAGATCGCACCGCGCAAATGTACGGCCGATCAATGGATTGAAGTAATGCGCGAGGCCCACCACCTGGGCCTGCGCACCACGGCCACCATGATGTTCGGACACATCGAGACCATGGCGGAGCGTCTCGAACATCTCCAGCGTATCCGCGACCTGCAGGACGAGACCCACGGCTTCACCGCCTTCATCCCCTGGCCCTTTCAGCCCGACCATACCGCGCTTGGCCATATCGAAAAAACCACCGGCTTTGCCTATCTGAAAATGCTGGCCCTGTCGCGCCTTTTCCTGGACAACATCCCCAACATCCAGGCCTCCTGGGTGACCCAGGGTCCAAAGATCGCCCAGGTCTCCCTGTTTTTCGGGGCCAACGACTTCGGCTCGACCATGATCGAGGAAAACGTGGTGGCGGCGGCCGGGGTGAGCTTCCGGCTGACCCGCCAGGAGATCGAAGGCCTGGTGCGTTCTGCCGGTTTTATCCCGCGCCAGCGGCGCATGGATTACACCCTGGTGGAGCAGGCGTAATGAACCGGGTGCTGCACCGGGCCCCGTGGCTGGCCACCGGCAGTTTCGGCACGGACCTGCCGCTGCTCATCGCCAACGGCGGGGTGCTGGTGGCCGACGGTCGTATCCAGGCGGTCGGACCCTGGGCCAGCCTGCGGCAGGCAGCGAACCAGGTGATCGAGCATGAGGGCTGTGTCCTCGCGCCGGGACTGGTTAACTGCCACACCCATCTGGAACTGGCCTGGATGGCAGCCGTCCCTGGCGTTCCGGCTGCCACAGACGACATGACCGGTTGGATCCGCAAGCTTCTCGTGCGGCGTAAGGACGCGCCCGACGAGCCCGTAATCCTGGCAGCCGGCCGCGCCGCCTTGGCCAGCATGGCCCAGGCCGGCACCATAATGGTGCTTGATATCGGCAATGACCTGGCCAGCGCGGCTATCGGTAAGAACCAGCCGACCCGGGTCAACTTTTTGCTTGAAATGCTGGGGCTTGCGGTCTCGGCCAGCAACCGGCTGGCCGCCCTGCCGTTGGAGATGGCCTGTACGCCGCACGCCCCTTACTCGACCGGCCCGGCTTTGATCCAGGGCATCAAGCAACGGAGCCGTCTGAACGGGGGGCTGCTCTCCATACACGTGGCTGAGTCGGCAGAGGAGATCCGCTTTCTTATGAACGGCGACGGCCCCATGATGAACTTTCTGCTGGAACGGGGGGCATGGACCCCGTCCTTTACCGGGCCGGGCACCGATGCCGTTACCTACCTGGACCGGCTCCAAGTCCTGGATCGCCATACCCTCTGTGTCCATTGCGTACACCTGCGGGATAGCGAGATTGACCTGCTGGCCCGTCGTCAGGCCAAGGTCTGCCTGTGTCCGGGCAGTAATCGTCACCTGGGCGTCGGCCGGGCGCCGGTCATGGCAATGCTGCAGCGCGGCCTGCGGCCCGGCCTGGGGACCGACAGCCTGGCCAGCAACCCCGGCCTCTCCATTTGGGAAGAGATGCGGACGCTGCGGCAGGACTGGCCGGAGCTTGACCCGGCCGTGGTCTTTGCCATGGCCACTTCGGGCGGCAGCCAGGCCCTGGGCCTGGACCGACTCTACGGCCTGCTGACGCCGGGCCGCACCGCCCGGTTCCTGGCCGTGCCTCTGCGGGCAGGACTCTCCAGCGATGAGATTTTCCCCTATCTCACCACCCTTGGCGACAGTCTGCGGCCGCGGTGGGTGGAGGGTTAAAATGGCAACGGCCCGCATCGGCATGGTCAACTTCATCAACACCGCCCCCCTCTATGAGGTATGGCAACG
>MNYK01000021.1:0-4513 GCA_001873115.1 Desulfobacterales bacterium CG2_30_60_27 | reverse complement strand
GCTCCGCCCGCCACTTTGAACACCATGCTGCACCAAGGGCGGCTCGACCTGGGCTTTATCTCCTGTTACGAGTATGCCGTGCACTCACCGGACTACAAAATTCTCGCCGAGTTGTCGATCAGCGCCAGCGGTCCGGTGGGCTCCGTCCTGCTGCTCAGTCGTTACGCGCCTCAAGAACTCTCGGGCAAAACCGTGCTGCTCTCCTCCCAGTCCGCCACCTCGGCCAGCCTGGTGCGGATCATCCTGGAGGAATTCTTCCAGGTGACGCCTTGCTATGAAACCGGTAGCCTTGATGCCCGGCTTAACGATCCCGCCCGGCCGGCCGCCTGCCTGGCCATTGGCGACGAGGCCTTGCGTTTCGCCCGTTCCGGCGTTTTCCCCATTGTCCTTGATCTTGCCGAACTCTGGCAGCAGCACACCGGCCTGCCTTTTGTCTTCGCGGTGTGGGCGGTGCGGGAAGGCTTCTGCCAGACCGCCCCGGCCACGGTGACCGCCATCCACCAGGAACTGCTGCGCTGCCTCCA
This sequence comes from Desulfobacterales bacterium CG2_30_60_27, assembly GCA_001873115.1. GTDB lineage: Bacteria > Desulfobacterota > Desulfobulbia > Desulfobulbales > CG2-30-60-27 > CG2-30-60-27. The sequence continues at coordinate 3,989 of MNYK01000021.1, read as the reverse complement.
TCAAGGCCAGGCTGAACTAATGACCATCAGCCAACTGGTGGCGCCCCGCATTCCCATGGACGAAGACGCCTGTTATCGTTATCTTTGCGGCCTGGAATACGACTTGGACGCCAAAAAACAACGCGCCCTTGCCCTGTTTTTCGAGTATCTCATCAGACGGGACGAAGTGCCGCCCACGGCCCTGCCCTTAAAAATCTGCTAGCAACGGATGACGCCCATGCTGACTGACCAGGACAAGAAGGTTTTCGTCAAAGAGAAGTTCGCCGCCATCAGTCCGCGTTATGACCTGCTCAACTCGGTGTTGAGTTTCCAGGCCGACCGTTACTGGCGCTGGGTCACCACCCGGGAGCTGCGCTCCTGGCCGACCGGACCGGTCCTCGACCTGTGCGCCGGCACCCTGCCCCTTTCCCTGGAACTGACCCGCCAGGCCTCCAAACGACAGGTGCTGGCCGTGGATTTCTGCGAGGATATGCTGCGCACCGGCCTCAGGAACCTGGGAGCTGACCGCCGCCGGCCGCGTCTCCAGCCGGTGGTAGGTGACGGCGAGGAGATCCCGGCCCGCGACAACGCCGTCTGGGGCGTGACGGTAGCCTTTGGCGTCCGCAATCTGGCCAACACCCAGAAGGGTCTGACGGAGATGCACCGGGTACTGAAACCCGGCGGCAAACTTCTCATCCTGGAATTCTCCCGGCCGCGGAACCGATTTTTCAAGCCGTTCTACAATTTCTACCTGAATAAGCTGTTGCCCAGGTTGGCCGGCCTGATCTCGGGTGACAAGGAGGCCTATGACTATCTGGCCAGCTCCATCGCCGCCTTCTATGAACCCGAGGAGCTGGTGACCATGATGCAGCGGGCCGGGTTTGCGAAAAGCACCTTCCGGCCGCTCACCATGGGCATCGTGACCTTATATGTGGGGTTAAAGGGATGACAAATGCCAAACGACTCATCGTGGCCATTACTGGCGCCTCGGGCAGCCTTTATGCCTTGGCGCTTCTGAAGATTTTGGAACAGGCCGGGGTTGAGAGCCACGGGATCATCTCGGCGGCCGGCCGACAGGTGCTAAAGCTCGAACTGGACCGCACCCCGGCAGACCTGCCCGGCGTGACCAGATGGCACGACATCAACGATCTGGCCGCCCCCATGGCCAGCGGTTCGGCCCCATTTGACGGCATGGTGGTGGTGCCCTGCACCATGGGCACCCTGGCCGCCATAGCCTCGGGGGCCGGACGCAACCTCATCCACCGGGCCGCCGATGTCACCCTGAAGGAGGGTCGCCCCCTGCTCCTGGCGGTGCGCGAAACCCCGTTGAACCGCATCCACCTGGAAAACATGCTCCGGGCCCAGGCCGCCGGCGCGGTCATCTGCCCGCCCATGCCAGCCTTTTATACTAAGCCCACGGATCTGGCAGACATGGCCCACGGCTTTGCCGCACGCCTGGCCGACCTGCTCAAGGTGGAGGCGCCGGACGCAAAACGCTGGGGGTTAAACAGTTGCTAGCGGCTAGCGGCTACATGGAGACAAACATCAGTCAACCACCCTTTAATCCCGACTCGCGACCCGCTATGCTCAAAAAAATCCGCATCATGCTTGAGATGATCAAATTCGAGCATACCATATTTGCCCTGCCCTTTGCGCTGATGGGCGCCTTCCTGGCCGGGCGAGGGGTGCCGGGCGCCGCCACCTTCGGCTGGGTGGTGCTGGCCATGTTCGGCGCCCGCACCGCGGCCATGGGCTTTAACCGCATCGTGGACCGCGGGTTCGACGCCGCCAACCCCCGCACCGCGGACCGCGCCCTGGTCACCCGGACGGTTCGCCTCCGGGAGGCCTGGGCCATGGTACTACTGGCCACGCTCCTCTTCTTTTTTGCCTGCACCCGGCTCAACCACCTTACCCTGCTCCTGGCTCCCGTGGCCCTTGGCCTCACCTTCTTCTACTCGCTCACTAAACGCTTTACCTGGCTCTGCCACCTGGTGCTCGGCCTGGCCCTGGCCTTTGCCCCTTTGGGCGGCTTTGTGGCAGTGCAGGGCAGCCTGGCCGGTTTTCCCTGGGTCCTGTCCCTGGGGGTGGTCTTCTGGGTGGCCGGTTTTGACACGATGTACGCCTGCCAGGACGCCGACTTCGACCAACGGACCGGGCTGTTTTCCATGCCGGCCCGCTTCGGCCGCCAGGGCGCCTTCCGCCTGGCCATCTTCTTCCATCTGCTGGCCTTCGCCCTTTTTCTGGCCACCGGGGTCCACGAACATCTCCACCCGATCTTTTTCGCAGGTATCGCCTGGACTGGCGTTGCCCTGTTTTACCAGCATCTGGTGGTCAACCCCAAAAACCTTGCGCGCATAGAGCTTTCCTTCTTCACCATGAACGGGCTGATCAGCATCATCCTGTTCGTGTCTGCCTGGCTTGCCCTGGTTCTCGAGGCCGTTTAGACCGATGCCGCGCTTAAATGACCGTGAAAAAACTCTTCTCTTTTTTGGGAAATAATATATTGTGTTGTTCCGGGTAACAGCAACGAATGCCTTGGTAGACATCCGGCCCGAACTGAACCATCCATCATAAAGGAGATCCACCCATGCGTAGCACATTCATACGCAGGCTCGGCCTGTGTGCCTTAGGGTTAGCCGCGGCCCTCTACGTGAGCAACCCGGCCCTGGCCGCGGACAAGGCCAAGACCGCAGATAAGCCCAAGGTTGCGGACAAGGCCAAGGCAACGGATAAGGCCAAGGCGGAAACCCGCGCCGCCGATGTCAACGGCAAGGTGATTACCAAAAGTGACCTGGACAAGGAAATCGCCCGCACCGAGCAACGCTTCCAGGGCATGGGCTACACCTTGGACGAAGCAAAACGGGCCGAGATGCAGAAGCAGGTGCTGGACGAACTCATCGGCGCCGAACTGCTCTTTCAGGAAAGCCACGCCAAAGGCATCGTTGTGGACAAGGCGGCCTTGGCGGCGCGCATGGATGATCTGAAAAAGAAATTCCCCACGGACGCCGAATTCAAGGCCATGCTGACCAAGTTCAACCTGACCGAGGACGGCATCCGCGCCAAGATGGGTCAGGTGATGGCCATTGAGCAGCTTATCGAGACGCAGGTGGCCAGCAAGATAACGGTAACCGACGCCGACATGAAGGGCTTTTACGACGGCAACCCAACATCCTTTGCCATGCCGGAGCAGGTACGAGCCCGGCATATCCTGATCAAGGTGGCCAAGGATGCCGACGAGGCGATCAAGAAGGCGGCCCGGGAGAAGATCGACAAGCTCCTGGCCCAGACAAAGAAGGGCGGCGACTTCGCTGAGCTGGCCACGAAAAATTCCGAGGACTCCAGCGCGGAAAAGGGCGGCGACCTTGGTTTTTTCAGCAAGGAACAGATGGTAGCCCCCTTTGCCGACGCCGCCTTTGCCCTGAAAGCCGGGGAGATCAGCCCGGTGGTGGAGAGCCCCTTCGGCTTCCATATCATCAAGTGCGAGGAAACCAAGCCCGCCTCCACCGTGCCCTTTGAAACGGCAAAAGAGCGCATCGGCCAGTATCTCAAGCAGCAAGAGGTGCAGAAGAAAGTGCAGGAGCTGGTGCAGGAGTTGCGGACCAAGGGCAAGGTCAAGACTTTCGGTTCCTGAGAGTCGCCCGCATGACCGCGAACAAGAAAAGGGCCGCCAGGCAGCGGCCCTTTTCTTTTTTAGCTAGGCAACCAGGGCTCGCGGCCACGTTCGGCCCACTGTTTGCGCTTGTTTTTTCTTTCGCCCGGTGTAACTTTTTGGTTCATTCGCATTTAAGTTGAAAAGTAACTACTCAGGTTTATAGGCTGTAGGCATTTAGACTGTCAGCAACAGCGAAACACGAGATATAAAGCTGAGTTGAGCAGCTCGTCTGCTCATACGAAACTTATGCCCTTGCGGTATAAGTCGTACTGTGTTCCGCATACGCTCTGTTTTTTGCCTAACAGGCTAAATAGCCTGAGCAGTTACACATGCTCAACAAGAACATGTTTTTGACCGT
>MNYK01000081.1 GCA_001873115.1 Desulfobacterales bacterium CG2_30_60_27 | reverse complement strand
CCCGGATAAAAAGCGGACAATTCATTTGCTACAAAACCGGACAATTATATTTGTTGCCAACAGCATTGTGTTTCTCATTGTTGGCGCTGCCCAAAAAAAGGGAGGCGCCGGCGGGATTGAGCAGCTATAATTGCCGCAGGCCTGCGAAACGAAACCAATCGAGAGGGAATAACCCATGGAAGCGCTGCAACAGACCAAGTTCGATACCCTCGCCCTGGTGCATCGCGGCAAGGTCCGCGACCTCTACGCGGTGGATGACAAACTGCTGATGGTCGCCACCGACCGCATCTCGGCCTACGACGTGGTCATGGACGACCCCATTCCGGGCAAGGGCAGGGTGCTTACCCGGATGTCGCTCTTCTGGTTTGAGCTGCTGAAGGACATTGTGCCCAATCATCTGATCACGGCGGATGTGGACCGGTATCCCGTTGCCTGCCACCCCTATGCCGAGGCCCTGCGCGGCAGGTCCATGCTGGTGAAAAAGGCGGCGCCCCTGCCGGTGGAGTGCATCGTGCGGGGTTATCTGTCCGGCTCCTTCTGGGCGGCCTATCAGCAGTCCAATACGGTGTGCGGGTTTACGCTGCCGGCCGGCCTGCGTGAATCCGCAAAGTTGCCGACCTCGCTCTTCACCCCTTCCACCAAGGCGGCCTTGGGTACGCATGACGAAAATATCTCTATGGCGAGGATGCAGGAGATCCTCGGCCAGGAGCGGACGGAAAAGGTCGTTGCCATCTGCGTGGCCCTTTATGAAAAGGCGGCCGCCTATGCCCGCGACAAGGGGATCATCATTGCCGACACCAAGTTCGAGCTTGGCATCTGCGATGGCGAGCTTATCCTCATCGACGAGGTGCTCACCCCGGACTCCTCGCGCTTCTGGCCGGTCGACCAGTATAGGTTGGGCGGCAGCCAACCGAGCTTTGACAAACAGTTTTTGCGCGACTACCTGTCGTCCCTCACCTGGGGCAAAACCCCGCCGCCACCGCCCCTGCCGGCCGAGATCCTCAGCCGCACCGCGGCCCGCTACCACGAGGCCCTGGAGCGCCTCACCGGCCACGGGCTCAGGTAAAATCAGGGTGAAGGGGATAGATAGGTCCTATAGGTCCTATAGGTCCCATAGGTCCCATAGGTCATATAAATTTCCCCATTTTCCTTTTACCTTCAACCTGGAGTTTCTCGCCGCAGCCCGCCGGAAATATCGCCTATGCTCACCCTGCATACCAGTAATCGCCTGGAGAGATTGGTCGACGCCCTGGCGGTTCTCGTGGGGCAGCCCCTAAGTTCCCCCCTGGCCCGGGAACACATCGTGGTGCAGAGCAAGGGCATGGAGCGCTGGGTCGCCATGCGGCTGGCGGAGCGGCTGGGGGTCTGGGCCAACTGCGTCTTTCCCTTTCCCGAGGCCATGGTCCGGGAGGTCTTTGCCGCCTCTGGCGCGGAGTTGCCGGACACCTCGGTATTCCGTCGGGAAATCATGACGTTGAGCCTTATGGACCTGATACCGGCCAGGCTCGACCAGCCGCCTTTCACCCAACTGGCCCGCTATCTTGACGACGATGCCACCGGCCTCAAACTCTGGCAACTGGCCTCTCGGGTGGCCGCCGTCTTTGACCAGTACATCATCTTCCGGCCGGAGATGGTCGCGGCTTGGGAGGCCGGACAGGAGAGCCACTGGCAGGCCGAATTGTGGCGCGCCCTGGTGGCCCGCCATGGCGCCACTCACCGCGCCGCGGTCCGCGACCTCTTTCTGACTCGGCTGCGGGCTGGTGACGGTCGGCCGCATTTGCCCGAGCGCCTGACTGTGTTTGGCATCTCTTCGCTGCCTCCTTTTTACCTCGACATCCTGGCCGCCCTTGCCCAGTTCATTGATGTCCACATCTTTGTCATGAATCCCTGCCAGGAATACTGGGGCGACATCCTTAGTGTGCGGGAGAGCAGCCGTCAGGCGCGCCATCTGGCCGAGAATTACCTGGAAACCGGCAACACCCTGCTGGCCTCCATGGGCCGGCTGGGCCGCGACTTCATTGACATGCTTCAGGGTTATGAGTGCGATCAAGAGGAACTCTTCGAGGAGCCGGGCGGGGCTAACCTGCTGGCCGCGGTGCAGTCGGATATCCTGCACCTGCGCGAGGCGGGGGCGGACGCATCCGCTAACACCGTGTTTGCCGATGATTTATCCGTCCAGTTCCACTCCTGCCACAGCCCCATGCGCGAGGTTGAGGTGCTGCACGACCGGCTGCTGGATCTCTTGGCGCGCCATGCCGACTTGGAGCCTCAGGATGTGGTGGTCATGGCCCCGGACATCGAGACCTATACGCCGTTTATCCAGGCGGTTTTCGCCGGCCAGGCGGCCCAGGAGCGGCAGATCCCCTTCAGCATCGCGGACCGCACCGCCAGAAACAGCAACGCCGTGGTGACGGCCTTTTTTGCCATGCTCGATTTGGTAGGCGGTCGCTTCGGCGCGGCCGAGGTCTTTCGGGTTCTGGAATGTGACTGTGTCCGGCAGCGCTTCAGGATTAGCACCGGCGACTTGGAGATCATTCATCGCTGGCTGGCGCGGACCCGGATCGCCTGGGGCATCGACGGCAGCCACCGGGCCGGGCTCGGCTTCCCTGATTTTGCCGAGAACAGTTGGGCCGCCGGCTTGGACCGGATGATGCTGGGCTATGCCATGCCCGGCCGCGAGGGCCGCACCTTTGCCGGCATTTTGCCCTTTGACGACGTGGAGGGCTCCCTGGCCCGGCTTTTGGGCGAACTTTATGAATTCATGGCGGAGCTGGCCCCGGCGGTGCGTGATCTGGCCAGGCCCCGACCCCTGGCCGAATGGCGCGATCTGCTGCGGGGTCTGCTGACCCGTTTCGTGGCGTCGGACGTTGACAACCAGATTGATCTGCTCATGCTGACCGGCATCATTGATGAACTCGCCAGCGAGGCCATTGAGGCGGCCTTTGTGGCGCCGATAACGCTGGCGGTGGTGCGCGCCGACCTGGAACAACGGCTGGCCAGGGAAACCGGCCACCTGTTTCAGAAGGGCGTCACCTTCTGCACCTTGAAACCCATGCGCGCCATCCCCTTTCCCGTGGTCTGTCTGCTTGGCATGAACGACGGCGTCTTCCCGGCCTCCCATCGGCCCCCGGCCTTTGATTTGCTGGCCGCGGCCCCCAGGCGCGGCGACCGCTCCCGTCGTCTGGACGACCGTTACCTCTTTCTGGAGGCCCTGCTCTCGGCCCGGCGTTATTTCATGATCAGCTATGTGGGGCAGAGTATTCAGGACAACACGGTCCTCCCCCCGTCGGTGCTGGTCAGCGAACTGCTGGATTATCTGACCCAGGGCTATGTCTGGCCGGCCGGCACCCTGATAGACCATGTACTCATCCGTCACCCCTTGCAGCCCTTCAGCCCCAGGTATTTTACCGAAAACGGCGCCGCCCCTGGCGCGCTCTTCAGCTTTTCCCGGGAATACTGCGTGGCCAGTTGCGCTTTGGTCCGGGAAAAGCAGGCCGTGCCGCCGCTGTTCAGCGGGTTGTTGCCGGAACCGCCGGCCGCGTTTCGGTCACTCTCCGTGGATCGGCTGGCTGAGTTCTTTGGCAATCCTGTCCGGTTCCTGTTGCGAGAGCGACTGGGTATCCACTGCGATGACCAGGGGGTGATCCTGAACGAACAGGAACCCTTTGTCCTGGACTGGCTCGATCGCTATCAACTCCAGGAACTCCTGCTGGCCAGCCACCTGGAGGGCCGGGAGTCCGCCTCGGTCCATGCCGGCTGCCGGGCCCGTGGCATACTGCCTTACGGTAGGGCCGGGGAGTTGCTGCTGCAGGATCAGGACCGGCAGATGGCGGCCCTGGCCGATGATCTGCGGGAGTTTCATAAGTCAGCACCATTACCCGACCTGGAGATCAATCTGACCTTGGCCGGCTTTCATCTGCATGGCGTGTTGCCAGGTTTGCGGCAGGATTATCTTCTCCGGGTCCGGCCGAGTAGCATCAAGGGAAAAGATTATATCAGGGCCTGGATTTATCATTTGGTCTTGAACCTCGCCGGCCCGGCTGGCCACCCGTGCCAGACCCTGCTGGTGGGCCGCAAGGAGAAATCACGTTCATCCACCACCTGGACCACGGCTGCCAGGCGTTTTGAGCCGGTGTCAGCGGCCGGCGCGCTTCTGGAAGAGCTGCTGTGCACCTACTGGCAGGGGTTGCGGACCCCGCTGCCCCTGTTTGCCGAGTCCTCGCTGGCCTTTGCCAGTCGGGTCCGGGCAGGGGAGGGGGACGATGTCGCCATCCAGGCCGGCATGGAGCAGGCGTTCCGTGCGTGGCGGGATAGCTACAATAAAGAGGGCGAACGCGGCAAGGACCACTATTATCGCTTTGTCTTTCCAGAGGGTGAGCCGTTGCCGGAAGACTTCCAGAAACAGGCTCTGGCCTTTTTCGGGCCGCTCCTTGACCATCTGCGGGATGAGGGGGGCTCATGAAAGCCCTCGATCCCCTTGCCATCCCCCTGACCGGTACCAGCCTCATCGAGGCCAGCGCCGGCACTGGCAAGACCTTCACCATCGCCATCCTCTTCCTGCGCCTGCTCCTGGAAAAGAAACTGAACGTGGAGCAGATCCTGGTGGTGACCTTTACCAAGGCGGCCACCGCTGAGTTGCGGGAGCGCATCCGCAGCCGGCTGCACGCGGCGCTGCAAGCCTTTACTTTGGATGGCGAGGTCAAGGATGAGTGTCTGGCCGCGCTTGTGCAACGCTGTGACCAAGACGAGGCCGTCTCCCGTCTGCGCCAGGCCCTGGCCTGCTTTGACGAGGCCGGGATCTTCACTATCCATGGTTTCTGCCAGCGGGTGTTGACGGACACCGCCTTTGAGTCCAACGCCCTGTTCGAGAACGAGATCATCACTGATCAAAGTAAACTGCTGCAGGCCCTGGCCGAGGATTTCTGGCGCCAGACCGTCTATCCGGCCCCGGGCGCCTGGACCGATTATCTGCTGACCCGGATCAAGGGCCCGGATCAGTTGCGCAAGCTGTTTGGCCGGTATATGACCGGGGCCGCGCTGCCGCTGCTCGTTGCGGACATGCCCCTGGCGCCGGACACGGACCGGCGCTTCCAGGAAATCGTGGCCGCCATGCGGCGGGAGTGGGGTGTGGAACGCGAGGCCATTGCCACGCTGCTTCTGGAAAATACCGCGTTGAACGGCACCAAGTACAAAAAAGGCAACATCCCGGCTTGGCTGCGACAGATGCAAGACTGGCTGGACGGGGACTCTGCGCTGCTGTTTGACGACTTTCACAGGTTCACCGTCGCCTCTCTGCGCGCCGCGACCAAGAAAGGCCAGGTTACGCCTGACCATCCTTTTTTCACCCTCTGTGACCAGATACAGCAGTTGGTCAACGATCAGGCCCTACGCCTCTCCCGTTTCAAGCAGGAGTGCATCGAGTTCGGCCGCCGGGAACTGGCTGGCCGCAAGCGCAAGCAGAACCTCCTTTCCTATGACGATCTCCTGACCGACCTGCACCAGGCGCTTACCGGCGCGGGCGGCGAGGCGTTGCGCCAGGCCATCCGTACCCGCTATCCAGCCGCCCTTATCGACGAGTTCCAGGATACCGACACGGTGCAGTACACCATCTTCAGCACCCTCTATGCCGGCGACCAGGCCACCCTGTTTCTCATCGGTGATCCGAAACAGGCCATCTACGGTTTCCGGGGCGCGGACATCTTCGCCTACATGGCGGCGGTGCGCCATACCCGCAGCCGGTATACCCTGGCCACCAACTGGCGCTCGGAAGCCGGTCTGATCCAGGCGGTGAATGTCCTTTTTCAGAACAATGCCCTGCCGTTTATCTTTACCGAGATTCCCTACTGGCCGGTGACGGCCGCCCCCAAGTCGCCGGAAGAAAGTCCGGTGCTGACCGTGGATAACAGCCAGGAGCCGCCCCTGCACTTCTGGTTCGTGTCCGAGGAGCTGGCGCCGGCCGGCCGCTCCGGTTTGATCAAAAAAGAGTGGGCCTTGCCGGCCATTGCCGCGGCCACGGCCGGCGAGATCGTGCGTCTGCTCGCCCTGGCCGCCGCCGGGCGAGCACGGATCGGGGAGAAACCGCTGGCGGCCGGCGATATCGCCATCCTGGTCCGCAGTCACTCTCAGGCCGCGGTAATGCAAAAGGCCCTGCGGGAACGTGACGTGCCATCGGTATTGAGCAGTCAGGAAAGTTTGTTTGCCACCCAGGAGGCGGAGGAGGTGGAACGGCTGCTTACCGCCCTTGTCAATCCGGGTAACGACGCTCTGCTCAGGGGTGCCATGGTGGGTGGCATCCTGGGGCTGAGCGCCAATACCATGCTGGCAACGGTGGAAGATCCGGTTGCCTGGGATGCCAGGCTGGTGTGCTGCCAGGAGGATCATGATCTCTGGCATGGTCAGGGCTTCATCCGCATGTTCCGCCGTCTGCTGATCCGGGAAAATATCCCGGCGCGGCTCTTGGAGCAGGTTGGCGGCGAGCGGCGTCTCACCAACATCCTGCACCTGGCCGAGATTCTTGAGCAGGCGGAGCTGGAAGGCAAACTCGGCCAGGCCGGCCTCCTGCAATGGCTGCGGGAGCAGCGGTATAACCCGGGCCAGAACGAGGAGCGGCAACTGCGTCTGGAGTCAGACGAAAAACGGGTGAAGATCGTCACCATCCACAAGAGCAAGGGGCTGGAGTATGGCGTGGTCTTCTGCCCCTTTGCCTGGGACGGCAAATTGCACAGCGGTGGCCTGTTGAGCAAGGAAACGCGAAAGTCCCTGAGTGACCTGGCGGTCGAGTTGGCCCGGGCGGACGAGGACGGCCGGGAGGAGGCTTATCGCCAGCTTACAACCATCACCGCCGGCCTGGAGCCGTTGACCTTCCACGATCAGCAGGCCGACCAGCGACTGTCACTGGATCTGGGCTCCCATCGATGGTTCGCCCACTATGAACAGGCCAGGCTGGAGGAACAGGCGGAAAACCTGCGCCTGCTCTACGTGGCCGTCACCAGGGCCCGGCACCGCTGTTACCTGGTCTGGGGCAAGTTCACTGACTTTGCCTCGTCGCCGTTGGCCTACCTGCTGTATCAGCCGGGCATTCCGGAGAACCTGGCCAGCCACTCCGACGCAGATATGCGTCAGGGATTGGAGCGGTTGGCGGCTAAAGCGGCCGGTACTATCCTGGTGCGGGATATGCCTGACCCTGAAGCTGCGAGGGCCGGGGCTGACCGCGAGATCGATCTTCGGCTGGCGGCCCGCGACTTTTCCGGCATCATCCGGCGGGACTGGCAGGTATCGAGTTTTACCGCCCTTGCCGCCGCCGGCGCCTCGCACCATGAACTGCCGGACCGGGACCAGCAGGACATGGCGCTTACCCCCTCGGCCGTTGCCGGTCCGGCCACGGAGGACATCTTCGCCTTTCCGCGCGGCGCGGCCCCCGGCACCCTGATCCACCGTCTTTTTGAACTCCTGGATTTTCAGGAGCAGGACGAGGCCAAGATCGGCCGTCTGGTGACCCAGGTGCTGCGGCAGTATAATACCGACGAGCACTGGGCCGCCACCCTGACCAACATGGTACGCAATGTGCTGGCCACCCCCATGCCTTCGCCGGACGGTCCGCTGCGGCTAAGGGAGATCGCCGTCGCGCAACGCTTGACTGAACTGGAGTTCTATTACCCCCTGGCCAGGATTACCCCCCAGGGGCTGGCCCGGCAGTTTCGCACGCCGGTAGGCTCCATGCCGGTAACCGCGGTATCATTCGCGGCGGACGCCAGCAGGTTGCAGTTTTCGCCGGTCCGGGGCTTCATGAAGGGCTACATCGATTTGATCTTTGCGCATCGGGGTCGTTTTTATCTGGCGGATTACAAGTCCAACCATCTGGGCGCCAACCTCAAGGATTATGGCCAGCCAGCCCTTACCGCGGTGATGCGCCGGGAACAATACTACCTTCAGTATCACCTGTATGGCGTGGCCTTGCATCGTTATCTGGCGACCCGTCTGCCGGACTATGCTTACGACCGCCACTTCGGCGGGGTGTACTATCTCTTTGTCCGCGGCATGCGGCCCGCCCTCGGCCCGGCCGGCGGGGTGTTTTTTGATCGGCCTGCTGAGTCGTGCCTGGTCGGGCTCTCCGATTATCTGGCCGGCCTTGATCAGGAGCCTGTCTGATGGCCTGGTTCAACGAGTTACAACGGTTGGGCCTGTTCACCAGCCTCGACCTCCACTTTGCCCTGTTGATGACCCGTCTGGCTGGCGGCGACATTGCGGAACTCGGGCTGGCCGCGGCCTTGGTTAGCCAATGGCGCGGACGTGGACATAGCTGTCTGCCTCTTATGGCGGTGGCCGGCACGGTTTTGGACCAGGAAGACCCGGCCCGCCCCGAGGTGTGCTGTCCGGATCTTGACCAATGGCGCGGCCTGCTTTCCCGGGCCTCGGTGGTGGGCGCGCCTGGCGACTTCACCCCCCTGGTGCTGGACCAGGCCGATCGGCTCTATCTTTACCGTTACTGGGAGTATGAACAGGTTCTGGCCAACGCCATCCGCGCCCGTTGTCAGACCCTGGCGCTTGCCCCTGACCAGATGGCCAGGATCAAGGACACCACCAGCCGTCTTTTTGCCGTAGCTCCGGCCGCCTTGGACTGGCAGCGGCTCGCGGCCCTTACCGCGGTGCTGAAACCGTTTTCCGTCATCTCCGGCGGACCGGGGACCGGCAAGACCTGTACGGTGGCGAAAATCCTGACCATTCTGCTGGCAAGCGATCCCAAGTCGCGCATCGCCCTGGCCGCGCCCACCGGCAAGGCCGCCGCCCGTCTCCAGGAAGCCCTGCGGCTCGAAAAAACGGCGCTTGTCGACTTCCCCGAGGCGCGGCAGGCTTTTCCTGAAGAGAGCTTTACCATTCACCGTCTGTTGGGCTCGCGCCGGGGTTCTTCGTCTTTCCACCACAACGCCGACCACCCGCTGCCCTTTGATGTGATCATCGTTGACGAGGCCTCCATGGTGGATCTGGCGCTCATGGCCAAGCTGATTGTGGCCGTGCCCAGGCAGGCGCGTCTTATCCTGCTGGGCGATAAGGATCAGTTGGCCTCGGTGGAGGCGGGCGCCGTGCTGGGCGATATCTGTGGCGCCGGCCAGGGGGAGGGCTTCTCCAGGGAGTTTGGCGGTTTGCTTGAGGAACTGAGCGGGGCCGCCGTGCCGCTTGCCGAGACCCGCGGCGCGCTGGGCGACTGCATTGTCCAGTTGCAGAAAAGTCACCGCTTTGCCGAGCAGAGCGGCATCGGCCGGCTGGCCCGGGCGGTTAACCGCGGCGACGGGGCGCTGGCCCTGGTCACCCTTAAGGCCGGTGGTTATGGGGACATCAGCCAGCAGCCCCTGCCAGAGGCGGGCCAGATGACCACGGTCCTGCGCGATCTTGTGGTGGATGGGTTTCGCGGTTATCTGGAGGCCGCCACCCCGGCCGCCGCCTTTGCCGCTCTTGCCCGCTTTCGCTTGCTTTGCGCCTTGCGGCGCGGCCCCTTCGGGGTTGACGGCCTGAATAACACCGTGGAGTCGATCCTGGCCCAGGCCGGTCTTATCCGCCCCGATGCCACCTGGTATCACGGCCGGCCGGTCATGGTCACCAGCAATGACTACGCCCTGCAACTCTTCAACGGCGATGTGGGGATTACCCTGGCGGGTGGTGAACAGGGCGGGCCGCTGCGCGTCTATTTCCCGGGCACTACCGGGGGCGGCGTGCGCAGCTTCCTGCCAGGCCGCCTGCCGGCGACCCAAACCGTGTACGCCATGACGGTTCACAAGAGTCAGGGCTCTGAGTTCGAGAAGGTGCTGATGATCCTGCCGGACCGCGATTCCCCGGTGCTGACGAGGGAATTGCTTTATACCGGGCTCACCCGGGCTCGGGAACACATCGAACTCTGGTATATGGAGGATATTCTAAGGCAGGCAGTGGCCCGTGTAGCCCAGCGCAGCAGTGGTCTGCACGATCTTCTCGCTATCAGGGCAGGATAGTCTGACCGCCACGATGCAGCCACCCTGGTTGCCAGGTTGCCGGGTGTATTTTATTCTTTTGACAAGTCTGCCTGCTTTATCCGATAATGGGAGGTGCTTTGCACATGCTCGGGGCTCAACTATTATGGAGGAGGACATCATGAACGTGCAGGAAGTCAGAAAAATGGCCAAGGAGCTGGGTGTCAGTCCTGGGAAGATGAAGAAGCCGGATCTGATCCGTTCAATCCAGGTCAAGGAGGGCAACTTCCCATGCTTCCAGACCGCCGCCGACAACTGCGACCAAGTGTCCTGCCACTGGCGCAACGATTGTCTTACCACCCATTAAGGTTGGTGAGGGTGATACCTTTTTGGACATCGACACGGCCATCCCCTGTGGTCTGATCTTTAATTAACTGGTTACCAACTTCCGGTTTGGCCAAGTCTCCCTGCACCGCTGCCCCCGCACGTCGGCGCCATGCGTTGAATACGTCATGGTCTGCGTTATACCACATTGTGTTACAGAAAAATATTGACTGGCTAGTGTGGTGACTTATATTGACAAGATAGTAGAGGTAAGGGACAAAGTGGCAGAGTGGCAAAGTATATCGACCAGATACTTCATTGTCTCTTTGCCACTTTGTCCCTGCATATTTTAACGCATAAGTCTGCCCTGGGTTGCGGAATATCCAGGCAGGCCACTGGGGAGAGTCATGAACATCAGAGTTAATGGTGAAACGCAGGTGCTGGAAGAGGGGGCCGTTACCGTGGCCCGCCTGTTGGATATCCAGAAGGTTGAATCTCCGGATATGGTCTCGGTGCAGCGCAACGGGGATTTTGTTGAGCGGGCCAATTTTGGCTCCACCCTGCTGGCTGAGAACGATGAGATCGAATTTCTTTACTTCATGGGCGGCGGCGCCTGCAAATGCCAGGGAGACTCGCTGCTATCATGGAATTAAGCGAGGCATATCTTGAACGATACAGCCGCCACATTCTCTTGCAGGATGTGGGGGTCGAGGGCCAGGAAAAACTGGCCGCGGCCAAGGTGTTGATCGTGGGCGCCGGCGGGCTCGGCGCGCCGGTGGCGCTCTATCTCGCCGCCGCCGGCGTGGGCACCATCGGCATCCTGGACCATGACCTGGTTGAGCTTTCCAACCTGCAGCGCCAGGTCGTCCACTTTACCAAGGACATCGGCGCGCCCAAGGTGGACTCGGCCAGGGAGAAGATGCTGGCCATCAACCCGGAATTGATCGTCAAAACCTATCAGGACTATCTGTGCGCCGCCAATATCCACGAGATTATCGCGGGCTATGACTTCGTGGTGGACGGGGTGGATAACTTTCCCACCAAGTTTTTGATCAACGACGCCTGCGTCATGGCCGGCATCCCCTTTTCGCACGGCGGTATCCTGCGTTTCGACGGCCAGACCATGACCGTGCTGCCGGGGCAATCGGCCTGTTACCGCTGCGTGTTCCGGACGCCGCCGCCGCCGGACGCGGTGCCCACCTGCTCCCAGGCCGGGGTGCTGGGGGCGATCGCCGGCATGCTGGGCACCATCCAGGCCACCGAGGCCTTGAAGTACATTACCGGGGTAGGTGACTTGCTTACCGACACCCTGCTGTCCTTTAACGCCAAGGCCATGACCTTCAGGCGCGTGGCCATCAAACGCCAGCCGGATTGTCCGGTCTGCGGCGCGCAGCCAACCATCACTAAACTTGTCGACGCCGAGCAGTCGGTTTGCGACCTTAAGCGCTAAGTCAGAGGTGGAATGGCATGACGCTCCGCATAAACCAGGAGATTATCGAGGCCATGGTGGCCCATGCCAGGCGGGAGTCGCCCATTGAGGTGTGCGGCTATCTGGCCGGCCGGGACGGGGTGGTCTGTAAGCATTTTGCCATGACCAATACGGACCAGGAGGCAGAACATTTCGCCATGGACCCCAAGGAGCAATTCACCGTGGTTCGCACCGCCCGCGAGCTTGGGCTGCGGGTCTGCGCCGTCTATCACAGCCATCCGGTGACGCCGGCCCGGCCATCGGCGGAGGACATCCGCCTGGCCTTTGACCCGACCACAAGTTATGTCATCGTTTCCCTGGCCAACGACGAGGCCACGGTGAAATCCTTCCGCATCCAGAAGGGTGACGTGCAACCTGAACCAATCGAGATTGTGCCAGGAGATCTGTCATGAATATGCCTATGGTTGCCGATGCCACCAGGAATCTGCGCGGGGTAAGTTGTCCCATGAATCTGGTGTATACCAAGGTGGAACTCGCCAAGCTCCACTCCGGCCAGATCCTTGAGGTAATTCTCGACGATGGCGCGCCCGTTAACAATGTGCCGGGCTCGGCGCTGAAGGAAGGGCATACCATCATCAGTCAGGAGCAGCTTGCGGATTCCGCCTGGGCCGTATTGATCCGCAAGAAGTGAGCGAGATCTATTGACTTCTATTTTGTCATGGCAGTAGAATGTGTTATGAAAAGACGGCAGGATCTTTAATCATCCGGAATTACAACTAGAGCAGCTACAACACCTTAAGGAGATGCGTCATGGCGGAAGAACCGATTCGCAAGGATGTGGATGCCATCAAGGCGGACATTGCCCAACTCCGCAAAGACATCGCCAGTCTTACCGGCACGGTGAAGGAGGCCGCCGCCTTGAGAATGGAAGGGGCCACCGAGGGCATCCAGGAAAAGGCGCGCGGGGCGTGGGAGGATCTTGAGAAGAAACTTGAGGAGGTCCTTAGGCAGGGCAAGGAGCAGATGGGCAATATCGAACAGCAGATTGGCGCGCACCCTAGCGGCAGCGTGCTCACCGCCTTCGGCCTTGGTTTTGTCATCGCTAAATTGCTGGATGTTGGAGGTCGGCGCTGAACGGGCTCGTGGAATTGCTCATTGCCACGGCCAACCTGATGGAGGCCGAGGGCAGGGCGCTGCGCCGGGCCGTGGTGCACGCGGGCTTGCAACTGCTGGTCCTGGCCGGGGCGGTGCTGCTCGCCCTGGCCGGGGTTGGCTTGTTTTTGTGGGCTGCCTATCCGGGCCTGGCGGTTGCGCTCGGCCCGTCGGCAGCGGCCGTGGTACTCGGGTCGCTGGTATTCATTCTGGCAGGACTATTGACATGGCTCACGCTCCGCTTAAGCCGCTGACCCTGCTACAGGCCAAGGAGCAGTTACGGGCAGCGGGCCAACGGCTCAGCCTGGCAGGTTGGTTGCAGCACCGGCCCTGGCAGGTTCTTTTTGTGGCATTGTCCTGCGGCTTTCTGGCCGGTAATCGCCACCAGTCCGGCGTGGCGGTGGCTTCAGTGTTGCAACAGTTTGCGCCGGTCGTCGTAAGCGCCTTGCTGGGCGGCAAGAAGACCACCTGACTTGATTGCTGCCTCGTAACTATATGGGTTGCTTAGGGCCTGTCAAAAAATAACATGATCATCTTGCATCTCATCTTTGAGCCATCTTTGGCCGCAACTCAATCGCAGGTAAGCGAGGTGAAACCGAGACTCCGAAATCCTCGACGTAGCCCTGCTACGCCTGTGGTTTTGTGCAGCGCAGCAAATACTCTTGGGGTGCTCAATCGCTACGACCAAACCTGACTCAAATCTGAGCGCAATTTTGACCATGTTATTTTTTGACAGGCCCTTAGCCTGACAGGTTCTATTTTGTCAGGAACTGAGTCTGCTTCGAGCCTGGAATCCCAAACACCTTCATACGATACCCTGGTAACATGGAACACATATTCTTTCGCATCTAACCCCTCCAAGCCTCCCCTTATCAAGGGAGACTTAAAGGCTTCCCCCCTGATAAGGGCGGATGGAGGGGGGTGGACGTAAATGTTACAGGGCACTAAGTTTTATCCGACACCCTCTCGCGGCCCGCATCTCCTGTTTTTTTGTCGACCGGCCCATGCTGGCAACATGTTTTTCCCAGTACCAGAGGCGGGGTAAAGATGTTATGTTCACGGTTGACTAATAGACGCTACCCGGCAATCAAAAAGGAGAAAGGGGTATGTTCCAAGCGGATATCGGACTGATCGGCCTCGCCGTCATGGGCCAGAACCTGGTGTTGAACATGAACGACCACGATTTCACGGTGGCCGTGTTTAACCGAACTACCTCCAAAGTCGATGCGTTCATGGCGGGCCCAGCCAAGGGGACGAAGATCATCGGCACCCATTCTATCGAAGAATTGATCGGCTCGCTGAAAAAGCCGCGTCGCATCATGATGATGGTCAAGGCCGGTTCGGTGGTCGATGCCTTCATCGCTCAACTCACCCCGTATCTTGAGCATGGTGACATTATCATTGACGGCGGCAACTCCCTCTTTACCGACACCAACCGCCGCACCCGCGCTCTGGCTGAAAAGGGGATTCTGTTCGTCGGTACCGGCATCTCCGGCGGTGAGGAAGGAGCACGCCATGGGCCGTCCATCATGCCGGGCGGCAACCCGGCGGCCTGGCCGCATGTAAAGGATATTTTTCAGGCCATTGCCGCCCGCGTCGATGACGAGCCTTGCTGTGACTGGGTCGGCGCAGAAGGGGCCGGCCATTTCGTCAAGATGGTGCACAACGGCATTGAATATGGCGACATGCAGCTTATCTGCGAGTCCTACGATTTTTTGCGCCGGGGGCTTGGCATGGATGCGGAGGCGATCCGGGCTGTGTTTGGCGAGTGGAACAAAGGGGTGCTTGATTCGTATCTTATGGAGATTTCCGCCAATATCCTTGGTCATCAGGATGCGGACGGGGCGCCCCTGATCGACAAGATCCTTGACGCCGCCGGCCAGAAGGGCACCGGCAAGTGGACCGGGATCAATGCCCTTGACCTGGGAATCCCGTTGACTCTGATCGGCGAGGCGGTGTTCGCCCGCTGTCTGTCGGCCATGCAGGAGGAACGGGTCAGGGCCTCTTATTTCCTCGATGGCCCGACCGCCGATTTTGCTGAAGATAAGAGCGAGTTTGTGGGCTACGTACGCGATGCCCTGTACGCCGCGAAGATCATCTCCTATGCCCAGGGCTACATGCTCATGCGTCATGCGGCCAAGGAATACGGCTGGAAACTCAACTACGGCGGGATCGCCCTCATGTGGCGGGGCGGCTGTATTATCCGCAGCGCTTTTCTCGGCAATATCAAGCAGGCCTTTGATATAAATCCGGCCTTGGAGAATCTCCTGCTTGACGACTTTTTCCGCGCTGCCATCCATCAGGCCCAGGGAGGCTGGCGCAAGGTGGCAGCCAAGGCCGCTGCAACAGGCATACCCATGCCGGCCATTGTCGCCGGGCTCTCCTACTATGACGGCTATCGCAGCGCCCGGTTGCCCGCCAACCTGTTGCAGGCTCAGCGGGACTACTTCGGGGCTCACACCTATGAGCGCGTTGATAAACCGCGGGGCGAATTCTTTCATACCGATTGGACCGGCAGCGGCGGCAAGGTGTCGTCAAGTGTGTATAACGCTTAATTGATTGAAAATACATACATAAAGAAACATCAATGAAAACTATTCTTGCCGCGGACATCGGCGGCACCAACAGCCGTTTTGCCCATTTCCAGATGGGCGGCAACGGCGCGCTTAAGCTGGTGGGGACGAAGTGGCTGCCCACTGCCGAGGCCGACTCCTTTGCCAAGCTGCTTGAGCAATTACGCGGGAGTGATTTTACCCTGCCAGCCAACGAGGCCGATATTGCGGTCATTGCGGTAGCCGGTCCGGTGGAACATGGCGCGTACTGCGCCCCACCTTATATCTCCTGGGATATTGATCTTAGCAGCAAAGAAAACAAAAAAGGTTTGCCACGGGCATATCTGATCAACGATTTTGTCGCCCAGGCTTATGCCTGTCGGTCGCCGGTGGGAAAGTCGGCCCGTGTGATCCTTGCTGGAGAAAACGGGGCGGCCGGGACTATTGCCGTCCTTGGCGCCGGCACCGCACTTGGCAAGGCAATTCTGGTGCCGGTCCCTGGCCATGGGTTTCTGGCCCTGCCCTCCGAAGGCGGGCATGCCTGTTTCCCCTTTATTTCTCCGCGAGAGTTTGCTTTTCAGGAGTTCGTCCAGGAAAAGAGCGGCCAGAAACACATCACCGGCAATCTGGTGGTCTCCGGCCGTGGTCTGCGATACATCCACTGGTTTCTCTCCGGTGAGGATTTAGAACCAAAGGACGTCGGCGCTCGTTTTACCCCGGCATCCGAAACCTTGGCCTGGGCCGCGAAATTCTATGGACGGGTCTGCCGGGACTATGCCCTTGAGGTGCTGGCTCTGGGCGGGTTGTACATCGCCGGCGGCTTGGCGGCCCAAAATCCCGAGATGCTCGCCCATGCAAATTTTCGGGGTGAGTTTCTGAATTCACCAACCATGGCTCATATCTTGGCGAAAATTCCGGTTTTGCTCATCGATAACCAGGACAGCGGCCTGTGGGGCGCTGCTTTTTTAGGTCAGCAAATTTTCCACCAATGCTGACCGGTTGCCAACCTGAGTAAGTTACACCTGATCATATAAGGCGTTATGGCAGAGGACAATAACCGGAAAATTTTTCAAAAGATCGGCATCGCCGGCGTCATCGTTCTGGGGATTGTCGTCTTCCGGTATTTTGACCTGGGCCACTATGTTACCCTCGACTACATCAAGGCGTCACAGGAGAAATTACAAGCCCTCTATCTGGAGAACCGTTTTCTGGTGGTCGCCACCTACATGGCGATCTATATCGCGGTCACCGCCATGTCGCTGCCCGGGGCGGTAGTGCTCACCCTGGCTGGCGGCGGTCTTTTCGGTCTTGTGGTCGGCACGGTGGTGGTCTCGTTTGCCAGTACCATCGGTGCCACCCTGGCCTGTCTGGTTTCCCGCTTTCTGTTGCGGGAATGGGTGCAGAATAAATTCGGCAACAAACTTGTCACCGTTAACAACGGCATCGACAATGAAGGGGCCTTTTACCTCTTCTCTCTACGCCTGGTGCCGATTTTCCCATTTTTCATCATCAACCTCCTCGTGGGTCTCACCCGCATGCGCCTGTTTACCTTTTTCTGGGTGTCGCAGATCGGCATGCTGGCCGGGACCATTGTCTACGTCAATGCCGGCAAGGAATTGGCAAAGATTGATTCCCTGGCCGGCATCTTGTCCCCGGGCTTGCTTCTATCCTTTGTGGTGCTTGGTTTTTTCCCGATCGCGGTAAAGAAGATTTTGGCGCTCTATAAAACGAGAGGCAAGCACGATGGCCATCAAACATCATGAAATCGACAGGTTGAGGCGGCAGGCACAACAACAAAAAGGATAACCAGCATGGCTGACTATGACTATGACTGCGCATGAGCAGGCCGATGAAAGCTAAGCGAGCCAAGCGAGACCGCGAAGCAGATGTGGTGCTGCTGAACGGTTACAAAAAAATTACCACATCATGGACACAGGGGCAGGCGCCAACGTCTGCTTGGCATTGGCGCTATAGTAATGGTTAGCCTCTGGTGGCCGGCGCGCGGGCCCGTCATTGGGGGCAAACAAACCCCCGCGAGGCAGGAGGTCCATTATGGCACTGATAAAATGGGCCCCGTTGCACGAGATCGAGGACATGTGCGACCGCCCCGGTTCTTTCTTGCAATATCTTGACTGCGCGGATCACATTGATTATCCTTCCAGGATTGCGAGAGTGGCGGAATTGGTAGACGCACTGGATTTAGGATCCAGCCCACATAGCGTGGATGGGGGTTCGATTCCCCCCTCTCGCACCAGCAGCGGGTGGAATCTGTCCAGCTCGCAACGCTATGCCGACCAGTGGCGACCCGGGGTGGACGCGCAGGGAGCGTTGAGTGCTGATTTTCAATCAAAAAGGAAGGTATCATGCAGGTTACAGTGGAGAGTGTCAGTGGTCTGACAAGAAAAATGAAGATTGTCGTCCCTGGCCAGGATGTGGTCACGAAGCTGGATGCCGCCTATGCCAAGCTCGGCCGGGACGTCGCCATCAAGGGGTTCCGCAAGGGCAAGACGCCCCGCCAGGTGCTGGAGAAAAATTTCGGCGCCAAGGTCCGTGCCGAGGTAGCCGACAAATTGATCCAGGACACCTATTTTGACGCCTTGGAGCAGATGAAACTGGACGTCGTGGCCCATCCCGACGTCAAGGCCTTTAATTTCGATGGGGACGGCTCCTTTGTCTACGACGTGGAAGTAGATGTGCGGCCCGAGATCGAACTGGGCCAGTATAAGGGTTTGGAAGTTGAACA
The DNA here is from genome assembly GCA_001873115.1 of Desulfobacterales bacterium CG2_30_60_27. Lineage (GTDB taxonomy): Bacteria > Desulfobacterota > Desulfobulbia > Desulfobulbales > CG2-30-60-27 > CG2-30-60-27. The sequence goes on along the minus strand of MNYK01000081.1, from coordinate 3,023 downwards.
GATTGCAATGGTGGTGGACGAAGCCTTGGTGGACCGCGAACTGGCGGCCATGCGGCAGCAGATGGCGCCTTTGCAAGGCGTTGAGGACCGGGCCATCCGGAACGGCGACCTCATCGTCATCGACTTCCAGGGTTTCCACGACGGCGCGCCGATGCAGCAGGTGCGGGGCGAGGATTACTCGGTGGATATCGGCTCGGGTCGCAACGGCAAGGAGTTCGAGGAACTCTTCGTCGGCCTGCTGAAGGGTGAAGAGTCCCAGCGCACGGTCGCTTTTCCGGCCGGTTTTGCCAATCCAGTGCTGGCCGGCAAGACCGTGGAGTTCAAGATCGCGATCAAGGATGTGAAGGAACGGGTTCTGCCGGCGCTGGATGACGAGTTTGCCAAGGATGCGGGCGTCGAGTTCAGCTCACTTGAGGATCTCAGACAGCACCTCCGGGCGCGCCTCCTCAAGCAGCAGGAAGAGATCGCCCAGGGCGACCTTACCGACAAGATCATGCTCAAGCTTCTGGAAGCCCATGATTTCGAGGTGCCGAACCGGCTGGTGGCTTACGAGATCAACGCGCTTATCAAGGAGACCGAGGACAACCTGGAGCGGCGCTCCCCCGGCATGACCCTGGAGGCGGCCGGCATCACCCACGAGCAGCTCACCGAGCAATATAAGGATGCCGCCATCCGGCGCGTGAAGGGTGATTTTCTGCTCAAGAAGATCGCTGCCCAAGAAAATATCACCCTGACCGACGAGGACATGAACAACGCCTTCGAACGGGTCGGTAAGGTTTATGGGATGAGCGTCGCCGATGTGAAGCAATATTTCCGCAAACGTGAGGATCTGCTGCCCTTCATGAATGAACTGCTGAGCGAAAAGATCGTTGCCTTCCTGCGGGCCGAGGCCGTAATCACCAAGGCGCCCGCTGCCGCCGCGGCAACCACGGGAGTTAACGCATGAACCTGATTCCCATGGTGGTTGAGCAGAGTCCGCGGGGCGAACGGGCCTATGACATCTATTCCCGCCTGCTTAAGGAGCGCATCATTTTCCTGGGCACGGCGGTGAACGACGACGTCGCCAACCTGATCATCGCCCAGTTGTTGTTCCTGGAGGCGGATGATCCGGACAAGGATGTCACCTTTTATATCAATTCGCCGGGCGGCTCGGTTACCGCGGGCCTGGCCATTTACGATACCATGCACTATGTGCGCTGCGACATCGCCACCCTCTGCATGGGCCAGTGCGCCAGCATGGGGGCCCTGCTGCTGGCCGCCGGCGCAAAGGGCAAGCGCTATGCCCTGCCTAATTCCCGGATTCTTATTCATCAGCCCATGGGCGGTTTCCAGGGCCAGGCCACTGACATCGACATCCACGCTCGGGAGATCCTGCGCATGCGCGAGGATCTGAACAAGATTCTGGCCCGTCACACCGGCCAGCCCCTTAAAAGGATCGCGGCCGACACGGAGCGCGATTACTTCATGGGTCCCGAGGAGGCCAAAAAATATGGCATTATCGACAAGGTGTTGCTCAAGCGGGACAAGCAGGAGGGGGGGGAGGCATAATTATGGCGAAGAACGCCAACGGTGAAATCGAGGTGCTCTGCTCCTTCTGTGGCAAGAGTCAGGACGAGGTGAAGAAGCTTATTGCCGGGCCCACCGTCTACATCTGCGACGAGTGCATCGAATTGTGCAACGAGATCGTCCGCGAAGACCGCAAGCAGGCCATTGAGGCCCAGGTGAAGACCTCCGCCCTGAAGCCCATGGAAATCAAGGCCCACATGGACGAATATGTGGTGGGCCAGGAATACGCCAAGAAGGTGCTGTCCGTGGCGGTTCACAACCACTACAAGCGGATTGATGCCAAGAATCGGATCGACGGCCATGCAGAGGTGGAACTGCAGAAGAGCAACATCATCCTGATCGGCCCCACGGGCAGCGGCAAGACCCTCATGGCCCAGACCCTGGCCAGGACGCTGAACGTGCCCTTTGCCATGGCCGACGCCACCACGCTTACCGAGGCGGGCTATGTGGGCGAGGACGTGGAGAACATCCTGGTGAACCTCTTGCAGGCCGCGGACCACGACGTGCATAGGGCCAGTCGCGGTATTGTTTACATCGATGAGATCGATAAGATCGCCAGGAAATCGGATTCCGCCTCCATCACCCGCGATGTTTCGGGCGAAGGGGTGCAGCAGGCCCTGCTCAAGATCATCGAGGGCACCGTGGCCAGCGTGCCGCCCAAGGGCGGGCGCAAGCATCCGCAGCAGGACTATATCAAGATCGATACCACCAATATCCTCTTCATCTGCGGTGGCGCCTTCGTGGGCCTGGAAAACGTCATTAAGAAACGGGTCGGCACCAAGTCCATGGGCTTTGGGGCCAAGGTGGTGAGTGACCAGAAGAAAAAGCTCGGGGATATCCTGGCGCAGGTCAGGCCAGAGGATCTTTTGAGCTTCGGGCTCATCCCCGAGCTGGTGGGTCGTCTGCCGGTCATCGCCTCCATGGAAGAGTTGAGCGAGGCGGATCTTATCTGTATTCTCAAGGAGCCCAAGAACGCGCTGACCAAGCAGTATCAGCGGCTGTTCGAATTCGATAACATCAGGCTGCGGTTCACCGAAGGCGCCTTGGAGGCCGTGGCCAAGGAGGCCATCCAGAGAAAATCAGGGGCGCGCGGGCTGCGGTCGGTGCTGGAGCGGGCCATGCTTGAGGTCATGTACGAGTTGCCTTCCGATCCAAACGTCAAGGAGTGCGTGATCAACGAGCAGGTCATCCTGGCCGGGGAATACCCGGTGGTGCTCTATGAGAACAAGACGAAAAAGAGTGCGTAAGGGAAGCTGAAAGGTAACTATCCAGCGGAACCGCAACCCAGGGGAGTTCCCGGACTGGAAATGCTTTTCGCGGGTTCGTCCGCGACCGGGCGCAGGATGCGCGGGAGGTCGCGGACGCCTCGGAGGCGGGCAGGACGCCCGCCCCCGCATGAGCGAAAAGTATTTTCAGGCCGGGAACGCTTGACTGCCGACACAAGCTGGATAGTTACC